>JASBTS010000084.1 GCA_030148305.1 Allomuricauda sp. | reverse complement strand
ATTTTGAACCCCTTTCGGTCACAAAAAAAGTCCGCTATTTCTAACGGACTGCAAATGTAGAGATATTTTCTTTTAATCAAAATAAAATTTCAAAAATTTTGATCAGGCCTTGGCCCTTAATTTTTCCTTTCTTTTAACCAACTGTCTTTCCAATGAACTACAGGCAGAATCCACTGCCTCCTCAAACGTTTTGCACTGCTTTTTCACCATAAATTTGTCGCGAGGTACAGAAACCATGATTTCCACTATCTTGTTTTCTTTCGTACTCGTGTTGTCCACTTTTAAAAAAACCTCGGAATCAACAACCTTGTCATAAAATAGATCCATCTTATCCATTCTTTTTTGGATAAAGTCGAGAAGCTTACCATCAGCTACAAAATTTACCGATTGTGCATTTACTTTCATAAGACATAGTTTTTAAAGTACTGTCAAGTGACAGTGGAGTTAAACAATACAAGAAACGATCATTTCTTGCTTCTAGGATGGGCCATTTGATGAATTTTCTTCAATTCGGCAATGCTGTTGTGCGTGTACACTTGTGTGGATGCCAAACTTGAATGACCCAATAATTCCTTCACGGAATTTAAATCTGCGCCCCTGTTCAACAAATGGGTTGCAAAGGTGTGCCTTAATATATGAGGGCTCTTTTTTACCTTGGGGGACACTAAACTAAAATACTTATTTATGATACGATAAACAAGTGTTTCATAAATTTTAAGACCATCTTTTGTTAAAAATAGATAACGTGAAGCAGCGCTGTTTTGAAGCTGTGAACGCGCCTCCAAATACGCCTTGATCTGATCCATTGTGGCATCCAGTAAGGGAATAATGCGCTCCTTGTTCCGCTTGCCCAGAACTTTTAAAGTTCGGTTGCCCAAGTTTACATCGGTCACTTTAAGATTGACCAATTCTGCCCTCCGCATACCCGTGGCATATAAAAGCTCCACAATCAGTTTATCCCGTTCTCCTTCAAATCCCTCCTCAAAAGGAATTTCGGTTAGGATAAGTTCCATTTCGGATTCGGAGAAGGGCACTTCAACCTTTTTCTCGGTTTTCAAGGCTCTGTGTTTGGCCAATGGCGATGCGGTAATCTCTCCTACCTTCAGGAGAAATTTGTAATACGCCTGTAACGAAGATATTTTACGGTTGATGGACCGGTTGGAAACCCCTTCATTGGAAAGGGATACGATCCAACTACGGATCATGGGATACCCTACAGCATCTATATTGGTTTCATCGTAGTTATCCGTACAAAAGCTTGTAAAAGCATCCAGATCTCTTCCGTAAGCCTTTACGGTATGGTCCGAATAGTTCTTTTCCAGTTTTAGGTAAGATGTAAAGGCTTGTATGGACATATCCCAAAGGTAGCCAAATTGATATTCCCCTAAGCCCCAAAACAAAAAATCCCGTTCCATTAATGGAACGGGATTTCAATATGATAATCGGAAAACTATACTTCCTCTTGATCTCTCAAGCCTTGGATGTACTGGGCTTTCTGAATTTCAGCTCTACGTTGTACAGAAGGTTTTGTGAACTGCTGTCTGCTTCTCAACTGACGCATGGTACCTGTTTTATCGAACTTACGTTTGAAGCGCTTTAAAGCTCTATCGATGTTTTCTCCTTCTTTAACTGGTATAATTAACATGGGCTACAACCTCCTTTCTTTTATATTTTGGGAGCGCAAATATACATTTAATAATTTGTTACAAAACAAATTACTTTAGAATTTTTCTGGATATGACCAACTTTTGGATTTCCGTGGTGCCTTCCCCTATGGTGCACAGCTTGGAATCACGGTAGAATTTCTCCACTGGAAAGTCTTTGGTGTACCCATACCCTCCGTGAATCTGAACTGCTTCCGTTGCCACTTTTACACAAACTTCGGATGCGTACATTTTGGACATGGCACTGAGCTTGGTCATGGGTCTTCCTTCATTCTTCAAAAAGGCGGCTTTGTGCAATAACAATTCGGATGCCTCGATCTCGGTTGCCATATCGGCCAACTTAAAGGAAATTCCCTGAAATTCCGATATGGGTTTACCAAACTGCACCCTTTCTTTGGAATATTTAAGTGCTGCCTCATAAGCACCTTTGGCAATCCCCAAGGAAAGTGCCCCAATGGAAATACGTCCTCCATCCAAAACTTTCATGGACTGGATAAAGCCATCGCCCACTTCGCCCAATCGATTGGCATCGGGAATCCTGCAGTCGGAAAAAATCATTTCCGCTGTTTCACTGGCCCGCATGCCCAATTTGTTCTCTTTTTTACCGCTTGTAAAACCTGGAGTCCCTTTTTCAACAGCAAAGGCCGTCATACCATGACTGTCACCTTTTTCGCCCGTTCTTGCGATAACAACAGCAATGTCACCACTTTTACCGTGGGTAATAAAGTTTTTGGCTCCGTTCAACACCCAATGATCACCATCCTTCACAGCGGTAGTATTCATTCCACCCGCATCGGAACCAGTATTGTGTTCGGTCAGCCCCCAAGCTCCGATCCATTCACCGGTAGCCAATTTGGGAATCCAACGTTGCAATTGTTCTTCGTTTCCGAAGGAAAGGATATGATTGGTACAAAGGGAATTATGTGCCGCAACCGACAGACCTATGGATGGATCCACTTTGGAAATCTCTTCAAGTATGGCAATGTACTCGTGATAGCCCAGACCGGAACCACCCAGTTCTTCGGGAACCAAAATTCCCATAAAACCAAATTCGCCAGCCTTTTTGAAAACCTCTACGGGAAAGGTTTGGGCTTCATCCCATTCCATCACATGGGGCAAAATATATTGTTGGGCAAAATCCCTTGCGGACTCTGCTACCATCTTTTGGGTCTCTGAATAATCAAAGTTCATTTTGGACAACGTTTCCGTAACCATTCGCTCTTTTTTTATAGGGCCAAATATAATTTAATTCTATCAATCCTTTCCGTTGGGAAAGATGTAACGTTCATTAATTCGCCAAGCGAGGCGAAGTTGCCATTGGCATCCCTGTATTGAACAATTTGCCGGGCTACCTTATAATTGAGATAGGGCACTTTGGCCAATTGATCAACATTGGCGGTGTTTACATTGATTTTTTGAACGACGGGTGGTTGGAGCACCTGATACCGGAAAAGCACACGGTCTGCAACTTCTGGAGATAAACCGTAAACATCATACAACTGTTCCTTGATGAGAAACCCTCCTAATCTATCCCTAAATTTTACGATGCGGGCCGATAAGATTTCCCCAATGCCGTTGATCGTTTTCAAATCATCAGCTGAAGCGGCATTTAAATCCTTTATTGCAACTGCTTCTTCAACAGAAAAACTAGGTCTCTTTCTTGTAGAAGGCAGATCGTGCTTCTTCCAATCCGGGAATTTAAAGTAGGGAGCAATGGCATTCAATAAGGAATCTGAAACTTGGGTCACTTGTTGAAAAACTTCGGGTGAATTTACAAATTGGCCCTTTTCCCGAAAGACGAACAATCGGTCCAACTCCTCCACCGACATGCCCAAGGCATATCCTTTTTCATCCGAAATATAATTGGGATTGAAAGGGTACATCACATAGCCATCTTCTTGCAAGCTGGATTTGAGACTATCCAACTTGGCCTGGGCCACCTCATCCAGATAAATTTGGGGCGCACCTACAAACGGTTTGGCCTTAACCAAGTAAAATGCCACTTGCAGCCCAATGATGACCAGGAACAAAAAGAAAATCCCACTCCGTTCCTGTTTGCTGAACTTGAAGTGGGATTTGTTATTTATCATACGTTATAAAGTCTATTCTGTAATCGCCTCTCTTTTCAATTTGATGGCATCCAGATAGCGATTCAATTGTCTCTTCACCTCAGGGAACAATAGGAACAATCCTAACATGTTCGGGAATACCATAGCAAAAATCATGGCATCGGAGAAGTCCCAAATAGATTTCATGCTTGCCGCAGCACCGATGATCACAAAAGTCAAGAACAACAATTTGTAAACCAAATCCGCTCTTTTACCTCTACCGAACAAATACTTCCAAGATTGAAGTCCGTAATAAGACCAAGAAATCATGGTAGATACTGCGAACAATACCACAGCCACTGTCAAGAAAACATTGGAATAAGGAATGAACTCATGGAAAGCTTTGGATGTAATACCAGAACCTTCGTAAGGCATACCATCAATAAAGACGGCACCGGAACCATCACCTCCATACTCAAAGAAACCACCAAAATTAAATATGATGATCACCAAAGCGGTCATGGTACAAATCAATACGGTATCGATAAATGGCTCCAATAGAGCCACCAATCCTTCACTGGCAGAATATTTGGTCCTTACCGCAGAGTGGGCAATAGATGCTGATCCAGCTCCAGCCTCATTAGAGAATGCAGCTCTTTTGAAACCAACAAGTAGCACTCCAATGATTCCACCAACACCTATGGCTCGAGGGTTAAATGCTTCCGAGAAAATCAAACCAAAGGCATCATCCAATAAGGAAAAGTTACTTCCCATAATATAAAGACATGCAAGAATGTACATCAAAGCCATGAAAGGCACCACCTTTTCTGTTACTTGGGCAATCCTTTTAATACCACCGATAATGATGATTCCCACAAGGAACGCCAAAATGACACCAATCCAGAATCCGGCAGCGGTACTGTTCAGGTTAAAAAGTTCCTTCAAAACAACAGTAGCCTGGTTGGATTGTGCAGCGTTACCACCTCCGAATGAACCTCCAATACAAAATATGGCAAAAATAACAGCAGCTACCTTACCTAATTTGGCATATCCTTTTTTCTTGAGACCTTTGCTCAGGTAGTACATTGGACCACCGTAAACGGTACCATCTTCACCAACATCCCTGTATTGGACACCAAGTGTACATTCCACGAATTTGGTAGACATACCTAAAAAACCACAGATCACCATCCAGAAAGTGGCACCAGGTCCTCCTAAAGCGATGGCCAAGGCCACACCTGCAATGTTACCGTTACCAACGGTTCCAGAAACTGCAGTAGCCAATGCTTGAAAGTGGCTTACTTCCCCATCGGAGCTTTCATCCCTAATGGTATCCACGATGTCACCGTCAACAGCCATGTCGCTATCCAAAACCATATCCAAATGGTCGTCAATATCTACATTGGTCAAATCTTTTCCTTGGGCTATACCTCCCTCGCCATACAATTCCTTGGCACCGTGTTTTTCAATATCCTCATATTTACCTCTTACGGTATTGATCGCCCTCGCAAAATATCTGATGTTGGGGAACCCGAAATAAACCGTAAAAAAGGCGGCACTTGCCACCAAAAGAATCAAAACAAATGGAGTGCCCATGATCTGAAAGAAAATGACACTGCTGAAAAAGTCTGAAACCGGTTTAAAGGCTAGGTCAATTTTTTGATCCAATCCAATTTCCGCTGACTCCTGGGCCATGGATAGGAATGGTATAAAAAATGAACAAAAGGCAAGAAGTCTATACTTCATAATAATGTTGTGGTTATGTTAGTTTTTTGTAAAGGGTCCAATATCCTAAAAAAATTCAACGCAAAAAAATTCTTGCCTGTTAAACTATCCTATTTGGAACATTTGGTTGAGCTTTCTAATCTGTTCGGGTCTTCCCAGTACAATTACCTTACTTTTTGGTTGTAAAACCAGGTCGGCTTCGGGGTTGATAATGTATTTTCCATTGGGGTCGATATACCCAATAATGGTACAGCCCGTTTTTCTTCGCAAATCTAAATCCCGAAGTGAATAGCAATCCAACTGATTTGTAAAATCCTCGATTTCCACTTCTTCCAAGTTGGTAGTGTGTTCCCCTTCCAAGGATAGTTGATCCATAAAAGTGATCAAGTCGGGCATGACCACCAAGGATGCCATATGGTCTCCACCGATCTTATCTGGCATGATCACTTTGTTGGCCCCTGCAAACTGCAATTTTTTGACCGAGGTGACCAGGGATGCCCTGCTGATGATGAAAAGGTTTTTGTTCAATTGGCGTGCCGACAGCACAATGAACAGGTTGGCCGCATCATCGGGTACTGCGGTGATCAGGTATTGGGCCCTGTCGATACCTGCCTGCATAAGAATCTCATCTTCGTTGGCATCACCCTCCACAAACAATACTTCTTCCCCATGACGCTCTATGATCTCCTTATCCTTTTCAATGACAACGAACGGTTTTTTATAGGCCATCAGCTTTTCTGCCGCCTGCATACCGTTCCTTCCATAGCCACATACGACCACATGATTGGAAAGTCCATCGATTTGTTTCTGCACTTTTTTCTTTTTTAACTGTTCAAGCGAATTTCTGGCCAAGATGTATTCGGAAACCACCGAAATGGCAAAACCGAAAATAAAGACACTGGTCACGATTAAAAATACGGTAAAAATCTTTGCATCGGCATCCAATGGCCTAACTTCCGAAAAACCTACGGTGGTTACGGTAATGATGGTCATATAAATGGCCTCGATCCATGTAAAATCCGATAGGAATTTATACCCCAACACTCCAATCATCAACACAAAGACCATCAACGATAGAGCCAATACTATTTTGGAGCGCAGGAGTCTTATCATGATCAAAGGTCGAATACGGAGGTTCTCTTGGTGTAGACCAAGTCCTTTATTCTAAGCCAAAAGGCCATAAAAAGATATAGAGCAAACCCAAATCCCAAGGTCACGAACGTCAGGTAGATAAAACTGGTACGAACCACCCTAGCACGAATGCCAAGTCGTTCGGCAATGCGACCACAGACCTCAAAGCCCCTCTTTTGAAAATAATAAAGGGTATTATAGAATAAAGACATGCCTAAAATTATGTATTTCTATTCAATAAATGAGTTCCTACCACGCATTGCAAGCATTTATTTTTCGAGCAATAGTTGTTGTACAGTTCCAATTTGGCCTGACTTTCAAAAGCATTTTTGGTTTTGTGGCCCAATCGATCAAAATTGGTAATTATGGAATTGTCCTCCTTTCCCACTTCGGATAATAATACGACCAATACTTCGTCCAACTCCTGACCTTGATGTTTGGCAAAGCAGAATTTTAAGGGGACCAATGTATTCACCAACAAAAGATCGATAAATTTTCGGGACAACTTTTTGATGCTCTTTTTGGAAATCTTTCCAAAGGTAAAATGGGTGTTCCAGTATGTTCCGGCTTCAACTTCAAAAAGATCATATAATTCCTTCAAGCTGGACGCCTCCATGCATTTGGAAAACAATTGTACATTATTATGGTACAAATGCGCCAACTGGGAAATCCGTATGGTAGGGAAATTAGGAGGCCTGAGACCAAAGAATTCAGGTTTAACCTTTGTAATGGGCAATTCAAATTTGTTGGAAAGGTAGTGGTATTCTTTTTCAAGCTGAAAATAATACACATCGGTGCAGTCAAAATCAATCAACAGACCAAAATGACCCATCAACAGACTTTCCAACTGGTGCATATCTTGACCTGCTTTCCTGACCAAGGTAAAATCCAATTCAATGGCTCGATCTAAAAAGAACTGACCATTGACCGTTGAACCAAAACTTTTTGCCAAAAGGATGAATAGAACTGCTTCCCAGTTGTTTTTGGTTTTGTTGAGAAGGTCAAAAATAAGCTCCGATTTATGCTCCAATCGCTCCATGTAAAGTCGGTGCAACCAACTTTCGAGCAAAAAAGAATCCATATCCCCAAAATCCTTTTCACAGTTGATGAAGACTGATCGGGAATTTTCCATGAGTGCCTTGTATTTCAAAAGCAATTCTGAAGGAATAAAGTTTCGCATTTCTAGGGTAGGAATCTTGGAACCATCCTTCCTAAAAACAACAACGTCATCTTCCCAAACTACATGGAGGATGACGTTGTCATAATTGCTATCGTTTTCATGGTGATGCACATACCAATCCGAAGATTTAAGATGCATTTCCACATTACCGGCCCATAACTGCCCGCTGATGGTAACGCTGGCATTGAAAAAGTCCGGTCCGGCGTGGCGGTTCTGTATCCCTACGGATTTCACCAAAACGGGTTCATTATCCGTAGTACATAGCTGATGTGTTGGAAGCTTGTTATGCTTCCAAATAAAATGAAGTAGGTCCTCTCGCATCGATTTGGGGGTAATGTGGGGCCTAATCTACTCTATCGCCGTCCCAGTTCATAAAGCCACCTTCCAAGTTATATGCATTTTCAATTCCTATACTATTCATGATGGCACAGGCCTGGCCACTGCGATTGCCTGACCGGCAATACACATAGTAGTTTTTGGACTTGTCCAATTTTTCAAGTTCCATCAAAAATTCCTGTCCCAAATAAATATCGATGTTCACAGCACCTGGAATATAACCTTCTTCTACTTCCAAGGGGGTGCGTACATCCAAAATGAAGGCGTTGTCATCATTTTCCAATTGTTCCGCCCATTCTTCTTGTGATAAATTTGCCATTTTACTATTTTATGTTCTGCAAAAATAAAAATCCGAAGTGTTACTCTGGATTTACACTGACATTATTTTAAACAACCTCTTACTTAGAGGTCATAAACAAAACCCATTACAACTTAGAGTCAGGTTTTTGGAAAAAATCTTTCAAGGCAGCATTCAATTCTTCATAGGTGAACCCGTGTTCAAAAAAACTGCGTTTGTCCCTATTATATATTAAGGTAGCGGGAATACCCCCACCCCACTCTTTGTCCACTTTGGGAATCCACACATTTTGTTTGGGATCATCAAGGATAACCACCTCCGATTGTAAGCCTTTGTTCTTAACATAAGGTTCCAATCTTGATTTCCACATATGTGGCATATCAAGGTTTACGAGTATCACTTTGATGTTATTATCCTTTTGCTCTGCCCCTACCTGCTCAAAATAGGGCATTTCTTCCAAACAAGGTTTACACCAAGTTGCCCAAAAGTTGATGATATAGGTTTGGTCGTCTTCCTTGTGAAGTAAAGGTTCCAATCCTTCAAAATCATAGATGGGAAAGGCGACCTTTTCTTCCTTTTGAGATTGCACGGCAACTACTTGATTGTCAGCATCAGCATTTGGTTTTTTATTATCGCCGCATCCCATTGATAGAAAACCCATCGAAAATAAAATCAATAACCTGTTCATTTACTGTTATTTACGCCCATAAAATTAGTTGATGAGCCATCTCCTTAATTCCTTTTAACAAAATTTTATCTGTTAAAGATAAGGAAGAAATCAAAAGATCAACATACATTTGTATATACAAATATTGTTTATACATGAATGTTGAAGAAATTATAAAGACGTCAAAGAAAATGCCCTTGGAAACCAGGACACTGATCCATTTGACCTTGGTGTACAACAAACTGAACGAGTTGGCCACCAATGCCCTAAAACCTTTTGATGTTTCTCTTCAACAATTTAATGTGTTACGAATACTAAGGGGGCAACAGGGAAAACCCGCCAACCTTTCGACATTGAACGACAGGATGGTCACTAAAATGAGCAACACTACGCGCTTGGTGGACAAACTTTTGGCCAAGGGATATGTGGTCCGAAATGTTTGCCCTTCCAATAGACGTAAGGTAGAAATCTTGATCACCGAGAAAGGCACGGAAGCATTATCCCAAATGGACAAAGCCGTTGCCGAAGCCGAAAGCATTATGGTACAGCAGTTTACCAAAGAAGACTTAGAACAATTAAACATCCTATTGGATAAATTTTAAATAACATGAACAACATTCTAGAACATAGAACCTGGCGCTATGCCACCAAAAAATTTGACCCGTCCAAAAAAGTATCGGACCAGGATTTGGAAACCTTGTTGGAAGCCACCCGTTTGAGTGCCTCCTCCTATGGACTACAACCGTATCACATTTTTGTGATTTCCGACCAAGAGACCAAGGAAAAGCTTAAACCTGCTTCTTGGGGTCAGTCCCAGATTACGGATGCGTCGCACCTGATCGTATTTGCAAACTTCACGGATTTTGGGGAAGAATTGGTGGATGGCTTCCTAAACAATGTTGGGGAAACCCGGAACATTCCCTTGGAAAGCCTTAAAGGATATTCAGACTTAATGAAATCCAAATTGATGGACCTACCCGCCGAGTCCAAGAGTACTTGGACCGCCAAACAGGCCTACATTGCCTTCAGCAACATGATGCAGGCTGCTGCCGAACTCAAGATCGACACCTGTCCCATGGAAGGATTTGAGTCGGACAAATACAATGAGATTTTGGGCCTTACCGAAAAAAAACTGAATGCTGCCGTTATTCTCCCAATTGGATACCGATCTGATGAGGATCAAACCCAGCATTTACAAAAAGTGAGAAAATCCAAAGAAGCATTATTTACCCATATATAAATTTTAAACCTTTAAAAACAGATTATAAACAACAGTATGAAAAAGACCCTTTTAAGCCTAGCATTGATTACCTTATTCGGAGTTGCTGCCGTTGCCAACCCAATCAAAAAAGAAACCAAGGAAGTGAAGACTTCTGAAAGCAACGTAACCTGGAAAGGATATAAAGTTGGGGGTTCCCACACTGGAACCATTGCCCTTAAATCCGGAGCCTTGCAATTTGAAGGCGAAAAATTGGTCGGTGGTGAATTTGTGGTGGACATGACCAGCATCAATACCACCGATTTGGAAGGCGATTACAAAAACAAGTTGGATGGTCACTTGGGTTCCGATGACTTTTTCGGTATTGAAGCGCACCCAACTGCAAAATTGGTTTTCACTAAAGTGAAATCAACCGGCAAAAACTCTTACACCGCTACCGGCGACCTTACCATTAAAGGAATTACAGAACCCGTAACTTTTGACGTATCGGTCTATGGTGATAAGGCTACTGCCACCATGAAAGTGGACAGGACCAAATACAACGTAAAGTATGGTTCCGGCATCATCGGTACCGCCAAGGACAAATTGATCTACGACGAATTTGATTTGGTAGTTGACCTGCAGATGTAGTCAGCCCATGTTTAGTGTGTGAAAATCCCGTTCGAGATATTCTTGGACGGGATTTTTAATTTTAAACAAAACAATGTTTGTCCGTTAAAAATTCCTCCCTATATTTGAAGCAATGAATAACAGCATAGCAAATATCTGGTGGTGGAACAACTTACGGAAAACGTCGTGAGCTAAGTCCCCATTATAACCATACAAGAGGCTTGTCATCACGACAGGCCTTTTTCTTTTTTAGGACATTATGAAATACAATTTAAAAACACATTACAAAAAAATCTTGGCCGACACCATTACCCCGGTGAGTGTCTACCTTAAGATCAGGGACAAATTCCCGAACAGCATTTTACTGGAAAGTAGCGATTACCATGCCAACGACAACAGTTTTTCGTACATCTGCTGCAATCCCATTGCCTTTATCAAAGTAGAGCATGAGACCATCACCCAACAATTTCCAGATGGTAAAAAAATGGAAACTGCGATTGATTCCGAAACGGATGTGACCGAGGTCATCCACAACTTTGCCAAACAGTTCTCGGTAGCCCAAAACGGTTTCAAGTTCATCTACAATGGGTTGTTCGGCTATATGGCCTATGATGCCGTCCGGTATTTTGAAGATGTGGAGATTTCAAAAAAGGAAGATTCCGTCAGTATACCCGACATCTATTACGCAGTGTACCAAAACATTATTGCCATCAACCATTTTAAGAACGAGGCCTATCTGTTCGCCCATTGCTATAATTCAGAAAGTAATGTGGACGAGATAGAGCAGCTTTTCAACATACGCACCTTTTCCTCGTACAACTTTAATAAGGAAGGGGAGCCCAAGTCCAATTTAAAGGATGAAGAATACAAGGAACATGTAGAACTCGCCAAAAAACATTGCCATCGCGGTGATGTGTTTCAATTGGTTTTATCAAGAAGGTTCACCCAAAAGTTCAAGGGAGATGAATTTAATGTGTATCGTGCACTACGCTCCATCAACCCCTCCCCTTACCTATTCTATTTTGATTATGGCAACTTTAAGATCTTTGGAAGTTCGCCCGAGGCACAATTGATTGTGAAGGATGGCAAGGCAGAGATCCATCCCATTGCAGGTACCTACAAACGTACCGGAAATGATGAAAAGGATGCGGAACTCGCCAAAAAATTGGCGCAGGACGATAAGGAAAACAGCGAGCATGTGATGTTGGTGGATCTGGCCCGAAACGACCTCAGCCGAAATGGAAATACCGTGAACGTGGAAACCTATCGCGAGGTGCAATACTTCTCGCACGTCATCCATTTGGTTTCCAAAGTAACCGGACAAAAAAAGAAGGACATCAGCACCATGAAGGTGGTGGCGGATACCTTCCCGGCAGGCACCTTGAGTGGTGCTCCCAAGCATATGGCCATGCAACTCATTGAAAAATACGAAAAAACCAGCCGTTCCTATTACGGCGGGGCCATCGGGTTCATGGATTTTGAAGGCAATTTTAACCACGCCATCATGATCCGGACCTTCTTGAGCAAAAACCACGAATTGCACTACCAGGCAGGGGCCGGATTGGTGGCCGCCTCAAATGCCAAAGACGAACTACAGGAAACCTATAACAAACTGGGTGCTTTGAACAAGGCCTTGGAAATTGCCGAAACGATCTAACCATGGGAAGGAAGATTTTAATGATAGACAATTACGATAGTTTCACCTATAATCTGGTGCACTATCTGGAGGATTTGGATTGTGAGGTCACCGTAAAACGGAACGATCAACTCACTTTGGATGAAGTGGAGCCGTTTCAATACATTGTATTGTCCCCGGGGCCAGGCATTCCGGATGAGGCAGGGCTTTTGAAGGACATCATCAAAACCTATGCCCCTACCAAACGCATTTTTGGCGTCTGTCTGGGACTACAGGCCATTGGTGAGGTTTTTGGGGGCACCTTGGTGAACCTCGACCAAGTGTATCATGGTGTGGCCACCACCATCACCGTGATCAAGGACGACCCTATTTTTAAAGGGATGGCCAAAAGCCTTCAGGTTGGAAGATACCATTCTTGGGTGGTGGACCCGAATGTTCCCGAAGTGCTGGAGATAACCTCCGTGGATGAAAATGGGCAGATCATGTCACTTCGTCATAAAAAATATGATGTGACCGCAGTACAGTTTCACCCGGAATCCGTATTGACCCCGGAAGGAAAGCAAATGCTTAAAAATTGGTTGGATAGACACTAGATATTGGAATTTAGATAGGAAATATAGTAGTGAGATGCATAAGACATATCTAAATACTCAGTACTAAAAACTAATTACTGTTTAGAATGAAAGAGACTTTAAACAAATTGACCAATCACGAAATACTTCCAAAGGAAGAAGCCAAACAAGTGCTGGTAAACATTGCCAAGGGCGATTACAACACCTCCCAGATCGCGGCATTCCTTACGGTTTATATGATGCGTAGTGTCACCATTGAGGAACTTGAAGGTTTCCGTGATGCCCTTTTGGACCTTTGCTTGGCTGTGGACCTATCGGATTACGACCCCATCGACCTTTGCGGAACCGGGGGTGATGGCAAGGATACCTTCAACATTTCCACCTTGGCCTCCTTTGTAACGGCAGGAGCTGGCATTTCCGTGACCAAGCACGGCAACTATGGGGTTTCCTCCAAATGTGGCAGTAGCAATGTCATGGAATTTTTAGGCATCAAATTCAGTAATGATGCCGATTTTCTGAAAAAGTCCATTGAAGAAGCTGGAATCTGTGTATTGCACGCTCCCCTCTTCCACCCTGCCATGAAAAATGTGGGGCCCATCCGAAAGGAACTGGCCGTAAAGACCTTTTTTAATATGCTGGGGCCAATGGTAAACCCCGCTTTCCCAAAAAACCAGATGGTAGGGGTCTTTAATCTGGAATTGGCACGGATGTATGGCTACCTTTATCAAAATACCGATAAAAAATTTACCGTGCTCCATGCCTTGGACGGTTATGATGAAATTTCCTTGACGGGTGATACCAAGACCATTTCCAACAACTCCGAGGCCATGTTGACCCCTGCGGATTTTGGGGTGGAAAAAGTAACCCAAGAAGAGATTACAGGCGGAGAGGGCATATCCGAATCGGCCCAAATCTTTATGAATGTGCTACAAGGAAGGGGCACCGAGGCCCAGAACCATGTGGTTTGTGCCAATGCCGGGGTAGCCATTGCCACGGTCAAGGGGATTACGCCAAAAGAAGGTTTTGAGAAGGCCATGGAATCCCTTTTGAGTGGAAAAGGATTGGAGGCGTTGAAAAAGTTGCAAAAATTAAGTACAAACTAATTTATCTTGAGGGCAGTAGAGAGAATTTATCAGATTCTTCACTTCGTTCAGAATGACTGAAAAATGATAATTATGATGCTTACGTTTCCTGAGCGGAGTCGAAGGAAAACAATAATATAAAAAGAGAGATTTCACTTCGTGCGGAATAACAAAAAACAAGATGAGTGTCATTCCTGCGAAAGCAGGAATCCAACAATAATAAAATAAATTCCGCATCAAGTGTGGAATGACAAAAAAATGAACATTCTAGATAAAATAGTAGCAGACAAACGCAAAGAGGTCGATTTGAAAAAATCATTGATCACCCTTCCGCAATTGGAAGCCTCGGTGATGATGGAACATACCTCGGTTTCCTTGGCTGCAGTATTGCGAAAAAGCAATACGGGCATCATTGCCGAACACAAGAGACGATCACCATCCAAATCGGTCATCAACCAAAGTTTGAATGTGTATGATGTGGCCAAGGGCTATGCGGATGCAGGCGTTTGTGGCATGTCCGTATTGACCGATGGAAAATATTTCGGGGGATCCTTGGACGACTTGGTCTTAGCCAGGGCATCCGTGAATATTCCGCTGTTGCGCAAAGAATTCATCATAGATGAATACCAGATCGTGGAAGCCAAGGCCTACGGTGCCGACGTGGTCTTGTTGATTGCGGCCATTTTATCCCGAGAGGAAATCAAAACGCTTTCCGAATTGGCAAAAAGCTTGGGATTGGACGTCTTGTTGGAAGTCCACAACCAAGAGGAACTACATAAATCCATCATGCCCAGTCTGGACATGTTGGGCGTGAACAACAGAAACCTGAAAACCTTTGAGGTGAGTTTGGATACCAGCAAAACCCTATCGGAACAGATTCCGGATGATTTTGTAAAAGTGTCGGAAAGTGGCATCAGTTCCATTGGGGCCATTCAGGAATTAAAAGAGTACGGATACCATGGCTTTTTGATCGGTGAGAATTTTATGAAGACCGATAATCCAGGGGCAGGTGCCAAAAAGTTTATTGATGAATTAAAAAAATGATGTCATTTCGAAATGAGCGAAGCGATTGAGAAATCTAAATGGAGATTTCTCACATTCGTTCGAAATGACTGGCAAGGAAAAGTATACTGAATTAAAAAATGATGTCACTTCGAATAGGAGATTGAGCGTAGTCGAAATCTATTTTGAGATTTTTCACATTCGTTCGAAATGACAAAAAGAAACTATGAAACTAAAGATTTGTGGCATGAAACAAAACCCCGTTGAGGTGGCACAACTGCACCCCGATTATCTGGGTTTTATTTTCTGGGAACCTTCCTCACGACATTTTGAGGGAGATATGCCCCCGTTGCCGCAATCCATCAAAAAAGTTGGGGTTTTTGTAGACGCGTCTTTGGAGGAAGTCTTGGCAAAAGTGAATCATTACGGATTGGACGCCGTGCAACTGCACGGTAAGGAAAGTGTGGAGTATTGTGGTGATTTACGTCATGCTGAACTCGTTTCAGCATCTCAAAAAGATGAAACCCCGAAACTAGTTCAAGGTGACGGGTTGGAAATCATCAAGGTCTTTTCCATCAAGGATGATTTTGATTTTTCGGTCTTGAAGGATTA
>JASBTS010000211.1 GCA_030148305.1 Allomuricauda sp. | reverse complement strand
TATCTTCTTCCGTAATTTTATCCATCCTTTTTTGACCGAGACAGATAGCCTATGTATTTGATTTTTGATACGGAAACCACTGGTTTGCCCAAACGCTGGGATGCCCCGATTACCGATACTGACAACTGGCCCCGTTGTGTGCAGATTGCATGGCAATTGCACGACGAGCTCGGTAATTTGATGGAGCACCAGGATTTCCTGATCAAACCCGATGGATTCAACATTCCGTACGAATCGGAGCAGATTCACGGTATTTCTACGGCACTGGCAGAAGAACAGGGTGTTCCTTTGGAAGAGGTATTGATCAAATTCAATGAGGCATTATCTCGCACCAAATTTGTGGTGGGTCAGAATGTTGATTTCGATGTCAACATCATGGGGTGCGAGTTCCACCGTTACCAAGTGGAAAGTTCATTGACCACATTGCCCGTTCTGGACACTTGTACGGAACATACTGCTGAACTTTGCAAAATTCCCGGTGGTCGTGGGGGCAAGTTCAAGTTGCCCACATTGACAGAGCTCCATGAATTTCTCTTTGGCGAACCCTTTGCCGAGGCACACAATGCCACCGCTGATGTGGAGGCCACTGCCCGTTGTTTTCTGGAATTGGTCAGAAAAAGACAATTCTCCGCCAACGAACTGGATGTACAACCCGATTATTTTGAGCGATTCTCCGAGTCCAATCCGCAGGAAATCGAACTCATCGGCCTGAAGCACATCAACCTAAAAGCGGCTTCCAAAAAAATTGCGGATGCCCTTTGGGCAAAAGATACCGGGGAAATTTCTGCAGAGGAAATCCAGGAGAATATCGAAACGCTGGAAGATGCCCCGTTTGCGCACTTGCATAACCATTCCCAGTTTTCGGTACTCCAGTCCACCATCAACATAAAAGATCTGGTAAAGGCCACTGCCGATAATGGCATGCCTGCCGTTGCCCTCACCGACCATGCCAACATGATGGGCGCTTTTCACTTTGTGAAAGAAATCATGGCCCACAATAAGGGGGTAAAGGACCGCAACAAGGAACGGGAAGAAAAAGGCGAGACACCCACAGAACAAGAAATCACCCCGATCGTGGGTTGCGAATTTTATGTTTGCGAGGACCATACCAATAAAAATGTAAAGGACTACGGTTACCAGATCGTGTTGTTGGCGAAGAACAAAAAAGGCTATCATAACCTCGCCAAAATGTCGTCCATCGCTTATACGGATGGATTCTATTACGTCCCCCGTATTGATAAAAAAATCGTGGAGCAATACAAGGAAAATGTGATTGCCCTTACTGGAAACCTTTATGGGGAAGTACCCAACAAAATATTGAACGTTGGCGAAAAGCAGGCCGAAGAAGCCCTCTTGTGGTGGAAAGAACAATTTGGGGACGACCTGTATGTAGAAATCATGCGCCACGGTCAGGAAGATGAGGATCGGGTAAACCAAGTACTGGTGCAACTGGCCAAGGACCATAATGTTAAAATGGTGGCCACCAACAACACCTATTACTGCGCCAAGGAAGATGCCGAGGCCCACGATATTCTCCTTTGCGTGAAGGATGGCGAAAAGCGCTCCACCCCCATCGGTCGTGGACGGGGATATCGTTACGGTTTGCCCAATCAGGAATATTATTTCAAGTCTTCGGACGAGATGAAGGAGCTTTTCAAGGATATTCCCGAGGCCATCCTGAACATCCACGAAATCGTGGACAAAGTGGAGCCTTACGATCTGGCTAGCGATATCCTACTTCCTAAATTCGACATTCCCGAAGAATTCAAGGTAAAGGAAGATGAGGAAGATGGGGGAAAACGTGGTGAAAATGCCTATTTGAGGCACATTACCTACCAAGGTGCCGAAAGACGTTATGGGGAAATCACTCCTGAAATCAGTGAGCGCATCGATTTTGAGTTGGAGACCATCAAAAACTCTGGGTACCCCGGTTATTTCTTGATCGTGGAAGACTTTATCCGAGAAGCCCGAAATATGGATGTTTCGGTAGGCCCGGGACGGGGTTCCGCTGCGGGATCCGTGGTGGCCTATTGTTTGGGCATCACCAACATTGACCCGTTGAAGTACGACCTTCTTTTTGAGCGCTTCCTAAATCCGGATAGGGTATCCATGCCCGATATTGATATCGATTTTGATGATGAGGGCCGTGGACGAGTCATGGAATACGTAATCAACAAATATGGGGCCAATCAGGTAGCACAGATTATTACCTATGGCACCATGGCGGCCAAATCGTCCATCCGGGATACGGCAAGGGTTTTGGACCTGCCTTTGAGCGATGCCGATCGTATTGCCAAGCTCATCCCCAATATGTCCAAACTCAACAAGATTTTTGGGGTTGACGAAGCCGAACTCAAGAAAAAATTCCGTTCCGAAGAACTGGAGAAGGTCAACGAACTGCTCAACATTTCTGAAAGTGAGGACTTGGAAGGGCAGACCGTGAACATGGCACGTGTACTGGAGGGATCACTCCGAAATACAGGTATCCATGCCTGTGGGGTCATCATCACACCCGATGATATCACCAACTTCGTACCCGTATCCACGGCCAAGGACTCTGACCTCTACGTAACGCAGTTTGATAACTCCGTAGTGGAAAGTGCCGGACTCCTAAAAATGGATTTCTTGGGATTGAAGACCTTGACCTTGATCAAGGACACGGTGAAAATTGTAAAAGCTAGGACGGGTATCGAACTCATTCCAGATGATTTTCCGTTGGATGACGAGAAGACCTATGAACTTTTCCAGCGGGGGGATACCGTGGGGATATTCCAATACGAATCCCCTGGGATGCAGAAACACATGAAAAACCTAAAACCTACGGTTTTTGATGACCTTATTGCCATGAACGCCCTCTACCGACCGGGGCCCATGGAATATATCCCAAGCTTTATTGCAAGAAAGCATGGCGATGAAGAAATTACCTACGACCTCCCCGACATGGAGGAATACCTAAAGGAAACTTACGGAATCACGGTTTATCAGGAGCAGGTGATGTTGCTCTCCCAAAAGTTGGCCGGTTTCTCCAAAGGTGATGCCGATGTACTGCGAAAGGCCATGGGTAAAAAGATATTTGCCCTGCTTCAAAAATTGAAACCCCAGTTTTTGGACGGTGGCGAAAAAAACGGTCACCCAAGGGATGTCCTTGAAAAAATCTGGAAGGATTGGGAAGCATTTGCCTCCTACGCCTTCAACAAGAGCCACTCCACTTGTTATGCATACATTGCCTACCAAACGGCTTACCTGAAGGCCCACTACCCTGCCGAATACATGGCCGCGGTATTGTCCAACAATATGAACGACATTAAACAGGTCACCTTTTTTATGGAGGAATGTAAGCGGATGGGACTACAGGTTTTGGGTCCGGATGTGAACGAATCCTACCATAAATTCGCCGTGAACAAGGACAATGCCGTGCGTTTTGGGATGGGCGCCATCAAAGGAGTTGGGCGTTCTGCCGTGGAGACCATTGTGGAAAACCGGAAAAAAGACGGGGCATACCGTTCCATTTTCGATTTGGCCAAAAGGGTAGATCTTCGCTCTGCCAATAAAAAAGCTTTTGAAAACCTGGCCTTGGCGGGCGGTTTCGATTCCTTTTCCAATACGCATCGTGCCCAGTATTTTCATGATGATGGGGATGGCATCACCTTTTTAGAAAAGGCCGTCAGGTATGGTTCCAAATACCAAGAAAACGAGAACTCTTCACAAGTAAGCCTGTTTGGCGATGCCAGTGAAGTACAGATACCCGAACCCATTGTTCCCCCTTGTGAGGAATGGGGCACTATGGAAAAACTCCGAAGGGAAAAGGAAGTGGTGGGCATCTACATTTCAGGGCATCCTTTGGATGATTTCAAAAAAGAGATCACCGCTTTTTGCAATGCCGATGTTTCCGCATTTTCCAATTTGGAAGCCCATGTAAATCGGGAACTTTCTATCGCCGGGGTCATTACCGATGTGCAACATAGGGTCTCCAAAAACGGCAAAGGCTGGGGGCTTTTCACTTTGGAAGATTACAATGAAAGCTACGAGTTCCGGATTTTTGGGGAGGAATACCTTAAGTTCCGTCATTTTTTGATGATCAATTCCTTTGTGTACATCAAGGCTTTGGTTCGGGAAGGATGGGTAAACCGAGATACAGGGAAAAAAGGTGAGCCTCGACTTCAGTTCAACGATTTTAAACAATTGCAGGACGTGATGGATGCGTTTGCCAAAAAGTTGACCATTAAACTGGACCTGGACCGTTTGCAGGAACAACGCATCAAGGCATTGAAGGACACCTTAAAATTGTACAAGGGTGAACATCCCCTCAACTTTGAGATCTACGAGATGGAAGAGGAAATCAAACTCAAACTATCCAGCAGAAAACAAAAGGTGAAGATCAATAGTGAGCTACTTTCCGAATTGGAGGCGCATGAAATTCATTATCAGCTCAATTGACCATAACAAATACAAATAGCACCATAATGAAAACGAATGCTCTCACCGTAAGGTAGATGCACAATTATTGACTAACTTTGCGTAACAAAAAATAAATAAAATGGCACTAGAAATAACAGATGCAAGTTTTGACGAAGTGGTTTTGAAAAGTGATAAACCTGTTCTTGTCGATTTTTGGGCAGCGTGGTGCGGTCCTTGTAGAATGGTAGGCCCGATCATTGAGGAAGTAAGTCAAGAATACGAGGGCAAAGCGGTTGTTGGTAAAGTGGATGTAGATGCACACCAACAGTTTGCCGCCAAATACGGCGTTCGTAACATTCCAACCGTTCTTGTTTTTAAGGATGGTGAGGTGATCAATCGTCAAGTAGGGGTTTCTCCAAAGAAAGTCTACACAGACGCTATTGAAGCGGCATTGTAAAAAGTGCCCACGATCATATTTTAAAAAAGGTTTGGCTTTTGCCAAGCCTTTTTTATTTTATCTTGTCGGAAGAATAGGAACATGGACGTACGATCGGAACTTCATAAGGCACAACTCTTTAACCATCTGGAACTTTTGGCCAACCAGATCGTGGAAGGATTCATCAGTGGGATCCATAAAAGTCCGTTCCATGGTTTTTCCGCCGAGTTTGCCGAGCACAAAATTTACAATTCGGGTGAAAGCACCAAACACATCGACTGTAAACTGTATGCCAAAACCGACCGGTTGTACACCAAACGTTATGAGGACGAGACCAACCTGAGGTGCCACATGATCTTGGACAACTCGGCTTCCATGTATTACCCCGAAGTAAAACAACTCACCTTGGACAACCTCAACAAAATTGGTTTTGGGGTGCTGTCCATTGCCGCATTGATGCATCTTTTAAAAAAACAACGCGATGCAGTGGGACTGAGCATCTATTCCGACACCTATGATTTTTACGCTTCGGAAAAGAACAGCGAGCGGCATTTTCAGATGTTGTATTCCAAGTTGAACGAGGTAGCAGCTACCAAAAGGGACTCACAATCCACAAAAACGTATACTTTTTTACATCAGATTGCCGAGAAAATCCACAGAAGGAGCATGATCTTCCTATTTACGGATATGTTCCAAACCGAGACCGAAGAGGAAAAACTATTTGAGGCCCTAAGGCATTTGAAATATAACAAACATGCGGTGGCCCTGTTCCATTTGATGGACAAAGAGCATGAAATCAACTTTGATTTCGGCAACGCACCGAAACGTTTTGTGGATGTGGAAACCGGGCAACAAATTGATCTGTATGCCGAAACCATTCAAAAAGCATACTCCGAAAAAGTATTGCAATACCAGCAAGAATTGAAGTTGAAATGCGCCCAATACAAAATCAAATATGTGGAAGTGGACGTTCGGGGCGATTTTTCACAAGTGCTGAATTCATTCATGATCGAAAGGCAAAAATTTGTTTGATCACATTTTTAAAAAAATGTTTTGTCGAATCCGAAATGAGAATGTATATTTGCACTCGCTTTAAAAAAGCAATCTGAACAAGATTTGAATCCGACTGTTGTCGGAGTCTTAAAAAGATAAAATCATTGGTCTGGTAGTTCAGTTGGTTAGAATACCTGCCTGTCACGCAGGGGGTCGCGGGTTCGAGTCCCGTCCAGACCGCTTGGAATATTTCCAAATTTATGCAAAAGCCTGTAAACGAGATGTTTACAGGCTTTTTTCATTTCCATTGACACCAAAAAACAGCAAAAAACACCATCTAAAAGGTGAGCAATTCGGTGCGCATTCCATCTTCAAAAAAATGCTCACCGCCATCGCTGTAATTGACTGTTTTATAATTTATTGCAAGGGTTTGTTAACATTTATTTAAGACCTCTTTTTGTACCTTCAAAGTGTTAAATCAAAACCTTTTGCCATGTTCAACACAATCAATGTCATTTTTTACCCCAAAAAAAGAAAATCAAGCAACAATAAATTAGTGCCCATCTATGCCCGTATTACATTGGACAGCAAACGTGCGGAGTTCAGCACGGGCAAACAAGTCGACCCCTTGAAGTGGGATGCCAATACTGGTCGATTACGAGGAAAAACCGCAGAAATACTGGTATTGAACCGATTCTTCGACACCTTGAAAGCCAAGTGTGTTTCCATCTATGACGAGCTGGTTCGTAATGAAGAATACGTGGATGCCGATACCGTGAAGAACATCTTTTTGGGCAAGGGCCAAAAACAGTACATGATCTTGGAAATATTCCAAAATCACAATGATGAAATGGAAAGTTTGGTGGGTCGCGAATATTCCGCTGGAACACTTCAGCGATATAAAGCCGCCAAATCGCATATCTCAGATTACATAGTATACAAGTACCAAAAAAAGGATTTCTCGCTTAAAAAGCTCGATTATGAGTTTATAACGGGCTTTGATTACTATTTGAAGAGCAAAAAAAAGGTTTCACACAATACAGCGACCAAATATATCGTCAATTTCAAGAAAATTGTTCGCATCGCCTATGCCAACCAATGGATCGATCGGGACCCTTTCTTCCATTGGTCGGCAAGTTGGAAACAAAAAGAGCGCGAGTACCTGACCCATGAGGAACTGGAAGCGATGCTAAAGCAAGAATTTGAATTCGAAAGACTGGACACGGTGCGGGACATGTTTTTGTTCTGCTGTTATACCGGATTGGCTTTTGCCGATATTGAAAAGTTGACCAAGGATGATCTGGTTAAGGACATCAAGGGAAACAAATGGATCAAGACCAAAAGGAAAAAAACCAAGATTTTGAGCAGCATTCCATTATTGTGCATACCAGAGGCCATTATCGACAAGTACAAAGAACATCCCAGGGTCATCGAAAAAAAGACATTGCTCCCGGTTTATACGAATCAGCGCACCAATTCGTATCTCAAGGAAATTGCAACTGCATGCAAGATCAAAAAGACGTTGACCACTCATTTGGCCAGACACACCTTTGCAACGACCGTTACCCTTTCCAATGGGGTCCCGATTGAGTCGGTCAGTAAAATGCTCGGCCATACCTCCTTGAAGACGACACAGATCTATGCCAAGGTATTGGACAGTAAAATTTCGGATGATATGGAAAAATTGAAAAATGACCCTGCCCTATTGGAGTATGCCAAGTCCATTTAATTTTTTATTCACTTGCTTACTACTTGTCCGGATTCAGGACACTCCATTTTATTTGCATTGGTTTGTGAATTCAAAAAAAATGAAATTTTTCAAATTTTCCTGTTTATTATTTGTTTTACATAGTTTGTATATGTTTTATATAAGATACCAATGCTTGTCCACTGCTTGTCCCAATTTTGGTACAGTAGAGGTACAGGGCTTGTCCCAATTTTAAACAAGTTGATTTTATTTATTTTGATATGATTTGATTCCGTTTATAACCTCTCTCAAATATCTAAAAATTTATTTTTTGTTTACATAGTGTAAACTTTTTTTATATTTAATTCATGGAAAGCGTTTGTTCATAGGGCAATTCCAAAACTTCGATATCCTCCTGTTCATCGAGGGCTCCTCCTCCATCCCCTTGTTTCATGGAACTGTCATATTGGGCAATAAAAAAATGCACGATTTCGGTGACAGAGCCAGGCGACATATACGCCTCGACTATCTTTTTCACATCGGAAACCACATACCCTGTTTCCTCTTCGGTTTCACGTCTAATGCAATCCTCTGCATTTTCACTGTCCAAAAGACCGGCACATGCTTCGATCAACATGCCATCCGGATTTCCGTTCACATAGGTTGGCATTCTAAATTGATTGGTGAGCACCGCAGTGGATGTTTTAGTATTATATAAAAGAATGGTAGCGCCGTTTCCCCTATCATAGGCTTCCCTTTCCTGGGTCTCCAAACTCCCATCACCCTTTTGGAAATCAAAGGTTATTTTTCGTAAGGTATACCAATTATCCGAAAGCACTTCCGCCTTTACGTTTTTGATTCGCTTATCCCGCATCGGGTATCTCGTCAATATGAAAATAGATGTGCAAACCAAGCTTTTTAGCGATTTCCACGTCTTGGTCCGCACCTTTGGAGGCTCCGGGAATACGGAGAATGGCATCACATTTGGTCAATAATCGGTGTGCAGTGGGATATTGTATTTCATTAAAGATATCATCCCCAACTTCCTTGGAACCTGCGAGTTCTATCAAGGGATTGGCCACCCACTCACCTATCATGGGGATATGGCCTTTTCTGAAAATGGGAAGCGCAACTGCTTCCAATCTATCCATGTTTTCCTGGATTCGTTTTGGATCGTTTCCGGTCCCACTTCTATAGGGACCTGCAATCAATATCATCATCATATTGGTTTTTTTTTTGTAAAGAAAACAAACCCTACCCGGTCAGCACTTAAGATAAATTAAGATTTATGGCTTTTTCGTTTTACCGTACTTAGAAATTCCGGGGTAACACCCAGGTAGGAGGCAATCTGCTTTTGGGTAAAGCGTTTTGAAATAAAAGGATACTTGCTGATAAAACGCCGATACCGTTCTTCCGTGGAATAGGTGATATTTTCAAGAGCCCGTTGTTGCTCCCGGATATAGGCATTCTGCATGAGAATTCGAATATATCTTTCAAACTGCGGGATTTGGGTATACAGGACTTCCATGTCATCCCTCGATAGGCACATCAAGGCACTTTCTTCCAAGGCCTCCAGACTTAAAAGAGCGGGCTTTTGGTTTACAAAGCAATTCATATCGGTGATCCACCAGTCCCGGATGCCAAACATGATAGTGGATTCCCGTCCATCACTGGCCGTGTGAAACGCACGAATGCCACCAGAAAGAATAAAGAAGATATAACGACAAGGTTCCCCTTGCTTAATCAAAAACTCCTTCCTGCCCACTTGTAGCAAGCTGAATTTCGAAACAAGCAATTGCTCTTCAGAAGCGGTAAGTTCAATGTGCTTTCCAATATTATCTAGTAATAGATTATGGTTCATTTGATACAACGTGAATAATTTGGCAGCTTTCCAAAGACCGGTTGATCTTAGCACTAGTAAATATAGGACGAAGATGGCAATGGTGGTACAGTAACCATTGGATCATGAGCAAATTCAACCCATAACCATATTATTGAACTCCTCTGAAATCAAGATTAACAGCGTTTACTACTATAAAAATCTTATATAACCGCACATTTAGTTCATTGACCTCAAGGATTGGGAGAAAAAAGCCAATCCATAGTGGAAGAGGTGAAAAATGGTCAGCCAGCTATACTAGATACATCTGAACCAAATGAAAATCCAATCTCCTACAAGGACTTCAAGAAATGAAAATCTACCTTCCTGTTTTGGGGAGCACTACGGCACATACCAATTAAACCAGATCAACACCGGTAATTCTAAAGTCTTCCAAGATGTTTGCGGTGGGCTCCAGTTCCGTGATCATCGTTGTTATATCGCTCATCTCACATGTTTTATATCGGTTCTTGGAGTTCAGCTTTTCCGATATGGTAAGGAGAACCGTATTCTTTGAAGCTTGGATGACCGCATTTTTGACCTGAACGCTTTCCCAATCAAATTCCGTTAGCCCATAATTCGCATCGACATATCCTGTTCCAATAAAACCGTAATCGGCATTGATCTTCGACAAATTATGGATTGCCTGTCCACCGGACGCAATTTGGGATTCCTTCGCTATGGTGCCCCCCAAGAAAATGACTTCCAGCTTTGGTTTTTTGCACAATTCTATAGCAATGGGCAAACTCAATGTAAAACAGGTAAGGCTCATTTTTTCGGGAATGTTCCTGGCAAATTCCAGACAGGTCGTTCCCCCATGAATGATGATGATATTGCCATTGCGCAATAATTGCACCGCTTTCTTTGCAATGATTCTTTTCTTTTCGATCGCATATACCTTGGTCTGCTCCCCGGTATTATTGGCATAGGCCAGGGAAACGGCCCCACCGTGCACCTTTTTTAACTTTTTCTCGGTATCCAGTTGTATCACGTCCCTTCTGACCGTGTCCACCGAAACGTTTAGAACCTCAGCGATATCGGCCAATAGGACCCGGTTATGTAAGGCTACTTCATTCAATATCAGTTGGTGTCTTTCTTCCTTGAGCATGGTGCTGGTATGGGTTGGTTTGGTACTATTCGCATTAAATGTAGCAGGATTTTGCCATATAACTGAAAATTAATTTATAATTTCGAGATTTTGCATATTAAAACTGCAAAATATTGCACATCATTATTTTTTGGTTACTTTTATAGAAACATACAACTTTCAAAAAAATGACATTAATTCTCGAAATCAATTAATTAACTCAGTGTAAAATGGAAAAACGAAGTTTAAACCACAACAAGATGCTATCTAGACTGACCTGTTTTCTGATGCTGTTTGCAAGCGCTATTGCATTTGCACAAACATCGGATTATTCCTTTAGCGGTACAGTTACCGATAGTAGCGACGGTACACCAATTCCAGGTGCATCCGTATTTATCAAGAATACTACCTTTGGGGGAGTGACCGACTTTGACGGTAAGTATTCCTTCACCGGAAATGTGGCCAGCGGAAGCTATCAATTACAAGTAAGTTATCTAGGGTATACCACCAAAACGGTGCCAATTACCATTGGGTCAGAAGCGGAGGTGGTAACGGATGTCATGCTAAAAGAAGATCTTTTGAGCTTGGACGAAGTGGTCGTTACCGGTTCTACGGTAGGGGTGAACAAACGAACATTGGGGAATTCCATTTCTTCGGTCAAGTCGGAGGATTTGGTGAATAATGGTGCCACTGCTGTAGACCAGGCCATATCGGGGAAAGTCACCGGAGCCTTGGTCCAACAAAACTCAGGTGACCCTGCGGGAGGGATAAGCATTCGCTTGCGGGGCCCCAGTACGGTACTGGGAAGTTCAGATCCCTTATATATCGTGGATGGGATAATCATTAGCAATTCAAGTAATCAGTTAATTGACCTAGGAGGTAATGCACAGAACAGATTGGCCGACTTAAACCCGAACGATATCGAGCGTATCGAAATCATAAAAGGTGCCGCTGCGGCAGCCATTTATGGATCTAGGGCCAGTAATGGTGTGGTACAAATTTTTACAAAAAAGGGAAGGTCCGGGGAACCAAGGTTCAGTTTTTCAACGAATGTAAGGGTCAATGAACTTCGAAAAGAAATAGATTATAACACGGTCCCGCTATCATGGGTCGACCCGTTCGATAGAAATAACCTGGAGACAGTTCCGGCAACCAGATACAACTATCAGGATGAATTTTTCGGAACGGGATTCGGTATTGAAAACTATCTATCTATGAATGGTGGCAATGAGAAGACTTCTTATTTTCTTTCCGCATCCCATTTGGACAACGAGGGAATCATAGAGAACACGGATTTTCAGCGTATCGGCTTTAAGGCCAATTTGACACAGAAGGCATTTGATTGGCTGACCGTAAATGCAGGTCTGAATTACGTACGAAGTGTAAGTAGCGATATTCCCAACGGCGGTATCAATGCTGCTTACGGGGCTATTACGGGCTTTGTGTTCAGCGATAACTCAGTCAATCCCTTTCCCAATGAATCCGGTGTTTACCCCGTGACCTCCAATTTAGTTCCACGGACCAACCCTCTGGAAGCTGTCAACCGCTTTGATTTCGGACAAAAGGTCAACCGTTTCATCACAAGTATCGGATTGGACGCCAAAATCACCGAGAAGCTTTCCGCCAACTATACCTTGGGATTGGATTATTTCAATCAATCCGCTACGGCATTTATCCCGATAAACAATACATCACCGAATGGGAACGGATTTGCCAGAAGATCGGACATCAACAATTTTCAATATAACAGTGATTTGAACCTGTCCTATAAAACTAATATCAATGAAGCGATTACGTCAACAACTACCTTGGGCGGCTCTTGGCAGTATGAGGAGTTTGACCGTATAGGTATCAGCGCCAACGGACTTCCGCCCATCGTGGAAACCGCGGAAAGCGGCAGCATATTGGAGCAAGGAGAGGGTAGATCACAGATATCCTATTGGGGTGCCTTTATCCAACAATCGTTTGGCTATAAGGACAAACTCTATATCAACGGTGCATTGCGGCAGGATGGCGCCTCTACCTTTGGGGAGGACGAGCGTAACCAGCTCTATGCCAAAGCGAGTCTGTCCTATATTCTTTCCGAGGAGGATTTTTGGGAAGATACCTTTGGGGATGCCTTTAGCACATTTAAATTAAGGGCCTCCTGGGGACAGGCGGGGAACCTTACCGCACTTACGGCATTTCAGCGCTTTACCTTGCTGAATCCAGCTGCCATCAACGGCTCCCCAAGTTTGATTCCAAGTACCCAACAGGGAGATTTGAATATAGCTCCGGAGCGGCAAGAGGAAATAGAGTTTGGTTTTGACGCCGGGTTCTTGAACAATAGACTGGGTATTGAAGCGACCTATTACAAGCAGGATGTCACGGACCTATTATTGCCCAGGGAGCTTGCCCCGTCGACTGGTTTCGCTTCCCGAATAGAAAATGTGGGTAATTTGGAGAACAAGGGTCTGGAAATTCTTTTGAAGGGTTCCCCCATAAAATCACAGGATTTTTCTTGGGACATAACCGCCACTTACTCCAAGAATGAGAATACGGTTACCAATGTCGCCGGTGGAGGGCAGTTTGCGCTTGCGGGCAGTTTCTCGACCAATTTTGTTATTGAAGGTGAACCATTGGGTGTTTTCTACAGACAATTCTATGCCCGCGATCCCGATGGAAGTATTTCCTTGGATGAAAACGGATATCCCTTTACAGGGGTAACGGAAGATGGCTCCACATCGAAAGTGATCGGTGATCCCAACCCGGAATGGTTCGGTTCCCTGATCAATGAATTTACCTATAAGGACTTTTCCTTTAGAATCCAGTTCGATGCCGTTCAAGGATTCGATGTCTTCAACTGGAACAGAAGATTGTTGGACAACGTCATCTTTGGAGGTGGGTTCAAT
>JASBTS010000083.1 GCA_030148305.1 Allomuricauda sp. | reverse complement strand
TTTTTGAAGCGTATTGTGAAAATCCACAGTGTAGCGCTGTACCACTTCCATAGGTTCAATCTGCTCCAATTTTGCCTTTTTTGCAATTTTATCTTCCCCTTCATCGGCATCGTTCTCCAAATGCCCGGCATCGGTAATGTTTCTCACATAACGGACCTTGAAGCCCAAATGTTTGAAATACCTAAAGATCATATCAAAGGACATGAACGTACGGCAATTGCCCAAGTGCACATTGCTGTAAACCGTTGGGCCACAAACGTACATGCCAATGTAGCCTTCGTTTATGGGTTGAAAAGCTTCTTTTTTTCCGGTAAGTGAATTATGGATGCGTAAGGGTTGGTGTTTGTAAAGTTGCATTTAAACGTTTCGGTTTAAAATTCGGTTTCTAGGTTGATGTAATCCAAAAATTCCCTGCGTACGGCTTCGTCCTTGAATTTTCCACCATACTCGGCGGTAACCGTACTACTTTCAATATCGCGGATGCCCCTGGAATTAACACAAAGGTGCTTGGCGTCGATGACACAGGCCACATCTTCCGTGCCCAAAACTTTCTGCATCTCCTTAACGATCTGAATGTTCAAACGTTCCTGAACCTGTGGTCGCTTGGCGTAATAATCCACGATACGGTTCATTTTGGAAAGCCCTACCACGGTACCGTTGGAGATATAGGCAATGTGTGCGCGACCTACAATGGGCAATAGATGGTGTTCGCAAGTGGAATAGAGTACAATGTTCTTTTCCACCAACATTTCACCGTATTTGTATTTGTTGTCAAAAGTGGACGATGTTGGTCTTCGGTCCGGATGGAGTCCCCCGAAAATTTCCTTCACATACATTTTGGCCACCCTTTTTGGGGTGCCCTTCAAACTATCGTCATCAAGGTCAAGACCCAGCGTTAGCATAATTTCCCTAACACTATTTTGAATGCGTTCTATTTTTTCCTCGTCGCTCAATACAAAAGCATCTTCGCGCATGGGGGTATCCGTTGAAGAGCCAACGTGGTCGTTACCTCTTTCCTCATATTGTTCTTCCAAAGCCCGCTCTAGTTTCATAGCTGTTTCTTCAAGACAGCAAAGATATACATTAATGAATGATTTAACATCTGGTATCGGCCGTTTGACAACATAAATTATTGTTAACCCTAGTGCCGAAGTATTTTTATAATGCCCAAACCTACAGTCTTTTATGGTAAAGTCAGTCGTAAAGACCTTTTTCATCTTACTTATTTGTCAATTTGCGCAATCCCAAGTTGCCCAAGATTGTTCAGATGCCATTCCTATTTGTAACAATACCCCTATCAATGGCGGCACCAATGGTTATGGCATGGATGATTTTTATGGTGAAGCAACCACAGGATGTTTGGAGCAGACCGTTTCCGGGTCTATAGAATCCAATTCGGCTTGGTACCGATTCAGGACCGCTGCTGCAGGACAGTTGGGATTCAATATTGGGCATAACAATAACGAGGATTGGGATTTTGCCCTGTATAAGGCTTCGGATTGCAATACCTTGGGAGACCCTATCCGATGCAATTTCTTCGATAATAGTGAAGGGGTGAGTTTTATAGGTGTTGGGGAAGATCCCACGGGAAATGCTGATTCCGTACATTTTGAAGAATGGCTTCAGGTGGAAGCAGGTGAGGACTATTACCTTTTCATCAATAACTTTAGCAATGTAAACTCTGGGTTTTCCATACAGTTTACAGGAAATATTTGGGCAAGCAACCCGTATGATGCGTTGGATTGTTCCATCGTGAGCAATTTATTGGGCCCACCAGTGGCGGCCTGTGAAAATGACACTGTATTTTTGGATGCCACAACTTCTGGAGCTACAAACTATTCTTGGTACGTGAATCAAGGAAACGGATACCAACAGATTTCCGGGGCTACGGCGGCCAATTATCAAGTAACAAGTTCAGGTCAATATAGGGTTGTTGTGGTTACAGGTATTGGAAACATCATCAGTGATGTGCAAGTCGGATTTAACCCTATTCCGGTTACGGGAAGTATATTGGACGAGTCTTTTTGTCAAACTTCGGGAATCGTTTTCGATTTGGAATCGAAGGATGATGAAGCACTTGATGGACAAGACCCCTCCAAATTTTTGGTGAGCTACCACCATACGCAAGCCGATGCAATATCCGGTGTCAATCCGCTGGAAAGATCATATATGGTAAATCCGGGGCAGGAAACCATTTATGTAAGAACTTCCTCATTGGCCAATCCCAAATGTTTTGATGCTTCCGAAAGTTTTGTATTGAATGCCGTGGAAACCCCGGAGTTGAACTTTAATGATCAAGCTGTTATCTGTGAAGCAGTGGGAAGTATCTCCATTGGGGAAACGTATCCTGATCCCAACTATACCTACGCATGGAGTACAGGGGAATCAACGCCAAATATTACCGTTTCACAAGAAGGGGAATATACGGTAACGGTGACCCATTCTTCAAACGGGACGATTTGTGAAGCCAGTAAAACAATAATGGTATCCATATCCACCATGCCCGTAATCTCCAGTATCGATATTGAAGACATGAGTGCCAACAATACGGTTACAATCAATACGGATGCCCTTGGTGAATATGAATTTCGCTTGGGAGATGGGGATTATCAGGCCAGTAATGTTTTTGAAGGAGTTCCACCGGGTATCCATAAAGTCTATATGCGAGATTTGTACGGTTGTGGCGAAGTAGAGGATGAAATCGTTGTGGTGGGCTTCCTTGCCATTTTTTCGCCCAATGGCGATGTACTTAATGAAACCTGGCAGATTGAGGGCCTTTCCACACTTAATTCGCCCATTGTCACCATTTACGACCGTTACGGAAAGCTCATCAAACAGATGAACGAGTATGATCCAGGGTGGGATGGTAATTTTAATGGAAAACCATTGCCCTCCACGGATTATTGGTTCAAATTGTCCTATATCGGTGCCGATGGAAACCGTACCTATGCCAAATATCTCCAAAGTCATTTTTCCTTGAGAAGATAGGTGTGATGCATTTCATCGATTAAGTGTATAATTTTTTCGACAAAGGCATACTAAATACATCACTTGTAGAGTTATAGAGGTAATGTAGGAACCTTTTTAGCCCCAAAATTCTATGAGAGCCCTATTTAGCGCTATCTGTGTTTTCTTTTTGACCTTCATTACAGCGAGCGCGCAGAACTCCCCGGATTGTAGAACGGCCATTCCTGTTTGTGCGGATGCACCCATTATGGGCGTTACCGATGGTAGCGGCGATATTGACGATTTTGATCCCGAAGTGATTACGCAAACCGGATGTCTGGAAAAGGGTAGTGTGAGTTCGGCCAATATCGAAAACAATACAGGTTGGTTTGTGTTCAGGGCAGGCACCGATGGGCAAATCGGATTTGACATTGAGGCAGTTCCGGTTACTCCTGGGGCTCCCATTACAGCTGAATGGGATTTTGCCCTCTATGGTCCGTTTGATCAAACTGCCGGACAAAATTTTTGTACCATCATTGGTGATGGATCTTCCCAGCCCATACGATGTAACTACGAATACAACGATACAGGATTTACAGGTATCGGGGTGAACCCGGTTGATGGTAGGGAAGGGGCGCCTTTTGTGAAAAGTAGCCAGAATACTTATGATGAATGGTTGGATGTGACCGCTGGCGAAATCTACTACCTCTACATCAACAATTACAACACCAACTTTGACGAAGAACCAGAGTCTTTCATTTTAACGTTCACGGGTACCTCAGTGGATGAAGACCAGAATACGGCTTTGGATTGTACCCTTCGCGATGAATTTTTAGGATTGGATATTGTAGCCTGTGAAGGCGATCCGGATATTACCTTATCTGCATTGAACTCACCTGCTGGGTCGGACATCGCTTCAGTGGAATGGACCGTGGATTATGACGATGATGGAACCATTGATGCCACTTTGGTAGGATCGGGTCCTTTTGGAGCGGAACTTGTGGTGAGTAGCCCAAATTCAGGACGATATTATGCCGAAATCACTACGGCTTCCGGGACTCCGCCCACAGTAGTGGATCAAGGGGGTATTTTAATAACCTTTTACGGCATTCCAAGTCTTACCGTTAATGTACTGGATGATTTCGTGAACAGCGATCAGACCGATCCCTATAATGTGGAGTTTATTCCTGATGGGGATGGGGATTATGAATACGCCATCAACGGAGGAGAGTTTCAGGATGATCCCATTTTTTATGATGTACCGCCTGGTGTGAATACCGTAATCATCAATGATAAAAATGGTTGCGGAACTTCCGAACCCATAGAATTCTTGATTGTGGGCTACCCAAAATTCTTTACGCCCAACGGCGATGGGGTACACGATAATTGGAATGTATTTGGCGTGGAGCAATTGGTCAATCCCGTGGTCTTTATTTTTGATCGTTACGGAAAACTGTTGAAACAAATCGACCTTAATTTTGGATGGGACGGTACCTTCAACGGTAGGGATATGCCTTCTTCCGATTATTGGTTCCGTTTGGATTACGACCGTGATGATGAAGGAGTCCTTGTGGCCACCCAAGTACGTAGGCACTTCTCCTTGGTGCGATAAAAAAAAGGCCGGAATTTCTTCCAGCCCTCTGTTTTTTCAATTTGATATTTTAGAATTTCACACTGTAGCCAAGTGAAATATTAGTGTTGATTTGGTTCACCAAAGCGGCATTGTCTATTCCTGCATCAAAGAAATAGGAATTTACATCCTGTTCGGTTCTGCTAAAGGCCAAGTCCAATCTACTTCCACCAAAATTATAACCGATACCGGCAGAAAATCCGGTAAGGTCACCCACTAGATCCCCATTTTCATAAGGACTGCTCTCAAATCGGTAGCCGGCACGTAAACTCACCTCTTCAATTCGGTATTCACCGCCCACACGATAGGAGTTCACCACACCAAGTGCATTGGCAATAAATGCGTTTTCAGAGGAAAAACTAGGGTCGGAAGTTGGCCTAAGCTCGGCTTTGGACATATCCTGATAACTGTAATCGAAACTTAAAAGTCCATCCTGGCCAAATACCATGGCAAAACTTCCCGTAAATTTCTCCGGGGTTTTGATTCGGTATTCATCGTACAGGTTCACAATATTAAAATTGATGTAGTCGATATCGGAAACCGCCAAGGAGGAGTTGACGCGCTGTGAGGTATCATCAGTTAAAGTATACCATGTAGGGGACTGATAGCTACCACCAACGCGTATGCTCTCGTTCAATTTGGCGATGGCACCCAATCCAAATGAAAATCCATAACCTTCGGTATGTAACAAATTATCAAAACTGGTGAATTGTATTGGGGAAGCTGGATCATACCCGTCCTCATCCAAATAGGTAACACGGTCATAAAGGATGTTGTGGAAGTTCAGGTTGGCGCCGATATATAGGTTGTCCTGATACTGACCGGCAAAGTTTAGAGTGAACTTGCTGTTATAGCCACTGGTATTCTGCAAGAACTGTTGGTTCACACTGCCATATTCCGCATTAGAGAAGTAGGAAGTATTGGCATCATCATCGGCAGTGGGTTCAATGATCCCTGCCTGAAAGCCTAAAAAGGCTTGCTGGGCGGCATATCCCATATTGGAACCGATATCCAAATAGGCTTCTTCAATGTATTCCCCTTGCTGCACGCGAAGAGGTCCTAAAGCCTGTCCTTGGGCAAAGTTCAAAAAGTAGTTATCAATTCCCACTTGTGTATTGCCCCTGGCATAGAATTCGTTGTCAAAATTCTGGATCATGTCATAATTGAAGGCCAGGGCAATTTTTTTCCATGGACTGTTGTTGGATTTGAAGACGAACACCCCGCCCACTTGGTTCAGCTCCAAAGAATTGTCTTTGTTGTTATAAGTGCTGTTCCCAAAAAGGGCATCGTTGTTCCGATTGTAGTTAGATCCGGTTACGCCGATTTCGCTAAAGTTGAAGACGGCGGACCCTGCTGGGTTTACGTTAAGGGCCGAAAAATCACCGCCCAAGGCTCCAAATGCGCCACCCATGGCCTGAAACCTAGCGGTTCCCAAGGTATTTTCGGTGCTGTAGCGCAACACGTCATCAATGGTTTGGGCGCTTGCAAAGGTGCATGCCAATACCATTATGAAAGTTGAGATTCTTTTCATTTCTTATAATTTAGATATTGAGAATGTTAGTGGGATTTATGGTCTGCCTCCCCTGCTGCCAGATGATCTTGATGATCCGCCAGAAGATCTGCTTACACCACCTGAGCTTCTTGAGCTACTGCCACCCGAACCCCTAAAACTACCTGAATTTCTGGAAGAACTTCCTCCGCTGCTTCGGTAAGTTCCAGAGCTTCTTGGTGCGCTTGAAGATCGGCTATAGTTACTGGTTCTAGGAACTGTATTGCCCGAAGATTGATAGCTTCTGGTGCTTCTTCCTGAACTGTAATTGGGTGATGAATAGTTTCTGGTAGTGGAACTGCTCCTATTGTAGGTACCACTGCTCCTTGTTGTGGGCGTGGTGCCATAGGAACGATAAGTTCTGTTACTGCCATTGTAACTCGGAGTGCTGCGTGTAGTTCTATTGGTTCTGTAGGCTTGGTTCCTTGCCATGGCATCGGCACTACTGTATCTACGAACGGTGGAGTTGCTATTATAGCTTCTGGAGCTTCTATTGGCCATATTACTGCGTACCGCAGTAGTATTGGAGCGACCGCTATTGGTTCTGTATGCGCTGGTAGTACGGTTGCTTCTGGAAGCTAAACCTGTACTGTAATTGCTGGTGTATCCCCTTCTTCCGGACATGTAGGCATAATTTCTGCCATAGTATCTATTGTTGTAGTAGGGTCTGTTCCAATAACCATAGTAACCACCATATCCATAATAACCGCCCCAGTAGCCGGCATATCCCCAGCCATAATTAGGATAGCCCCAGCCGTAGTAACCGGCCCATCCCCAACGGTTGTATCGCCATGGGTTGTACCATCCCCAGGAGTAATAAGGGTTGTACCAACCGTAAGACCAATTGTAATAGGGATATCCCCAACCATAATTACCGGCCCATCCCCAGCTGTTGTCATATACATTGATGCTCACACTGGCAGGGTTGTCGCCCCAACCAGGATTGCCATTATAGGAGTTGAACTCGTCATCATAGGCGAAATAATCGTCTTCATTTCCCAAGGGAATGGAGTCAGTGGCCATTCGACTTGAATAACTATCTACATCGGTAAAAATCTCGCTGTCCAAAATTTCGCCGTATTGGTCAGCCTTTTCGCCGAAGTAATCTCCATACATGTTGCTCTCTTGTCGTTCGTAACGAATCGCTTCTGGATTTCTTTTCTCTACTTGAACAACCCTGTTGCCGCTAGAGTAAATGCCATCGTCATAATAGGAAGACTGTTGGTATGTGCCGCATGAAGCCAACAAAAGTGTAGCAACAACGGGTGTGGCAAAAATTTTGATTTTGCTGTGGGGTAAAGACTTTAACATGGCGCAATTTTTATTGTTGAACATACTAAAAATAATTAGTTTTACCGAATTATTCTATTAAAGAAATCACAAGTTTTGTGCCAAACTAGAGCAGATGGGTAAAAATTTAACGAGCCGAGCAGAAGATTATTCCAAATGGTATAATGAACTTGTAGTAAAATCGGATTTAGCGGAAAATTCAGGTGTAAGGGGCTGTATGGTCATCAAACCTTATGGGTATGCCATTTGGGAGAAGATGCAGGCCCAGTTGGATAAGATGTTCAAGGAAACGGGTCATGAGAATGCCTATTTCCCTTTGTTCATCCCAAAATCTTATTTGAGCAAAGAGGCCAGTCACGTGGAAGGCTTTGCCAAGGAGTGCGCCGTTGTGACCCACTACCGACTTAAAAATGCCGAGGATGGCAGCGGAATTGTGGTGGACGAGGATGCCAAGTTGGAAGAGGAGCTGATCGTTCGTCCAACCTCGGAAACCATTATTTGGGATACCTACCGAAAGTGGATTCAATCTTACCGTGATCTACCTTTAAAAATAAACCAATGGGCCAATGTAGTGCGTTGGGAAATGCGTACCAGATTGTTTCTGCGTACGGCGGAATTTTTGTGGCAAGAAGGCCATACCGCCCATGCCACTAGGGAAGAGGCTGTTGAAGAAGCCGAACAAATGATGCACGTGTATGCCGAGTTTGTGGAAGACTATATGGGTGTGCCCGTAATCAAGGGAACCAAAACGGCAAGTGAGCGTTTTGCGGGGGCTGAGGAAACCTATTGTATCGAGGCATTGATGCAGGATGGAAAGGCACTTCAAGCTGGGACCTCACATTTTTTAGGACAGAATTTTGCCAAAGCCTTTGATGTAAAGTTTGCCACCAAAGAAGGTCAACAGGAATATGTTTGGGCAACTTCATGGGGAGTTTCCACGCGATTGATGGGAGCCTTGGTGATGACCCATAGTGATGATAACGGATTGGTGTTGCCTCCAAAATTGGCACCTATTCAAGTGGTGATTGTACCTATTTATAAAGGAATGGACCAATTGGATGCCATTTCGGAAAAAGTGGGACCATTGGTGAAGGAACTTCGTGCTAAGGGAATTTCAGTGAAATACGATAATAGGGATACCCATAAGCCTGGTTTCAAGTTCAATGAATACGAATTGAAGGGGGTTCCCGTTCGTTTGGCCATTGGTCAACGCGATTTGGAAAACGGAACCTATGAAGTAGCCCGAAGGGATACCTTGGAGAAGGAATCCGTGAATGCTGCAAACATTGTTACCAAGGTAGAAGCGTTGTTGGAGGACATCCAAAGAAACATCTATCAAAAAGCGATCGATTATCGTGCGGAACATATTACCCAAGTGGATTCTTATGACGAGTTCAAGAAGGTAATCGAGGAAAAAGGCGGTTTTGTATCCGCTCATTGGGATGGAACCCCGGAGACGGAGGACAAGATCAAGGAAGAGACCAAGGCCACCATTCGTTGCATTCCTTTGCATGCGGAACAGGAAGATGGTACCTGTATGGTAACAGGGAAACCATCCACACAAAGAGTACTCTTTGCAAAGGCCTATTAATTAGGTTGTAAAAAATAAATTTTACTGTTGCAAGACTTAAAAATAGTTGTATTTTTGCATCCGCAATTGTGCAACCATGGCCCGTTCGTCTAGGGGTTAGGACGCCAGGTTTTCATCCTGGTAACAGGGGTTCGATTCCCCTACGGGCTACAAAGTTCAATGAACATGGTGATTTGGGAAGGTAAAAGTTCCCGTGTTAAAATAATGGCCCGTTCGTCTAGGGGTTAGGACGCCAGGTTTTCATCCTGGTAACAGGGGTTCGATTCCCCTACGGGCTACAAAAAAGGAATTTACAAAGTATAATTTAAGATAATGGCAAACCATAAGTCAGCATTAAAGAGAATCAGAAGAAACGAAGCGGTACGTTTGCGTAATAGGTATCAGCACAAAACCGTGCGTAATGCCATCAAAAAATTACGTGGCGAAGAAGATAAAAAGACTGCTGAGGCTTTGTTGCCCACTGTAGTTGGTATGATCGATAAGTTGGCCAAGCGCAACATTATCCATAACAACAAGGCAGCTAACCTTAAGAGCAAATTGATGAGCAAGGTTTCTGCTATGTAAGCCTTATGCGAAAAAGATATTGAAGAACGCCTCCATTGGGGGCGTTTTTATTTTGTTATACTTACCGGAACGAAGAACGTCTTCCCAAAAGAGCGCCTATCATAAAGGTTCCGTACATGAAAATGATCAGTACCTTTAAAACGTCACGCAGTTGGAATTTGGCCCAAATTTCGGGGGCTTCATAAGCAATGAGGAACAGGTAAGGGAAAATGGCATGAAAAACGGCTAGGCCTAAAGAGGTCCAGAACATGAGATTTCGTTTTATGGGGTAAGTTCCTTCTTCATTTCGCTTTTCCTTGACGTAAAGCCCAATATTGAAAAGTAACACCATGGAAGCCGTCAAGTCCGCGTAGTATAGGTTCATATGCAAAGGATCTTGAAAAAATAGGCTGATCAAATAAGCCAATAAACTGATTAGTCCTCCATAAACTACCCACCTTTTGTGTTTTTTACTTTGTAATACCTTCCAATAGATATAAAAGAAAAAGGAAAAGGCAATAACAGAGTAAATGTTGAAGATGATTACATTGTGCCAATCGTATTTTTTCTCGGAAAAGAATTGAAACTCATCTGTGTACTTTACCAAATATCCCAACAATTCTGTCAAAAACGTATACATGAGATAAATGGGATAGTACTTGAGTGGTGTGTCAAAAAAAGTGCGGTAACGAGCCACTGCAACCAACCAGACCACAACATAAAAGGGAAGAAAGTATTGTTCGGTAATAAAATTATAAAACTCCTCCATTGTGGTTCGTGGCAGCTGTTCTACATTGGTTTTGTTTGGGGCTTAAATGTACACAATAAAAAATGCCCCCAAAATGGGGGCGTTTATATTTAAGTCGATTTTTGTTATCGGAAGGCTTTCCGTTGGCCAATTAGTAGTCCAAATATTATAAAACCATACATAACAGCGATGGAGGTAACCAAAGCAGGTCTTAAGTATATTAAAAATCCAACATTCAATTTGAACTTATATAAGGTCATGATAATTGGAAAGGTAATATAAAATGCTAATAGCCCAATGCTTACCCAAAACATTAAATTATGTTTTAATGAAGGTGAATTTGTTTCCAATTTCTTTTCTTTCAGATAGAAGAATATTGTCAACACCAACATTAATGATCCAATTATATGAGCATAGGTCAACTGTTTAATTAAAGGATTGACCAGAATCGCGTTGGTTGTATAGGTTGCGATACATAAAAGGGATAAATAATAAACCCATTTTTTTGTAAGGTTATTTTTAAGTGTCCTTCTATACACCTGAAAGAAGAAAATAAAGAAAACCAATTGATACAGGTTATAAATAATCACATTGTTTAATCGGTATCTTCCGTCAGAAAAGAATTGAAAATCATCATTATACATAATGAAGTATCCCAAGAGTTCTGTGAAAAAAGTGTACATCACAAGCATTGGAAAATACTTCAATTGGGTATCAAAAAACCTTTTATACCTGTAAACCGATATAATCCAGGTTACAAGGTATAGCACCATGAAGATTTGGTTCCAAAGCAGCTTTAAGAATTCTTGGAAAGACATGTTTTATTGAAAATCTGTATACGGCGGTGGATTGGAATTACCATGATTCAGATTCAAACTTTTGACATCGCTCTGAAACAAAGTGGGAACCAAACTGGCTTTTGAAGTATTTCCTTTATCCATGGACCCTGTAGACTCCCCAACAAGATTTTTTATTGGTTTTGCTTTGCCATCAGCATCAATGTAGAAACCGTATTCTTCCCCATCCAAAATTGTAGTGGGTACCACAAAAATGGAATTTTGCCTTGGATGGACAATTTTCTTTCCATCGGGAAAACGTTCCTGATCTGGGTAGTTGGCAAAGTAAAATCGCAGGGATTCAATTTTTACCCCAGCTTCTTTGGCTTCCTGTTCTACATAAGCCATGTATTGTTTAATATCAGCGTAGGTAAAAGCGGTTAGACGTGCTGGAATGAATGCTTCATCAGGGCTTCGTTCCGCTTCGTATTTCTGGATCATGTCCAACCTGTTCTTGGTGTAATTGTCATACAGGGATTTCGATTCTTCCAAAGAAATGATTCCTTCTGGCGGAGAAACTTTTTCTTCCTGTGGCGGTTCCGAATTCCTTGGTTCATCTTTTTTTGGACCTTGTTGGCATGCACCCAAAAAAAGCAAGAAGATGCTTAAAAAAGCAAGAGCAACTTTTCTGTTGTTTTTCATGGTATAAGTATTTTAAAGTTCAGTTTTGAGGAAACTGATTTAAAGATATGCCTTTTCTTTAAAATGGGTCAATAAAAAACCCTTCAAGAAATTTTGAAGGGTTTTTAAGTTATTGATATATAGAATTTTACTACTCGTTCATCGTGAGTAAAAATTCCTCGTTATTTCGGGTTTGCTTAATACGTTGTTCCATAAATTCCATGGCTTCCACTGGGTTCATGTCGGCAAGGTATTTTCTAAGGATCCACATACGTTGAATAGTGTTTTCATCCAACAAAAGATCATCCCTTCTGGTAGAGGAAGAAATAAGGTCGATGGCAGGGAAAATCCTTCTATTGGAAATCCTACGATCCAATTGAAGTTCCATGTTACCGGTACCTTTGAATTCTTCAAAAATTACCTCGTCCATTTTAGAGCCGGTTTCGGTAAGGGCCGTTGCAATGATGGAAAGCGATCCGCCATTTTCAATGTTCCTGGCCGCACCAAAGAAACGTTTTGGTTTATGTAACGCATTGGCATCCACACCACCACTCAATACTTTACCTGATGCTGGTTGCACGGTGTTGTAGGCACGGGCCAAACGGGTGATGGAATCCAAAAGAATCACTACATCATGGCCACATTCTACCAATCGCTTCGCTTTGTCCAATACAATGTTGGCCACTTTTACGTGTTCGGAAGCTTCCTTATCAAAAGTAGAGGCAACCACTTCCCCACGAACGTTACGTTGCATATCGGTAACCTCTTCAGGCCTTTCATCGATCAATAGGATGATCTGGTAAACCTCTGGGTGGTTGGCCGCAATGGCATTGGCAATATCCTTCAACAACATGGTCTTACCCGTTTTTGGCTGGGAGACGATCATACCCCTTTGTCCTTTTCCAATAGGGGAGAACAGGTCCATGATCCTAGTGGAAATGGTACTCTGTTTTTCCGCCAATTTAAATTTTTCCTTAGGGAACAATGGGGTCAAATGTTCAAAGGAAACCCTATCCCTGACCACTTGTGGGTCAAGCCCATTGATTTTGTTCACCTTGATCAACGGGAAATATTTTTCACCTTCTTTTGGAGGTCTGATGTTCCCCAAAACGGTATCCCCGGATTTTAGTCCAAACAAACGAATCTGGGATTGGGAAACATAAATATCGTCAGGAGAGGATAAATAGTTGTAGTCCGAAGATCTCAAGAATCCGTAACCATCCTGCATAATGTCCAGCACACCTTCGCTTTCAATGATGCTGTCAAACTCGAATTCAGGCTCTTTGTATCTGTTTTTCAGGTCTTTGTCAAAGTTGCTGTTCTTCTTGTCGTGGTGATTGTTCTTCTTTTCGTGGTGGTTGTTCTGGTTTTGGTTAGGGTTCTGGTTGGGATTTTGATTTTGGTTCGTCCTCCTGTTATTGTTCTGGTTCTTTTGGGGATTGCCCTGTTTGTTTTCTTTTTTAGGAGTAAATTCTTTTGTATCCTCCTTTTTTTCAATGTTTTCCGCTACCGGTCTCTTTTCAGGGACATTTTCGGTGCTCGGTTTTTGTTCGTTATTGGGTCGCGGGGTCCTTGCGCGTTTTGGCTTAGATTCTGTTTTGGTGTCCGTAGTGACCACAGTTTCGGTAACTACCTTTGGGTTAGAGGCTTGGACGTCTAGGATTTGGTATACCAAGTCCAGTTTTTTAAGGGTTTTGAATTTGGGAACATTAAGATCCTTTGCAATGTCTTGCAATTCAGGAAGCTTTTTAGCTTTTAGATCGGAAATCTCGAACATTAAGTAAAGAATAAGTTAGACTTGTGTAATTCTGAATATTGAAGTAAAAGTTATTTGGGTGCTACTGGAGGAAAGTTTTCCTAGGTAGGTGTCTTGCTAATAACAGCACAATAATACGAATAATTTTTGAAGATTAACGCTACAGTTATCAAAAAGACATCTATTTTTGCATTTTGAAATCGATTTGCACAATGATTCAACGAATTCAGACGTTTTTTTTACTGGTTGTGGCCCTTTTGGTAGGGGTGCTGCCTTTTTTTCTGAATCTGTGGGTAGAAGTGGGAGGTAAAGACGTCTATGCCCAGGATGAAGTATTGGTGAGCATCGTTTTTTACGTTTCGGCCGTGTTGGCGGTAGTTTCGATTTTGATGTACAAGAAAAGACAAAATCAATTTGTGGTGAACAGATTGAATATGATATTGAACCTTTTTTTACTAGGATTTTTCGTTTATCGATCGCTAAGTCTATCCGGAGAAACTGTGGTTTCTGAGAAGGGTATTGGGATGCTGATTCCTGTATTTTCTATCGTTTTTCTGGTCCTGGCCAACAGGGCTATCAAAAAGGATGAAGATCTTGTAAAATCTGTTGATCGCTTGCGTTAAACCT
>JASBTS010000188.1 GCA_030148305.1 Allomuricauda sp. | reverse complement strand
ACTGGATAATTTTCTGTGTGTCCATTTGGTTGTGGTTATGATTATGAGGTTTGAAATTAAAGCAGGCCGCCGTTACCCGAAACAGTAAATGATTTTCTGTCCCAACCTTCTTATTTTGTGCCCCACATGGTTTATTCTTTGCGAAAATGTGTATTTTCATTTTGCCTTCATCCAGATTAAGTGGTCGCCATATGAAATACATCTTTGCGTTGATGTTGTTTTGGGTTATAGCGTATTCTCCTGCCCAACAGTTACAGATGGAACTGGATTCCCTTTCCAAGAAAATAGCCTCAAGCCCAATCAACAATAAGGAAACCATCGACCTCAGAAACCAATATACCAAGCAGGCCCTTTTTGCCAATCCCTCCGACACTACTCTTTTGGGATTTACCCATAAAACCATTGCCTCGGCAACGGAATTGAGATACTGGAAAGGTCTTTTACTTGGGTATGAGCGCATGGCCTTGGTTTATCAATATTCTTTCTCCAACCCATATAGGGCTTTGGAATATTACCACAAAGCCTTGGACCTTATAAAAAAGGACAAGGATTTGGAAGCGCTTGGTTGGAGCATTTATGGCGGCATCGGCACCCTTTATTACGAGCAGGAGGAATATGGGAAGGCTCTGGAACAATTCAGAAAGGTATTGCGCAACGACAAAAACCTTGAATTGACCGCCACCGCCAACATTGCCAATATTTTTGGTTCTTTAAACCAATTGGATTCTGCCATTTATTATTACAACAAGGCACTGGACCTAGAGCAGGTAACGAACAACCCAACTTATAGAGCCAATCTATACAGCAATCTATCCCTGATATACAGTGAGGCCGGCCAAACGGATTCCGCTTTGGTATCTGCCGAAAAAAGTATTGGTCTTATTGAGCAATATGGAATAGAGTTCGTTCGCCCCACGGCCTATGCCAATGCCTCCATGGCCTATTTGGGCAACAAAGATTATGACAAAGCGGAAACCTATGCCAATGAAGCATTGCAACTGAGCGAAGCACAGGGAAATATATTCCTTCAAAAATCGGCTTGGGGCACGTTTGCCGATCTGTATTCGGCCAAAGGAGAATTTTCCAAGGCATTGGAAGCCTATACCAATTTTTCAGAATTGAAGGATAGCCTCAACAACCAGAACAGGCGGGTAGAAATCAACCGTAGCCAAATGGAATTTGAATTTGAAAAGGAAAGGGCCATGGCCCAAGCAGAAATCGATAGGCAATCTACCATTAAAACGGCTTCGCTCCTGGGTGGGGGTGGTCTGCTGGCGGCATCGGTTTTTGGGTTTATACTGTACAAGAGGCGCAGGGATGCCGTGGAACAAAAAAAAGAAGCAGAATTCAGGGCCTTGGTGGCCGACACCGAACTGAAGGCACTGAGGGCACAGATGAATCCGCATTTTATATTCAATTCCCTCAATTCCATTGGGGATTATATCCTTAAAAACGACAATGAAACGGCATTGGAATACCTGACCAAGTTTGCCAAGTTGATGCGGATGGTGCTCGAAAATTCCGAAACCAAGACCATTCCTTTGGAGGAAGACTTAAAATTTCTTGAACTTTATCTTCAGGTAGAGTCCAAGAGACAACCTGGTAAATTCTCATATTCCATTGTGGTGGATGAAAGATTGGATACGGAAAACACTTTGGTTCCCCCATTGCTTTTGCAACCCTTTATCGAAAACAGTATATGGCATGGGTTCAGGGATAAGGATGGGCAAGGCCATATATTGATCACCATTAGGGAAATGAAAGATATGCTCCTGTGTTCCGTAGAAGATAATGGAAAGGGGATACATAAAAAAACAAAAGAAAATAGCTCAAAAAAATCCTTCGGGGTGGCCATAACGGAAAATCGACTGGAAATTCTGAACAAACAACAAAACAAGAAAGGTAAATTGCAGATTGTGGATTTAGGTAATCAACAAGGCACCCGGATTGAGATCAGTATACCCTTGGAAAGCCAATTTTAACCTGTAAAGTGTACATGAAAGTAGCCATTGTAGATGATGAACAACATTGCATTGACCACTTGGTCGCATTGCTAAGACCATATGGTTCCGAAGTGGACCTATTATGTTTTGGTAGTGCCGAAGAGGCTATTGTGGGTTTGAATGCCGTCCGACCTGATATTGTTTTTTTGGACGTGCAATTACATAACAAAACTGGTTTCGATGTGTTGTCCTCCCTCCCAAAGCGTGATTTCAGTCTAGTCTTTACCACGGCATATGAAACCTATGCCATAGAGGCCTTCAAGTTTTCCGCCATTGACTATCTTTTAAAACCAGTGGATAAAGATGATTTTGAAATGGCCTTTCAAAAAGCTATAGATAAGGTAGAACAATCCCAACTTACTGATAGGATCAAGGTGCTACTATCCCATATTTCAATGGAGAATAATCCCAAACGTATCAGTGTTCCCTCCAATGATGGTTATGCATTTCTGTTAATAGAGGATATTGTTCGGTGTCAGGCCGATGTGAACTACACCCATATTTTCACAACGGATGGTAAAAAATATACGGCTTCCAAGACCTTGAAACATTTTGAAAAGCTCTTGGAAGGCCAACATTTTTTTAGGACCCACAATTCGCATTTGATCAACTTGCACTATGTGACCTCTTATCATAAAGATGGATATGCCATCCTAAGCGATGGACATAAATTGGAAGTCTCTACCCGTAGGAAGGAAGCATTTATCAAAGAGTGCAGTAAACTTTAATCTTTTGAAAGGGGAAAATCAACCTATTCCACTTGATACCCAATAAAGGCCACTTGTTTACTATCCGGACTCCAAGATGGTACATTAATGGTTCCCTGACCGCCAAAAAATACAGGTGTTAAGTCCTTGATCTCTTTGGTCTCCAGATTCATCAATCGGAGTTTCACATCTTTTCCGAACAAATGATCCTGCTTTTGATCGGAGGTATACGCGATGTAAACCACCCACTTGTTATCCGGGGAAACATGGGGAAACCAGTTGGAATTTTCATCAAAAGTCAATTGTTCCGGGGCACTGCCATCCGCTTTCATGCGCCATAGCTGCATATGCCCCGTTCGGTAGGAATTGAAATAAATGTACTTGCCATCCGGTGAATATTCAGGTCCATCATCCAGACCTTCGGTAGAGGTCAACCGGGTTTCTTCTCCCCCATTCACATCAATGGTATAAACATCGTAGTTACCGTTCCGTTCGGCGCAATAGGCTAGTGTATTTCCATCTGGGCTCCAGCCGTGCCAATAAGAAGGTACCTGATCGGTCACTTTACGAGGATCACCTCCTTCTATAGGTAAAATAAAAATAGCGGATTTACCAGATTTTGACGTGGGATTTCCCTTGTCATTACTACTGATTACCAACCGCTTTCCATCAGGGGACACTCCATGATCGTTGTTGCATTCAATCGCTGATCCCGTATAAAGAGCTTCCATTTTTCTATCTGAAATATCATAGGTATAGATAAATCCCTTACTGTTCATGATCAAATACCCATCTGGATGCCAATTGGGTGCCTCAAAGTGTTGGTTCAATTTTAGAATGGTATCTATTTTACCTGTTTCAATATGAACAGACTGCACAAAACTTATGACATTCTTTCCTGTTTGACCGTGTACAATACAGATGAAAAGAAAAGCTAGAGGAAAAAATAAACGACAACTCATGCTAATAAAGGTAGGAAAAGTGGATGAACACATTCCCAAGTCATTCCTGTCCATATCTACCTCAACCCAATTTTTCCTTGAAAAAATCCATGGTGCGTTTCCAAGCCAATTCGGCCGATTCTTTATCATACCTTGGTGTAGTGGTATTATGGAATCCATGGTTCACATTGGGGTAGACGAAAGCGGAATATTCCTTGCCATACTCCTTTAGTGCCGCCTCATAGGCAGGCCATCCAGCATTTACCCTTTCATCCAAGCCTGCGTATTGCAACATCAAAGGGGCATTGATCTTGTCGATGTCTTCCGTAGGTTGGCCACCATAAAAAGGTACGGCCGCAGCCAAATCGGGCACTTTCACGGCCATCATGTTGGAAATCCATCCTCCGAAACAAAAACCGACCACACCGATTTTACCGCTGCATTCCTCATGTGTCCTCAAATAATCGAATGCTGCGATAAAGTCTTCCAACATTTCATTGCGATCCCTTTTTTGTTGCATGGTCCGACCTTCATCATCATTACCGGGATAACCGCCAAAGGGAGTCAATGCATCAGGGGCGATGGTGATAAACCCTGCCAAAGCCGCTCTTCTTGCCGTGTCTTCAATATATGGGTTAAGTCCCCTGTTCTCATGAACCACCACAATTCCTCCCAGTTTACCTTTGGCATCCTTGGGTTTTGAGAGCAAGGCTTTCATCTCTCCACCTCCTTTTGGAGAACTGTAGGTGATGTACCCCGAATCGAGATTGGGATCGTTCTTGTCCACCAACATGGTATCCACATAATTTGGCATTAAAAAGCTCATCAAAGAAGCTACGGTAATTCCTCCAACAGCATACAGACCCAATTTTTCAATGAATTCCCGACGTTGGATCTTGTTATGTGCATATTCATCATAAAGGTCGAAAACCTCTTGTTTGATGTCCTCTTTTTTTAGTTCTTCCATGTGCTAGTTTGTTAACGTTACCTGATTCAATACTAAATTGATTATAAACACCTTAAAGGTGGTATTTGCATAAAATTACCTATAAAAAAGATAACATTACAACTTAATCTTTAATAAAATAACGTCCAAACTCCTTAACTATATTACTACATTGATAACTAAAAATCTGCTTGTTGGAGCAAATAAGTAGGTATAAATAGAAATGGAAGGTTCCACTGTATCCTACATGGTAATATAGGTTCCAATCAAACAAAAAATTCATTTTGAGGTTATCAAAATGTCAATGGATGTCATCAAAGTTGATATCAACATCAAGAATCCCGATAAATTTCTCCTTTTCCTGAACGATGTTAAGGCGTATTTCATCGGCCACTAAATCCGCTCCAGGATGCACCACATTGTATTGATCCTTGTCTTTGGAATATTGATCGGTTACATAAATGTCCATGGCTATCCATTTCCCGTCCTTTTTGTACTGGATATCCCAACTTTTGGGCAGATCTACATTCATATGCTTGTCGGCAAACCAATAAACACCAATACTCCTGATCGGCCTTGGCTTTTTTAAGCGAATCTCTACCCATTGTTTCTCTCCATTTTCGCTTATCCAAGGTTGAATGGCAGAATCTTCTGATGAGGTTGGTCTACGTGGGTCTGAAATTGCATTTAGGCTTCCATTTTTATTGATTGAAGATGCCTTTACCTCACTATACTTTCCACCTATTGCAATACCGTTATTTGAAAATTGCACCTGTTCTTTGTCAGTAGGAATCCATACGATCATAGAACCTTCATCCCTGTTGTTCCATGCATAATAAGGAATCATCGTAATATCTTTCCCGCCTTCGGTATCAATCTTGTTGGCCGGTATTTTCACCTTCACCACATCCTTCAATATACCATCTTGGATTATCTCTTCCTTGATCTTCGATATAGAGGGAAGACTGCCAAAATAAAATTGTTGTACTTGTCCTTGGTTGTCAATTCCTTCTGCTGCATATACAAGTGGACCTCTTGTAACGGCAATCCTGTCATTATTTGCCGCCACTTGCTCAATACTTTGACTGAATCTTATCGGCATAGGAAGATCAAGACTTATCTTGTCTCCGTTGCCCCATTCCCTGTCTATTGTTACAAAACCATCTTCCAGTGTCCCATCCATGCGTTGTCCATTCACGGTCAATTTCCATTTTGTTTCCTCTTCATCCATATAATGATAGAGCTCACCTGGAACAAACTGATCGGACCGGGCCCATGTTGGAATCCTTAGTTTAAGTTTAAATTTTTGCTTGTTCTTGGGTGAAATGACCAGATCAATTTTACCATCGAACGGATATTCCGATTTTTGCTCAATTTTCACCTTCCCGTCTGCCAACTCTACTTCAGTGGAGCTACTTGCATAGAATGTTACATACACCTCGTCCTTGGTATGCGAGTACATCATTCCAGATACTTGAGGCATCAATCTGGCAATGTTTGATGGGCAGCATGCCGTATGGAACCATGGTGATCTCCCAGGCCTACCTTGATTGAACGGGGTAGAACCATCTGCCTCCAAAGGATTCACATAAAAAAACTTATTACCTTCTATATTGACTCCGGCCAGGGAGTTATTCAAAAGTGATACTTCGGCCACGTCCATATATCTGGCATCCTTGGTCAGCAAAAACATTCTATAGTTAAAGAACACATTGCCCACAGCGGCACAAGTCTCATTATAAGCTTCCTTGTTTGACAATACATATTCTGGACCAAAACCTTCGATTCCGTGTATGGCGCCCAGACCACCCGTTATGCTCATCTTGGTATCCACAATATCATGCCATATACTTTCCAAGGCTTCATTATAGTCCGAAACGCCCTTTAAGGCTCCTACATCGGCCATTCCCGAATAAAGATATGTAGCCCTTACTGCATGTCCCACGGCCTTTCTCTGATCTTTAACCGGCATATGTTGTTGTGCATAGGATGGGGACATAACGCCTTCTCCTTCTGGTACATATGTCTTACCTCTTATGTCCAAAAATTTTTGGGCCATATCCAGATAAAGTTGTTTCCCCGTAACCCTATATAATTTGGTAAGCGCAAGTTCCAATTCTTCATGACCAGGAGCCTGATTTATTGGTTTACCATTATTATAATTTGGGTCTCCCTCAAAGAAAACCTTGTTAATGTGTTCCGCACTTTTTTCGGCCACTTTAAGCCATTTATCTTTTCCTGTTGCCTGATAGTAAGCAATGGCCCCTTCATACATGTGCCCCATGTTGTATAGTTCATGGCTATGCAATACAAACGAATATGGCTTATCTCCCATACCGCCACCGCCCCAATGGTCATGATTTTTTGAAGTACCCGTAATATGTGCCACATACAAATAACCATCATCCTTTTGTGCTTTAGCAATGATATCAATGATATCATCCATCCGTTTCTCCAATTCCGGATTGTCTTGATTGTGTAAGAGATAAGCGGCCCCTTCCATAACTTTATACAAATCGGAGGATTGAAATCTATGTGGTTCGGGAAGTTGATCTTTTATACCGGCCAAAAAATGCCCCGTTTGCTCCAAAGCCCGTTGAGCCTCAATAGTCTTGTCCAAAGCAAATGGTACCAAGGTTTCCATCTGGGTCTTAAGTCTGGGTTTCCAAAACTTATCCTCTAAAACAACTTCGTTAAATGGTATTGGCTCAAGTTTATATCCCTGTGAATTTGATTCCTTGGACGAGGTTACAACTCCATCATTCCCATTTCCCTCATTCTTGCACCCCGCTAAAAGTGCCAGCGTACATATGGATATTAAAACCTTAGTGTGATAAAGCTGTATATATTGCCTCATATTCTACTATTATTTGATACAATTTTTTATTAAATGATTCATTGTTCTTTTACTCTATTGATTTTTGAATAAATCGATATGACTTATTGCTTTGCGGATAAACTCTTGGCCACAACATTTATTCAATGGTATGGCAAGGAGCTTATTACTAGTTGTTTTACTCACAAAATGCGCTCTTGTAAAGAATCCAATCATGGGATTACAGTTTGTTACTTGTCACCAAGGCGTTTCCCTTCCGACCAGCTTACCCATTTCATACCATAAACCGGAAACTCTGTAATTCTAAGGGTGGTGGTACCATAAGGCACCAATGTGATCGGTTCAAAAGGAACCTTTGAGGGGTCTACGTTTCTGATTCCCCACCATCCCGGGAATGTTGGAAGACCATTGGCCAATTTCCATTCCGGTAAAGAAACACCTCTTGCTTTAATCTGAATTGGGGCATTCTCAAGATTCCACGGATAGCTCCCATCCCATTCCCTTTCTTCTATGACAAACCTGTCAGAGAGATTATCCAAATCGTCAAAGTACAATCCATAATTCCACTTACTACGTGCATGGATTTCTTCAAAAGGACCATATTTATCTCCGCGATCCTTCAGTTTTCTATCCTCCTCAATTTTCAATGCATAGGTGAGCGGACCTCTTTCTATTGCAACCGCAAAATCATACCATTGCGACATTTTTAGGGTCATGGGCAACTTTAATTTTACGACATCTCCATTGCTCCAGGAACGGTTTATCTTTACAATTCCTTCAGATACTGTACTTTCCCATAAATTTCCGTTGATAGTGACACTCGGATTGGCACACCAATCAGGAATACGTAGGTGAAACGGGAATTGTGCATCCTTATCTATATTTACAACAAAATCTATCTCATCCCTAAAAGGATAACCTGTAGACTCCGTAATGGTGGCCATTACCCCTTCCCCCACTTTTATACTCACACTGCTTGGAGCATATAACAATGCAGCCACTCCATTGTCCGGCGTGGCATACCAAAGGTTTTGCACAAATTTTGGCCATGATTGATGCATATTGGTAGTGCAACAGGGATATCCCGTTAGTTGTCCGAAGACGAAGTCTGTACCATGGTGATCCACAGTTTGGTAAGAGGTTTCCAAACCATCCGATAACTCTACCTGGTTAGCTGCTTGAAAGTACTGTCTGGACATAAAATTGTCCGAGGCTTGGGTTGGAAGGGCATTAAAGGTGATTTTTTCCAATAAATCCGCATATTGTATATCCCCTGATATCGCCAGCATGGTCTCCAAAGAAAACATAGACTCAGAAATGGAGCAAAATTCCACCCCCTGTACCGGGTTCTTTCCATGCAATCCCTCGTCTCCTCCATACATGCCTTGGGGTTGTCCATGATAATACTGAATATCCCCCAAAGCTTTTTTGGTAGCTTTAATATGGGATGAATCCTTGCTTTGTTGAAATAGCACCATTGGTTGTTTAAGTCCCTGCGCAAAATTCACACAGTGCATTCCTCCCAATTGGGAAATGGTCAGTGCATCGATTTCTTCTTCATCAAACGGATACGTCTTCATCTTAAAATAGTGCCATGGAGATTCTGGGGCATCATAGTTTTCCTCGTTCAGGAAAATTTTTGTCCAAGGAAAGGTCTGTTCCGCTAACAGTTCCGCCAATTCCAATAAAAATTCATCCCCAGTAATATTGTATAGCCAATAAACCACTTGTAGATTATCCCCTCCTCTTCTATTGGCCCAAAAAGTATAATGGTCCAATGGTCGATGGGGCAATTCCTCCAATTGGTATTTAAAATACTTTGTTAGTGCATCAATTACCCTTTTATCCTGTGTGGCATCATAATATTGACTCATAATTTTGAGCATTACCATTTTAGGCCACCAATCCATACGTTGGCCTCGCTGCAATCCTTCCTCATGTTTTGGAGGGGTATCAAAAGGAATAGGTCCCAAATACCCATTTTCATATTGATTGTCCAAGGTCCATTCAATCCAAGGTTGGACCTTCGCTTTCAAGTCCTCATCATCTAAAATGTAGGCCAAAGGCAGTAAACCATCTATCCAATACGGTCCGCGTTCCCATCCATCTCCATCACCGCCTAGCCAGCCGTTGCGCTCCCCTACCACCTCCGGATAAATTTCGTCCAAGTGGCCGGTCATACCGTTTTTCATCCGTTCCAGCTGATCCTTCAACCAACCATGGGGCTCAATGGCCCCCAATGGAAGATCCAAATAGGCCTTGCCAATCAAGGGTGCTTTATTTTGGATATAA
>JASBTS010000186.1 GCA_030148305.1 Allomuricauda sp. | reverse complement strand
AAGGTGACCTTTGGGTGGATCCCAACGCACCACAACAACCAGAGGGAACCGAATCTGAAACCCCACCGATGGAGCAGGTAATAGATTCAACAACAGTGGCCATGGACTAGTCCACATAGGACATTGCCGCCAAATTTTCACAAAACACACATGCAATGGAAGAAAACTTTAGGGATTCCATAGGCACAATCACAGAAGAAGGTAAAAGGGCGTGGATTTTTCCCAAAAAACCCAGCGGACGATTTTATGATTACAGAAAGTACGTAAGCTACTTTTTGCTGATTTTTTTGATCGCCGCACCCTTTGTTAAAATTAAGGGCCATCAATTTTTGATGTTCAATGTGTTGGAGCGTCGCTTCAATATCTTTGGATTTCCATTCTGGCCACAGGATTTTCATTTGGTGGTGATCTCCATGATCATCGGGGTCATTTTCATCGCACTGTTCACAGTGGCCTACGGCCGTATTTTTTGCGGATGGATGTGTCCCCAGACCATCTTTTTGGAAATGGTCTTCCGTCGCATCGAATTTTGGATCGATGGTGACCGAGGTGCCCAAATGCGATTGGCAAAAGCTCCTTGGAATGCTGAAAAAATCAGGAAAAGAGTGTTGAAATGGATTGTTTTTTTCATCATTTCCTTTTTTATTGCTAATGTATTTTTGGCGTACTTGATCGGTAGCGATAAATTGCTCGCGTACATTACCGAAGGTCCCATGGCCCACCTGAGTACCATGGTGCCATTGTTGATCTTCACAGGCGTATTCTATTTCATCTTTGCGTGGTTCAGGGAGCAGGTATGTATCATTGCCTGTCCCTACGGAAGGTTACAAGGGGTGCTTTTGGATAACAAATCCATTGTGGTGGCTTATGACCATAAACGTGGAGAAGCGGAAAACGGACGTAAAAAATTCCGAAAAAATGAAGATCGTGAAACCTTAGGTTTTGGGGATTGTATCGATTGCTTCCAGTGTGTGCACGTGTGCCCAACCGGTATCGACATCCGTAACGGAACACAATTGGAATGTGTGAACTGTACCGCTTGTATTGATGAGTGCGACCATATCATGGACAGCATCAACAAACCTAGGGGGCTCATCCGTTATGCCAGTGAGGACGAGATCACCAAAAAGGACAAGTTCAAGTTCACGGCCCGTATGAAGGGGTATACCGCTGTTCTTGTGGTATTGACAGGTATTTTGATCGGAATGCTTTTCCTTCGGAATGAAGTGGAAGCCAACGTGTTGAGATTGCCCGGTCAATTGTATGAAAGAAAGGATAACAACATCATCAGCAACGTGTACACCTATAAATTGGTGAACAAGACTACCAAGGATATTACAGATGTGTCCTTTAAATTGATGTCGCACAGTGGCGAGATCAAAATGGTGTCCCAGGACAAGTTTACCATTCCTGCAGAGCAATTGGCAGAAGGTACCTTGTTCATCGAGATCAATGCATCGGCCCTCACAGGCGATAAGGATAAATTGAAGATCGGGGTGTACAGCGGTGATAAACTAATTGAAACAACGGTGACCCAGTTTTTGGCACCGCGCAGTTACAACTAAAAGAAAATTGAAATGAAAATAAATTGGGGAACAGGCATAGTGTTGGCATTTATTGGTTTTATCGGTTTCATCCTATACTTTGTGGTGAGGATGAGCACTGATGACAGGGCCAACCACGATTTGGTTACCGAGGAATATTACAAAGCAGAACTATCCTATCAAAAGCAGATAGATGACTCGGAATCGGCCACCGAAATGAACGCCAACCTAAAGGTTGAAAAAAAGGATGAAGGTTTGGTGATTTCCTTTCCGGAGCGCTTCGACCCCAAAAAGATAACAGGAACAGTGTCCCTATATAGACCGTCTAACAAGCACTTGGATTCCAACTTTCCTATAAGTTTGTCCAATACACATTTGCTCATACCTGACAATCGCTTGGTAGACGGTCGCTGGGACATTACTGTTCAGTGGCAATACGAAGGTAAGCCCTTTTTGCATAAACAAAAACTAGTCTATTAACGATGTTAACCTCCGCGTTGGTCTTGGGATTATTAGGAAGCCTGCACTGTCTTGGCATGTGTGGCCCAATTGCATTTATGCTGCCCTTGGACCATGATAACGTAGCAAAGAAAACGGTCCAGCTATCCATTTACCATTTCGGAAGATTGTTGGCCTATGGCATCATCGGTATGTTGTTCGGGTTCCTTGGCAAGGGTTTGTCCCTTTTCGGGATGCAACAAAAACTATCTATTGGGATTGGCGTACTCATGATTTTGTTGGTGCTCATTCCTGCTAAATATTTGAACGGACATAAAGTGTTGTCTCCCATTTATTCCATCTTGGGAAAAGTAAAGTCCAAACTTGGGGGAGAACTAAAGAAAAAGACCCCCGATGCCTTTTTAACCATCGGGTTCCTCAACGGATTTTTACCCTGTGGATTGGTGTACATGGCCCTTTTGGGAGCTATTGCATTGGGAGGTCCATTGCAAGGTGGACTTTACATGATGCTGTTCGGATTGGGAACCGTTCCCTTAATGTCTTTAGTGGTCTATTCCAAAGGTATGCTGGGTAATTCCATCAAAATGAAGTTTCAAAAATTGATTCCCGTATTTGTGGTGCTCATCGGTATTTTGTTTATTGTAAGGGGACTTGGTCTTGGGATTCCATATGTTTCTCCAAAACCGATGTCTTCCGGTGCAGTAACGGCTACCATGGAATGCCATCAACCCTAAATCTATATATCCAAAGTGAAAATAACAACGGCCCAAGAAGCGGTAAGTGTAGTAAAATCAGGAGACAGAGTATTTTTTCAAGGAGCGGCGATGACCCCGAACGTGCTCATCGATGCGCTTTGCGACAGACATACCGATATCAAGGACATTGAAATCGTGTCCATCCACACCGAGGGCGAAGCCAGATATACCCAAGCTCCCTGTAACGAAAGTTTTTGTTTGAACAGTTTATTCGTTGGGGGCAACGTACGGGGTTTTGTGAACGGTTTTAAAGGCGATTATGTGCCCATTTTTTTGAGTGAGATCCATTTGTTGTTCCGAAGGGACATTATTCCCTTGGATGTGGCCTTTATTCAGGTTTCACCACCGGACAAACATGGCTATTGCTCTTTAGGGGTTTCTGTGGATGTTACGTTGCCGGCTCTGGAAAAGGCCAAAAAAGTGGTGGCCCAAATCAATCCAAGGGTGCCAAGAACGCATGGCGATGGCATCATCCACATCAACAAGATAGATTTTGCTGTTGAGGTGGACCATCCGATCCATGAGCACGAGCCAACTGAAATTTCCGAAGTAGAAAAGCAGATTGGTTACCATGTGGCTTCTCTGATCGAAGATGGGGCAACTCTTCAAATGGGAATCGGTAATATTCCGAATGCGGTACTTGCCAACTTGAGCAATCACAAAAGATTGGGTATCCACACCGAAATGTTCTCGGACGGTATCCTTCCACTCATTGAACAAGGAGTGATCACAGGTGAAGAGAAAAGGGTGAAACAAGGCAAAATAGTAAGTTGTTTTGCCGTAGGTTCCCGAAAACTTTACGATTTTATTGATGACAACCCGCTATGCGACTTTAAGGAGGCGGCCTACACGAACGATACGGCAGTTATCCGGAAGAACCCAAAGGTAACGGCCATCAACAGTGCCATAGAAATTGACCTTACCGGCCAGGTGTGTGCCGATACGATCGGGTTCAAACAATTTTCGGGTGTTGGAGGCCAAATGGATTTTATACGAGGAGCATCCTTGTCCAAGGGGGGCAAACCCATTATTGCCATGCCATCTGTTACCAATAAGGGAGTTTCCAAGATCACACCGTTTTTGCAACAAGGTGCCGGGGTGACCACCACTAGGGCACACGTACATTATGTAGCCACGGAGCATGGTGTGGTGGATTTATACGGAAAGAATTTGCAGCAAAGGGCCAAAGCCCTTATTTCCATTGCACATCCTGATCATAGGGAAGCCCTGGAAAAATCAGCCTACGATAGGTTTCACGGTTAGGACAACTTGATAACAACATAAAAAAAGGGGACAATTTTTCGGAATCGTCCCCTTTCTTGAATTACATGAAACCAATCAAAAATGCAATCCACTAGATTTTAAAAGTGATCACCGGTACTTCGGAATGGTTGGCGATGTCCTCACCAATACTGCCCATAAAGAAGTGGGACAATCCCCTTCTACCATGGGTAGGTATTCCGATCAAATCGGCAGAAACCTTATCGCTATAATTGAGTACACCTTTTTCCACAGTGTAATCATTGTAAATTTCCACAGCTAATCCCATACCTGCTGCATCCAAGAATTTGGAAATCTTGGTATAGGCATCCCCGGTGCTCAAAAATTCGTCCCCAGGGGTATTAATGTATACCAAATGGAATTTGGACTTGAGCAGATCTGCCATTTCCTTGGCTTTTTTAAGCGCCGGTAGGTTTTCTTCCTCAAAATCACTGGCAAATACAAAGGTTTTGGGTTTAAATCCTTCAGCTTCACCTTTGATGACCAATACGGGCACTTCGGAAGTTCTCACCACTCTTTCGGTGTTGGACCCGATAAAGATTTCTTGCAGGCCATCGGTACCATGAGATCCCATAACTATGAGGTCGGCTTTGTGTTTTTCCGCAATTTCGTTCACTTCACTGAACACTTTGTAATGTTTGATCACAGGGGTGACCTTCACATCCTTCAAATAGGGTTTGTTCAAAAAGTCGGTGAATCGCTTTTCCCCAATTTTAAGGAGATGTACCACCTGTTCTTGGGAAATATAGCCGGATTCGCCCATAATAGCGGGAGAAAGCTCCAACATATGTAGCACCAATAGTTCGGCACCATGGTCTTTGGCCAAGGAGGCCGCCACCTTAAGTGCCTTTTCAGATTGATTTGAAAAATCAACGGGTACGATTATACTTTTCATTTTTTTGTTTTTTTAGGTTAAACGGTCATGGAAAATATTCGGGTATCTGGTTTTTTTCTATGCAATTTTAAATCGAATGCCATACTGATATTCCTCACAAATGGCCTTCCTTTTTCGGTCACGGTAATGGAGTTCTCCTCAATTTCAACAAGTCCATCGGATTGCAACTCGGAGAGGTTTTCCTGTATTTTTTGAAAATCGGCCACTTGTTCTTCTTCCTCGGTCCATGTGGTTTTAAATTGGCACATGATGTTGAGGATATGCTTCCTTAGCACTTCATCTTCAGAACTCAAAATATGTCCCCTAAAAATAGGAATTACTCCATGTGTTACCAAATCTTCGTACTCTTCCACATTCTTTACATTTTGGGCAAACCCGTACCAACTATCACTGATGCTGGACACGCCCAAGCCAATCATCAATTGTGTCTTGGAAGCGGTATAACCCATAAAATTTCGGTGCAAGGTACCGTTCAACAAGGCCAAGTATAAATTATCGGTAGGCAAAGCAAAATGGTCCATACCCACATCCTTGTAACCAAATTCAGTAAGCATTCTTTTTCCCATTTCATACTGGGCCTTTTTTTCCACTGCGGATGGCAGGTCGGATTCATCATACCCTCGTTGCCCGTTACCTTTCAACCATGGCACATGGGCATAGCTATAAAACGCGATACGGTCAGGTTTTAGTGCATTGGTCTTCATGATCGTTTGCTCTACATCATCACAATTTTGAAAAGGTAATCCGTAAATGATGTCGTGCCCGACGGAGGTATACCCGATCTGTCTGGCCCACTCCGTAACGTTTTTCACATTTTCGAACGGCTGGATCCTGTTTATGGCACGCTGTACCGTCAAGTTGTAATCCTGAACACCAAAGCACACTCTTCTGAAACCTACTTCGTACAAGGCCTGCAAATGGGCTTTGGTAGTATTGTTGGGGTGCCCTTCAAAACTGAATTCGATGTCATGGGCCTTTTTGCCCAATTGTAAGACACCCTCGATCAGCATTTTTAAATGCTCTGGGGAAAAAAAGGTAGGGGTGCCACCGCCCAAATGCAATTCTTTGATTACAGGTTTGGAGTCCATAAGGCCCACATATAATTCCCATTCCTTAAGAACCGCTTTAATATAGGGGACCTCCACTTCATGCCGTTTGGTGATACGTTTATGACACCCACAAAAGGTGCACATACTCTCACAAAAGGGTAGATGTATATAAAGGCTGATACCTTCACCCGGATGTTCCTCAGAGGCCCTCAAAATGCTAGACTGCCATTGTTTTCCTGAAAAACTATCGTCTTCCCAATAGGGTACCGTGGGGTAACTGGTGTACCGAGGACCAGGCACATTGTATTTTTGAACTAATTCACACATTACTGCATACCTTAACATTATAATCCAAAATTACCTTGGTGGACATTTAGAAAATATGACAAATATCAGTATTGGTCCATATGGGGCTATTTTAAGGTTTGATTGGCTGATAACTATCATATTTTAAAGCGCTGTAGTACAGTAACTTTATCCAATTACCGTAGCTTTTAAACGCCAATTTCATGGGAGAACATATAGCCGAAAGCCTATCCGATGAGAAGGAACGTAAAGCCTTTGTGGTCCATTTGATCGATGATATCAATGCCCTGGAACGTATGATTCGGGAAGGGCTTATTGAAAACGATAAGGTTCGAATCGGCGCCGAACAGGAAATGTGCCTGATCAATCAGGATTATAGACCTGCGCCGAAATCGCTCGAAGTGATTGCGGCACTGGACGATTCCCATTTTACCACTGAACTGGCCAGTTACAATCTCGAGGCCAATCTGGACCCTCTGATACTTCAGCAGGATTGTTTTCGTTCCATGCAGAACCAGTTGGAAGGATTGTTGAAGAAAGCCAATGATAAGGCGGCCTTATCCGGAGCGAAGATATTGTTGACAGGAATTTTGCCTACCATAAGCAAAGATGAGTTGGGGATGGATTTTATGACCCCGATACCGAGATATTATCGGATCAATGAAATTTTAAAAACATGGCGGGGTGATGATTTTTCGGTCAGGATCAAAGGCGCGGATGAATTGTCTCTTCACCATGATTCGGTTCTGTTTGAGGCTTGCAATACCAGTTTTCAGTTGCATTTGCAGATTGCCCCGGAAGATTTTACCAAAAGCTACAACTGGGCACAGGCCATTTCAGGTCCGGTATTGGGCATTTGTTGTAATTCGCCCTTGCTTTTGGGCAAGGAACTCTGGAGGGAAACGCGAATTGCCCTATTCCAACAAAGTCTTGATACCAGAAAATGGACCAAGGCCGTAAAGGAACAAGTGGCACGGGTAGGTTTTGGGGAACGATGGCAGCAGAACTCCGTAGCCGAAATTTTCAAACAGGATATTTCTACCCATCGCATTTTGCTTACCAAACCCATTACTCAAAATTCCTTGGGACTTTTGAATGATGGAAAAGTACCGAAGTTGGAGGCCCTCAATCTTTTCAACAGTACCATTTACAGATGGAACCGCCCGTGTTATGGCGTTGGGAACGGAAAACCCCATCTCAGGATTGAGAGTAGATTCATTCCTTCCGGCCCGACAGTATTGGATGAGATGGCCAATTTTGCATTCTGGGTAGGGTTAATGGCGGGCAGGACTCCACAGTTTGACGATATGCCCACAGTCATGGATTTTAGGGAAGCCAAACTCAATTTTCTTCGGGCCGCCATGAATGGTAGGCAGGCCATGTTCTCATGGATGGGCAAGATCATTTCGGCTAAAAAGTTGGTGCGGGAAGAACTCTTGCCCATTGCCTATGAAGGATTGCGAAAATTCAAAATTGATGAAGCCGATATTTCACGACTGTTAGGCATAATTGAGGGAAGGCTCAAAAATGGAACCGGGGCCGAATGGCAGATCAAGAACTTTAGGGGTCTTAGGAGTCAAATGAAGCTGGATAGTGCTATTGTGCAATTGACCAAGGCCATGCACCAAAACCAGGAATCCCGATCGCCGGTTCATGAATGGAAACCAATTGAAGGAATGGCGGAGACTGCTGAATCCTTCCACTGGGTGGGACAGATAATGAGTACCAAACTTATAAAGCTCTATGAAGATGATTATGCGAATTTGGCGGTAGCTATCATGAAATGGAACAACATACATCATCTTCCGGTTGAAAATGGCAAAGGTGAATTGGTAGGGTTACTTACCTGGAGCCATATGGAAAAATTGGAAAGACTGGACAAGGAGGAAGCAAAGGTGTCGGACATCATGATCAAAGAAGTGATCACGGTTCAGCCTAAAACGGAAATTATAACAGCCAAGAATTTGATGAAAGATCATCAAATTGGTTGTCTTCCAGTTTGTGTGGACAATCATGTAATAGGTATCATCAGCAAAGTGGATCTGTAATCATGTGCAAAGTACATAGCATAGCGTTGAATGAAACCGTTGAGGTGGATCGGGTCCTCGATCATTTGCAAGGAGAATCGAGGGGCCCGACTTTGGTTTTCTTTGGGGGGATCCATGGAAATGAACCTGCTGGGGTTTTTGCGCTGAAACAGGTTTTTCAAGAAATCAGGTCCAAAAATATCCCCATTCATGGTGAAGTATATGCCATTACCGGAAATCTTGGGGCATTGGCCAAAAGCTTGAGGTATCAACAAGAAGATCTGAACCGGATTTGGTTCCCGGAACGGATATCCTCTGTAGTGGACAAGGATATGGTTCAACATCAGGAGGATGATGAACTGAAACATTTGTACACGTTGTTACAGGAAATACTGGAAAACGGAAAGCCTCCTTTTTATTTTTTAGATCTTCATACCACCTCCAGTGATACCATCCCATTCATGGTCATGAACGATAGTTTGTTGAACAGAAAATATGCTTCCCATTATCCGTTACCTATTATTTTGGGGATTGAAGAATATTTGGAAGGTGCCCTGTTGAGTTATATCAACGAATTGGGTTACGTTTCCTTAGGTTTTGAAAGTGGTCAGCACAACGATGGCAAGGCTATTCAAAACTGCATTGCCTTTATTCGGTACTCCATGGCGCTCACGGAAACTATTTTAGTCTCTTCCGAAGAGGAGGAAAAATTAAGAAAAGCCATTTCAGAGGAAGGAGCGGAAAACCATAAATTTTACGAAATCTACCATCAACATTTGATCGCCCCCAATAACCACTTTAAAATGCTGCCTGGGTTTGTCAACTTTCAAGATATTCCCAAAGGGAAAAGTATTGCAATTGAAAATGGCATTGAATTGAAAACGGTAAAAAAAAGACAGATCTTTATGCCCCTTTACCAAGTGCAGGGGAACGAAGGATTTTACTTCATCCGACCCATTCCCAAATTTCTATTGTGGATGTCCAAGGAACTGCGGAGATTCAAGGTAGATCATTTGCTTGTAAAATTACCAGGTGTTCAATGGAAATCCAAGGACAAGGATACGTTGATGGTGGACCAAAGGGTGGCGCGTTTTTTTGCTAAATCCTTTTTGCATTTGTTAGGGTACAGGGCCCGCAAGTATGATGTGACCCATTTAGTGGCCAAGAACAGGGAACGAGCATCTAAATCCAAAGATTACAATTCCACGATTTGGTACAACGCATAAAAAAGGTCCAAACCTTGGTTTGGACCTTTTTTACTTCATCCGGCTGTTAACCTTATTGCTTCATGATGAAGTTGATCGGTATGCTGTATTTAACACTTACGGCCTTACCACGTTGTTGTCCGGGTTTTACCTTGGGCAAGGTAGAGATGATTCGGGCAGCTTCTTCTTCCAACATCCTATCCGGACCTCTTTTTTCTATGCCGCTAACCCTGCCTTGGGAATCGATCACAAATTGAACATACACTCTACCTGTTATTTGCATCTCCAAAGCAGCAGGGGGGTAGTTGAAGTTTTGTTTTATGTGCTCTTGTACCTTTTCGTTAAAACATTCCTTGCGTTCCTCTTGGGTTTGATAGATTTCGCATCCAGGAAAAACGGGAACGTATTCAATTATGGCAAAGGGTACCACTATTTCTTCTTCCACTTCTTCCACATCCACATCGTCCACTTTTACAATGGCGTCTTCTATGTAGGTGTCTTGGCTACTTTCGGTACTCTCTATAACGGATTCTTCCACTTCTTCCACATCTTCAACGATTTCAATCACATCTGGTGCGGAGGGTGGTGGGGGCGGAGGGGTGGTTCTCATCATTTCTGTGATGGGAACATCCTCTTTTAGGTCATCCATTACCTGAACAATTTCTGAGGCAGTGGTTTCCTTTTCGTAGACCTTTACTTCCAAGGATTGCCATGTAACTAACAATACCGAAGTAAGGCCTAACATGAAATAAAGACTACTATTGCGTCCTATTTCGGCATTTGGGTTCTTTTTTGGTTTCATGACTTTTACTATTTAACTAGGTTAAAGATAGCTTAGCCCAAAATCAAAAAACATGATAATAATCAGGTTAGTAAAATGACAATAATTGATTTGAAGCCATCAATTTTTATGATTTTCCCAAATTAAGGCCGCTGCGCCGCAGATGGCGGCTGTTTTTCCTTCCATGCCCGAAAGGATCAATTTTACCTTTCCTTTATACACTTCCAACAACGATTTTTCAAAATAGTCCTTCAACGGATCCATGATCCATTTTCCACTATTGGTGAGTCCACCCATAAGTACAAAAGCCTCCGGTTGGGTAAAGGCCGTAAAGTTGGCCAACGCCAATCCCATGATGCGTGCGGTATAGTCAAAAGCCATGAGGGCAATTTCATCCCCTTCTTCTGCAGCTTTGGTGATATCTTCCCCATGAAGGTCGTTATAGGCAATATCCCGAAACCTACTCTCAGTCAAGTATTTGCTTTGCATATACATAATGGTCCTTTTGAGCCCGGTGGCCGAAACATAGGCTTCCAAGCCACCCTTAACTCCCAGTCCGGTGAGTCTGCCATCACCCAAAGTCATGTCCACATGACCCAACTCCCCGGCAAAGCCGTCGAAGCCATCAATTAATTTACCGTTGGCCACAATACCTGCACCAAATCCGGTTCCTAAAGTGATCACAATAAAATCCGTCATATCCTTGGCGCATCCGAAGAGTAATTCGCCCAAAGCTGCAGCACTGGCATCGTTCATGATCCGGATGGGCATATCCATACGTTCTTGAAGCTTCTTTACCAAGGGAACACTACCTTTCCAAACCAGGTTGCTCGCATTTTCAATGGTGCCATTTTTACTTGATGCATTAGGGGCCCCAATGCCACATCCAAGGATGTTGACGGGTTGCCCAAAATTTTTGACAAGATTATCGGAAGTCTCCTTGATCTGGTCCAAATATTTTTCAAGATCGGGGTAATCCTTGGTCCTAAAAACGGTTTTGTCATGACACTTTCCGTTTTGGTCCACCAATCCCATTTTGGTTTGGGTGCCACCGATGTCTATTCCTATTACTAAATCCATAATTGGGGGTACTAAATTTTGAAGTAATTAAATATAACCAATATGGAGACAAAAAAATAACCTGCCTTGCTTTTAAAAAGGAAGAATATTTGCTAATATCATGCAAAAGTTTAAAACCTGACACCTGTCATATTTTAGGTCATGGGCTGACTCTACATTTGAATCAGGAGTTAAGGAATAATTAAATATAATAGGTATGAGCAGATTTAAAAAAATATTGGTTCCCTTTGATTTTTCAGAGGCTTCCTTGAACGCCTTGGAGTACGTTGTCAACTTTATTGGCACAGAACGTACCATTGAGATTTTCGCCCTTTATGTGAGCAGTATGCCCATTGATGATAGGGATGGGGAAAAACTTAAAACGGATTTTGCAAAAGTAATGGAGTCCCTTGGTGTAAGGTTAAAAGTGTCCCCTACTTTTGCCACGGAGACAGGTAATGTGATCACTACCATTCTTTCGGCCCAAAAGAAAAGTGATGCAGATCTTATCATGATGGGCACCATGGGCGATAAGATTACGGATGAGGCCATCACCAATACCTCCAAATTGGTACTGCAGGCCAATTGTCCTGTAATTTCCATTCCTTACGGATGTGCCATTAAAGAACCCAAGGATATCGCTTTGGTTCTTGGAGGCGATAAAATTGATGACAAAGATGTGCTAAAAACCCTTTTGGACATTGCCCGCACCTTTGACTCACGTGTACACGTGTTGACCATCTACAAAGAATCCGTTTATGCTGAAGAATCCGTGACAGAACAGACAGAAAACCTGTTGGAGTACTATTTGGAGCATTTTTATGCCGAACATACCTTCAACAAAAACCAAGATGTGGAAGAGGGTATCCTTACCTATATCAAAGAGAAAAATATAGATCTTTTGGCCATTTTACCTAGGAACCATACCATGAGGAGTACCCCATCCGAAGGACGTTTGACCAAACTGTTGACGCTACATTCCGAAGTTCCGGTGCTGACCTTGGATTAAGTCAATCTAGTAAAGGTAATGGGTGTGGTAGAACATTCTTGTGTTGATGAATGTCCCGCCAATTGGCCAAAGGTTACAAGTTCATAACATAGTTAAAGGAAAAGGGGCAATGCCCCTTCTCTTTCTTAATACAACTTAATATTGACTCCATTGGTTTGGAGTTTATAAACCACTAAAAAACAAAAACATGAACACAACCAAAGACCTAAGCAAGTATGGATTGCATCAAGTGACGGCTCATTGGAATTTAGATGCAGAAACCTTACAAAAACTGACCTTGGAACAACGTATGGGGGTGGAGACCGAAAATGGTACCCTCTGCGTGAATACGGGAAAATTTACAGGTCGTTCCCCAAAAGACCGCTTTTTGGTAAAGGATGATTATACCACAGATAAGGTTTGGTGGGGCAGGATCAATAAACCTGTCTCTCCCGAAAATTTCGATAAGCTGTATGATGAGGTCACCAAATATTTGGAAGGTAAGGAGGTATATATAAGGGATGCTTATGTGTGCGCCGACCCTAAATATCGAATGAATGTAAGGACCATTACGGAATATCCGTGGTCCAACTATTTCATCAAGAATATGTTTTTGAGGTTGGAGGGGAGTGAGTTGGAAGGTTTTGAAGAAGAATGGCTAGTGCTCTGCGCCCCCGGGTATGAGGCTCCAAACCCTTCGGAATTTGGTATCTTGAGCGGGAATTTTTCCATCTTGAACTTTACCAAGAAAATTGCCTTGGTGGCTGGATCTGCATACACCGGGGAAATGAAGAAAGGGATTTTCTCGGCCCTGAACCTTATTCTTCCCATGGAAAAAGAAGTACTCCCCATGCACTGCTCCGCCAACGTAGGCGAAAATGGTGATACCGCAATATTCTTCGGGCTTTCTGGAACCGGTAAAACAACCCTTTCCGCAGATCCCAACCGTAAATTGATTGGCGACGACGAACATGGGTGGACCAAGGAGAATACCATTTTCAATTTTGAGGGTGGTTGCTACGCCAAGGTCATCGACCTGACCGAAGAAAAGGAACCCGATATTTTTAGGGCCATTCGCCCTGGGGCTCTTTTGGAAAACGTGGTCTTTAAAAAAGGGACCAAGGAAGTGGATTATTTTGATAGCACCATTACCCAAAACACGAGGGTTAGTTATCCCATCGACCATATTGATAATATTCAGGTGCCGTCCTACGCATCCAATCCAACTAACATATTCTTTTTAACTTGTGATGCCTTTGGGGTGTTGCCCCCAGTTTCCAAGCTCACCCCAGGTCAGGCGGCATACCACTTTATATCGGGGTATACGGCCAAGGTAGCAGGAACCGAAGCAGGCATCAATGAGCCTGTACCATCGTTCTCGGCGTGTTTTGGCGAACCGTTCATGCCTTTGCATCCAACCGTTTATGCGGAGATGCTCAGTACCAAAATGACAGAAGCCGGAGTGAATGTTTGGTTGCTCAATACAGGATGGAGCGGTGGACCTTATGGTATAGGTTCCAGGATCAAATTGAAATATACCAGAGGTATGATCTCTGCCATTCTCGAAGGCAAGTTGGATGACGTGGACTATGAAACACATCCTATCTTTGGATTGCACATGCCCAAGTATTGTCCTGGAGTACCCACCGAAATCTTGGATCCCATGAACACTTGGTTGCAAAAAGGGGCCTATGTGAGCAAGGCAATCCAGTTGGCACATTCGTTCCATATCAACTTTGACAAATTTGCTAGCCAAGCTTCCGAAGAAATTTTAAGTGGTGGACCGTTGATCGATTCCCATCATACATTGACCGAACACTTGTAAACAAGAGTAAAGTGAGCGTAACAAATCGTTTTAATATTGAACATTTGGGGGAGTCGCAATTCGATTCCCCCTTAAAACTGAGCACCACTAAAGGAGACCATCTTTTCAATTTTGTAAGTGAATCGGATCGGTTGGTTTTCGACTTGTCGTTGGCTCATTACAACCATTGTCTCAACACAGGCGAGGCGCCTATCTGCTTGCAACAGGCTGGCCCTAGACAACATATCTATTTTGACTCAAAAGAAGTTACTGCGGCCATTGTTACCTGCGGGGGATTATGCCCAGGGATCAACAATGTGATTAGGGGAGTGGTCATGGCCCTCCATTATTTTTATGGAGTGAAAAGGATTATTGGCATTCCATACGGGTATGAAGGATTGAACCCCGAAAAGGGGCATGGTTTTGTGGAACTTAATCCTGAAAAAGTGCGGGACATTCATCAATTTGGGGGGACCTTTTTAGGCTCTTCCAGAGGTGGACAGGATGTTGGGGTCATGGTGGATACCCTTCAGAATAACAATGTTGATATGTTGTTTGCCATTGGAGGGGATGGAACCTTGAAAGGGGTAAACGCCATCGGTGAGGAAATCTCCCGAAGAAATGCCAAGATCAGCGTGGTAGGTATTCCCAAGACCATAGACAATGATATCGACCTCATTGATGAATCCTTCGGTTTTGAAACGGCTTTTGATGTGGCCAGTCCCATATTACGGGATGCCCATAACGAGGCAACCGGGGCCTATAATGGCATTTCGATCATAAAGTTGATGGGTCGTGATAGTGGTTTCATTGCAGCTTCTGCCTCTTTGGCCATGCCTGTGGTAAATTTTGTCCTAGTGCCTGAAATGAACTTTTCGCTTGAGGGTAATAACGGATTTCTAAAAGCCTTGGAACAACGTCTGGAACAGAAAAAACATGCCGTCATTGTAGTTGCGGAAGGGGCCGGTCAGCAATTGTTCAAGAACAGGAAGGAAGTCAAAGATGCTTCAGGGAACATTAAGCATGAGGATATAGGTGTTTTCCTAAAGGAAAAAATAGGGGACTATTTTAAAGAACGGAATACCCCGGTGACGATCAAGTATATCGACCCCAGTTATATCATCAGGTGTGCCCCCGCCAATTCCAGTGATAGTGTATACTGTAGTGTACTGGCCTACCATGCCGTACATGGGGCCATGGCCGGTAAGACCAAGTTCGTGGCCAGCAAAGTGAACAATAAATACGTTTATGTGCCTATTTCAGAAGTCACCAAAAAAAGAAAGAAAATCGATCTTGAGGGTGAGTTTTGGTTTTCGGTTTTGCAAAGTACAGGGCAACCTTTCTTCTTAGGCTAACTGAATGGAACTAGAACTGACAATTGTCATTTAATACCAATTATTGTAGTAGTAGTTTTAGTATATATTAAAACAATTATCATGGAAGTACATGTTCAATATCAGAAAATGATGACCAGTGAATCATTGACCCAATTGTTGATGAAAAAGCTGGAAGGTTTGGAAACAAAATACAGTTGGTTGATCAAGGCCAATGTGCTTTTTAAAACAGAGAACGATAAATCCGGAGAGGGCAAAGTATGTGAGATAGAGCACAGCGCACCGGGTCCAAGAATCTTTGCCAAATCCAGTTCTGATGATTTTGAAAAGTCCATGGCCAATACAATTGAAGACTTGCGAAAGCAGCTTGAAAAAAGACAGGCTACTTTTGCCACACATTAATGTAGAAAATTGATTATTGCTGCGTATGACATCTTAAATCCAAAGTAATGAAATTCAAAACGTTCATAATAGGCCTTTTACTCCTTATGGGATGTTCCTCTACCAGGCTCGTTGGCACATGGAAGAACCCTGATATTGTCCTTTTTGATGCCTACCAAGTTTTGGTGGTGGGGATGTTTAGGGATGACCATGCTAGGATGGAATTCGAGACCAAGTTTGTGGACGAATTGAAAAAACAAGGCGTGGATGCCATGCGCAGCATTGATCTATTTGATGTGGATTTTACTTCTTCCCAAAGGTCTGAAAAGGAAATAGAGGAGGTGGAAGAACAATTATTGGAAAAAGGGTTTGATGCCATTTTGTTCACCAAGGTGGTCGGTACCGAAAATAGGAGCACTTTTAAGGAACACCTCAACAATATTGATAAAATGCTAGTGCGCTTCAGTAATGATTACTTGGAGCACCAGGATATTTACTACGATCCCGAGTACTATGATAGCTTCAACATATACCATGCAGAAACTTCCTTATACTGTATCTGTGTAGGTAAGGAAAGGGATTTGATCTGGCGTGGCGAAGTGGATGTCACCGAACCACAAAATGTTGAAAAAGCAATTGATTCCTATATCAAGTTGATCACTAAATCCATGGGTGAGCAAGAGGTTATTTTCTAGGAGAAGCCCAATGCATCCATTACCCCTAAAAAGTCCAACAGAATACATACGGGAATCGCTATCAAAATGATGATCAATACAAAGACCATCACCCTTAAAAAGGATACCATAAGCTTATCCCCAAAAGAAACTTCATTTGCCATAATAGTGTTATTTCTATCAATGTACGCAAATATTTGCAGTTTTTACACGGCTTTATTGCCAATAATCGATTAAAGGATGGTTTTATGGCATGTGCTGTAAACCAATCAATTGGATTTGGATTTCTTCCCACTGAGCAATTTGCCCAACTCCTCTAGGCTGATGCCTTTGGTTTCTGGCATCATGAACATGACCCACAACAGTTGCAGTACCATCATCACGGCAAAGAAGATGAAAATAGGCCAAGGATTGTCTTTGAAAACCCCAATTTCAGCATCTAGAAAAGTAGGGGTTATCAATGTAATCAAGGCTGCAAATACCCAATGGGTCCCAGTACCCCATGCCTGTCCATAAGAGCGCACCTTGTTGGGGAAAATCTCTGAAATGAATACCCAGATTACGGCCCCTTGCCCTATGGCATGGGATGCGATAAAAATCAGGATAAAGATCAATAACAAGACAGAGCTGGCGCCAGAGTAGAAACACCACCCCACCATGGAAAGGCTTAAAATGTAACCGATGGACCCGATGTACATCAATTGTTTGCGACCTAACTTGTCGATCAGGGCAATGCCCACAAAAGTGAAAATTAGGTTGATGACCCCAATGGAAATAGAACTGAACAGGGATTCGCCAGAGGCAAGACCGGCGCGCTCCAAAATTTCAGGAGCGTAGTACAAAACAAAGTTGATCCCAGATAATTGATTGAAAAAAGCGATCAAAAAGGCCAAGATCAAAGGTTTGTTGTACTTGCCCGAAAATAGATTTTCCTTGTGCTTTTCAGCGGTATCGTAAAGCGCCACTTTTATTTCTGAAAGATAAACGGTGGCCCTCTCCTTCTCAACGCCCAAAAGGGTTATGGATTCCATCACTATGTGATCTGCACGTTCTTTCATCAACAACCATCTTGGGCTGTTCGGGATTTTCAAAACCATTAACGTGTAGATCAAGGCGGGTATGCCTTCCACGCCGAGCATCCATCTCCAGGCCACATTTTCTTCAAAAACAATTCCGATAAGATAATTGGAGATGAAGGCGATCAATATCCCGAATACAATATTAAACTGATACATGGCGGTCAGTCTTCCCCTTGTTTCCGCAGTGGAAATCTCCGAAATATAAACCGGTGCGGCAACGGACGAGGCACCAACGCCTACACCGCCAATAAACCTGAATAGGGAAAAACTGTATGCCTCTGGTGCCAAAGCAGAACCTACAGCCGATACAAAATAGAGGACCCCGATCCAGAACAAGGTGTTTTTTCTTCCCAAGCGATCGGTAGGAATTCCACCAAACAGTGATCCCAAAACCGTACCCCAAAGGGCCATGGACATGATGAAAATACCGTGAAAAGTAAAAATGGAATCACCCAAAAACCAATTGGTGTTCCAAAGTTCCTTGATGGGCTGGTTGGCCCCGGAGATGACCACGGTATCAAAACCGAACAAAAAACCTGCAAGGGCAGCGGTCAATGAAATTCTAAAAATGCGTTTGTCCATGTTGGTTGAAATTTGTTAAAGCTAACCAAAATTTATAAAAATTCGGAAATATGATCCAGAATGCGATCGGCAGCCCCAACATTGGAAATGATATAGTTGGAATTGATGGCGCCTTTTTCTTTGGCGATTGCAGGATTACCAACAAGTAAATGCATCAGTTCATTGAACGCTATGTTATTGGAGATTGGAACAATTCCGCCTTTGGCCACCAAGTCTTCCGCTTCCTTGAAGCCATGGTACTGGGGACCGATGAGGATGGGGATTCCGAACACGGCGGGTTCCATGGTGTTGTGTAGCCCTGTGGCAAAGCCGCCCCCAACATAGGCGACATCCGCATAGCTGTACACTTTGGTCAAGATGCCAATGGTGTCGATAATAAGCACATCAAAATCTTTTAGATTTTTATCCTCCCTATCGGAATAACGCACCACTTTTTTTTGAAGGGCACTGGTTATTTTTTCTACATGGGCAGGTCTGATCTCATGGGGCGCGATTACAAATTTGATGGCTTCCTGTACCGAATTGATGTAATTGATCAATATTTCCTCATCTTCGGGCCATGTGCTTCCGGCTACTAAACAAAATTGTCCGTTCTTGAAATGCTCCATGAATTCCAATCGGTTGTCCCCTTTCAAAATTTCCGAAACACGGTCCAGTCGGGTATCGCCTCCAACGGTTACATTTTCAAAGCCGATGGATTGCAACAGATCTTTGGAGTTTTGGTCCTGCACAAAAAAGTGCGAAAAGGTCCTTAGACTGTTTCGCATAAACCCACCATAAAACTTAAAATACACTTGCCTTTTGGAAAATATGGCCGAGACAAGAAAGGTAGGAATGCCTCTCTTTTTCAATTGGGCCAGATAGTTGGGCCAGATTTCATATTTCACAAAAATGACAAGTTCCGGTTTGATCAAGTCCAGGAATCTTGTTACATTGGAAAGGGTATCCATGGGCAGATAGGCCACCACATCCGCAGCTGGGGTATTCTTTTTCACCTCATAACCGGAAGGGGAGAAAAAGGTAAGGACAATTTGATGATTTGGGTATTGGGAACGAAGGCGTTCCAGAATGGGAAGGCCCTGTTCAAATTCGCCCAATGAGGCCACGTGCATCCAAATGGTCTTGGTGTTTAGGGAAAGTTTTTCCTGAAGAAGTGAAAATGTCTTCTTTCTTCCAGAGACAAACAATTTTATCTTGGGTTGGAAGAATGCAAGCATATGAAGCCCGGTCCAGGCAAGATTGACCAAAATGTTGTACAAAAAACGCAAGGGCATCATTTTTTGCTAAAATACATTCTTTCCACAAGAGGGCATTATGGTATCTTAATTTCTTAATTTTGCCGCATAATCAAATCCGATGAAAAAAATACAGATGGTTGACCTGAATGGTCAATACGAAGGCATAAAAAAAGAGGTGAACGACTCCCTAGCGGAGATAATGGAAACCTCGGCATTTATCAACGGTCCCTATGTACACGCATTCCAAAAGGAACTCCAAGATTATTTGGGGGTGAAACATGTGATTCCCTGTGCCAATGGCACGGATGCCCTTCAGATCTGTATGATGGGTCTGGGTTTGGAGCCCGGTGATGAGGTCATCACTGCCGATTTCACCTTTGCCGCTACGGTTGAGGTAATTGCCTTGCTGAACCTGACCCCTGTTTTGGTGGATGTGGAGCCCGATACCTTCAATATTGATGTGGCGGCCATTGAAAGGGCCATCACCCCGAAGACCAAGGCCATTGTTCCCGTACACTTGTTCGGGCAATGCGCCAATATGGATGCCATTATGGACTTGGCCAAAAAGCATAATCTATATGTTATCGAGGACAATGCACAGGCCATTGGGGCAACGTACACCTCCAAAAATGGTGAAAAGCAAAAAGCGGGAACCATTGGTCATGTCGCATCAACTTCATTCTTCCCCTCCAAAAATTTAGGTTGTTACGGAGATGGGGGTGCCATTTTTACCAATGATGATGACTTGGCCCATGCCATTCGTGGTATTGTGAACCACGGCATGTATGAACGGTATTATCATGATGTAGTTGGGGTAAACTCCCGATTGGATTCCATTCAGGCAGCAGTGCTTAAGGCCAAACTGCCCAAGTTGGATGGGTACAATAAACAACGTTGGCAATCCGCGGCAAAATACACAAAGGCTTTCCAGGGGCAAGAACATATAGTGACGCCCAAGATTTCATGCGCCTGTGGTATTCAGCCTAGCACCTGCGATTGCCATGTTTTCCATCAATATACCTTAAAGATTTTGAACGGTAAAAGGGATGCCCTGATAAAACATTTAAATGAAAATGGTGTTCCATGTGGGGTGTACTATCCTGTTCCCCTTCACAAGCAAAAAGCCTATGCGGATAGTAGGTATAATGAAGCGGATTTCCCTGTGACCAACCAATTGGTCAAGGAAGTGATATCTTTACCCATGCATACCGAGTTGGATGATGAGCAGATTGCCTTCATCACCAAATTGGTCATCGACTTTGTAAACCAATAAAATGAAAATACTTGTTACGGGTGGCCTAGGGTTCATAGGTTCACATACTGTTGTAGAATTACAGAACGAAGGTTTTGAGGTTATCGTAGTGGACAACCTTTCCAACGCATCCATCGATGTTTTGGACGGTATAGAGGCCATCACCGGGAAAAAGCCCATTTTTGAAAAATTCGACCTTCGGGATAAATTAAAGGTCCAGGAATTTTTCGGAAAATATGACATTGGAGGGGTTATACATTTTGCGGCCTCCAAAGCTGTGGGTGAAAGTGTGGAAAAGCCGCTTTTGTATTATGAGAACAACTTGGGGGTCTTGGTCTACATTCTTCAGGAATTGGAGAAAAAAGGTGGGGGCAATTTTATCTTCAGTTCTTCATGCACGGTTTACGGACAGGCTGATAAGATGCCCATTACCGAAGATGCACCCGTTAAACCTGCGGAATCTCCTTATGGCAACACCAAACAGATAGGTGAAGAGATTATTCGGGATACCTGTAGGGTAAACCCTGATTTAAAGGCAATAGCGCTCCGATATTTTAACCCATTCGGCGCACATCCATCTATTAACATTGGTGAATTGCCACTTGGAATACCTCAAAATCTGATTCCGTTCATTACCCAAACCGGCATAGGTTTAAGGGAACAACTTTCGGTGTTTGGGGATGATTACCCAACGGAAGATGGTACCTGTATCCGCGATTACATTTATGTGGTAGATCTGGCCAAGGCCCATGTGAAGGCATTGCAGCGTTTGTTGGATGGCAAAAATACATCCAACTACGAAGTGTTCAACTTGGGAACGGGTAAAGGAAGCTCTGTTTTGGAAGTAATCCAAAGTTTTGAAAAAGTATCTGGACAAAAACTCAATTACAAGGTTGTGGACAGAAGACCAGGAGATGTGATTCAGGCATATGCCGATACCACTAAAGCCAACCAAGTTTTGGGTTGGAAAGCTAAAGCCACTTTGGATGAAGCCATGAAAACTGCCTGGGACTGGGAAAAGAAAATCAGAAGCTGAAACAAATAACTTAAACAAAAGAAAGCCCGTCTGTAGACGGGCTTTTTTATGTCGTTCGCCCAATTATTTTATGAAAATTATGAAGGCAATGCGTACATTCGGGAAAACTTAAATAACCCCCGACCGTGAAAAAACTCATTGCCCTTTCCGTTACCCTTTTTACAACCGTATTATTTGCACAAGAAACCTATTTGCAATGTGGTAAAATCGTTGATGTGCAGACCGGAAAAATATTGACGGAGAAAACGATTGTGATATTTGGTAATTCCATAAAAGCTATTGAAAATGGATACAAATCGGGAGGTTCAAAAGATATGGTGGTCGACCTTAAAAACAAAACCGTACTGCCCGGTTTTATCGATATGCACGTTCATATTGAGTCCGAATCCAATCCTGGGGCTTATATCCAAAAATTTACCTTGAATGAAGCCGATGTGGCCTTCAATTCAACTATTTATGCAAAAAAAACATTGATGGCAGGGTTTACCACCGTTCGTGACCTTGGTGGAAGCGGAGTGAATATTTCCCTTAGGAACGCCATCAACAAAGGTGCCATTGTAGGGCCAAGGATTTTTACGGCCGGTAAAGCCATCGGTACTACTGGTGGACATGCCGACCCTACCAACGGAATGAAAAAGGAATTGATGGAAGACCCTGGTCCAAAAGAAGGTGTGGTCAATTCGGTTGATGATGCAAGAAAAGCAGTAAGGCAACGCTATAAAGATGGAGCTGATGTTATCAAGATTACCGCAACCGGTGGTGTTTTGAGTGTGGCAAAAAGCGGGCAGAATCCACAGTTTACCTTGGAGGAAATAAAAGGAATAACCGAAACGGCCAAAGATTATAATTTCTTGACCGCTGCCCATGCCCATGGTGATGAAGGAATCAAAAGGGCCATTTTGGGTGGGATCAACACCATTGAACATGGTACTTTGATGAGTGAGGAGACCATGGATATGATGGTGGAGCACCATACGTACTTGGTTCCGACCATTACCGCTGGAAAAGAAGCAGCCGAGAATGGAAACAAGCCAGGGTATTATCCTGAAGTAGTGGCTAAAAAAGCTAGGGAAATTGGTCCGCAGATCCAAGCCATGTTTGCCAAGGCTTACAAAAAGGGAGTGCCAATCGCTTTTGGTACCGATGCAGGGGTTTACCCACATGGTGAAAATGCAAGAGAGTTCGTGTATATGGTGGAAGCTGGAATGCCCGTCATGGAAGCCATTAAATCTGCTACTGTCACCAATGCCACTTTATTGGGGATGGGGGACAACCTGGGACAGTTGAAGGAAGGGTATTTGGCAGATATCATCGCTGTTGATGGTAATCCGAAAGAGGATGTAAATACCTTGAAAAATGTTTCATTCGTAATGAAGGAAGGCCAAATTTTCAAGGGACAATAAATCCCATTCGTCCCTTTTGGACGTAAATAAGGCATGCTATCCAATTACAATACAAGTTTGGAGTTGCTCGAGGCGGTCCAGCGGGAACAATTGTACAAAAAATTATTGCTCCAGCTCAAAAAGGATTTTGACCTTGCCAATGTGCCCATCCAAATAACAATGGATGTGAAACCCGCCGAATTGAAGAGCCTTCTCCATGAAAAAATCTATTTTCTGATCGTGGAAAAGTTCTCCGAATATCTCAACCTATTATATGTGGTCGATATTTCGGAAAACGAAGTAAAGAAGATTGCCCCTTCCGATGCAGTGGATGTTGCAGGCGAAGTTGCTTTTCTATTGTTGAAAAGGGAGTGGCAAAAAGTTTGGTACAAGGCCAAATACAGTGGTTGAGCCTTTTACACTTTCACGTAAACCCCCTTTTTGTCCATAAAATACCCCACTACCCAACAGGTTAGCATGATCCAAAGTGCAAACAATAGGGAACCCATATATCCTCCAGACCACGATATAAAGACATTGTCAGCGATCCATCGGTACAGGGAGGAACCATTTATGTCAATGGAAAATAAGCTGATCACGAACAATTCCGATAACAGATAAATGAAAAGGGTGTTTTTGCCGAACACTTCAAAAAAGTAACTCCAACCCTTCGTTTTTTTCATGTCGAGGAAATAGATCAAGGTGGCAATGGCAACCAGGTCGATTCCGCAGGTGAGCAACACAAAGGAACTGGTCCATAATTTTTTGTTGATCGGCAGTAAAAGATCCCAGGCCAAACCGGCAAAGACCAGCGCAAAACCAACCATCATCAATTTGGAAATAGTCTCAAAGTTCTGGCCGTTCTTTTGGATGAATTTCCCGGCAAGGAAACCAATGATCACATTCACAATCGCCGGCAAAGTACTCAAGAGTCCTTCGGGATCAAAAGCGATTCCTTCGCCATGGTACATATGGTTAGGGCCGATGAGCCACTCGTCCAATTTTAAAACTGCATTCCCGGTTAGGGTCAAATCCCCAAAACCGATCAGAATGAGGTGATAGGCCACCAAAAAAATAAGGCTGAGCCAAATGGCGGTCTTCGACTTTACAAAATGGAGTATGATCGAAGCGAACATATAGCACAGGGCAATACGCTGCAACACACCAAAAATACGGGTCTCGGCAAATGGTTTTAAATGTCCGTCATCAAAGAAAGGGAACCAATACATCAAAAATCCCAACAAGAAAATGATGGCAGTCCGTTTGAATACCTTTTTAAATACGGCACCGCTTCCCATGCTCTCGTATTTTTTCATACTAAAGCTCATGGAATTTCCCACCACAAAAAGAAAGGTAGGAAATACGAGGTCGGTCAGGGTAAAGCCATTCCAGCTGGCATGATTTAAGGGAGCAAATGTGGTAGAGCCATTTCCAGGGGAATTGACCACAATCATCAGGGCAACATCCAACCCGCGAAAAACATCGAGGGATAGATACCGATTTTTAAGTTCAGACATGTTAGGTTGGTTTTCAGGTGAAACCAAGTTATGTTTTTTTTAGTTTATTGGGCTGTTTTGAGTTAAAAATTTCATTATTCAGGCTTTCCCGTTGGTTCTGTAACAGAGTTGTGATTTTTGGACAATATTTGGTTAAAAGCCATTTGTATGAATGGTAAAACCCGTATTTTTGACAAAATTTTCCATAAAGTTTTGGAGAAACAGAAAGAATGGACAAATATTCATTTTTAAATGCTGCGCATACCTCGTTTTTTGCGGAGCTGTACGATAAATATCTAACGAACCCCGATAGTATTGAGCCCAGTTGGAGGGCTTTTTTTCAAGGATTTGATTTCGGTCTAGAAAGCTCCTTGGACGACTTGGGAATTGAATCTGAGAAATCCGGTATGGTCGTGCTTGCCAATGGCAGGCAGGTGGAAATGCCCGAAACCCTTCAGAAAGAGTTTCAGGTCATCCGCCTTATTGACGGCTACCGTACCCGAGGACACCTTTTTACCAAGACCAATCCGGTAAGGGAACGTAGAAAATATGAGCCTACCTTGGAAATCGGCAATTTTGGCCTTACCCAAGAAGATATGGGCACGGTGTTCGATGCCGGAAAGATTTTGGGCATCGGTCCTTCCACATTGAAGGAGATCATTACCCACTTGGAGAGCATTTATTGCAATTCCATCGGGGTGGAGTACATGTACATCCGTACCCCGGAACGCATCCAATGGATCCAGGATTGGTTGAACGTGAACGACAACCATCCAAAATTCACCGCGGACGAGAAAAAGAACATCCTACGTAAATTGAACGAGGCCGTTTCCTTTGAAAGCTTCTTGCATACCAAATATGTGGGGCAAAAGCGCTTTTCGTTGGAAGGGAACGAAACCTTGATCCCTGCTTTGGATGTGATCATTGAAAAAGCTGCCGATCAAGGGGTGAAGCAGTTTGTGATGGGTATGGCCCACCGCGGACGTTTGAACGTATTGACCAACATCTTTGGGAAATCGCCAAAAGATATTTTTAGCGAGTTCGATGGTAAGGATTACGAAGAAACCATCTTTGATGGGGACGTGAAATACCACTTGGGTTGGACCTCCATGCGTGAGACCGATTCAGGTAAAATGGTCAATATGAACATTGCTCCCAACCCTTCCCATTTGGAGACCGTAAATTCCGTTGTGGAAGGTATCGCAAGAGCAAAACAGGACCATGACCACGTTGACAATGTTTCCGAAGTACTGCCCATTTTGGTACACGGGGATGCCGCATTTGCAGGTCAAGGTGTGGTGTACGAAGTTGTACAAATGGCCCGTTTGGACGGTTACCATACCGGTGGAACCATTCATATAGTGGTAAACAACCAGATCGGGTTTACCACCAACTATTTGGATGCACGTTCCTCTACCTATTGCACCGATGTGGGGAAAGTGACCTTGTCACCTGTACTTCACGTGAATGCAGATGATGCAGAGGCTGTGGTACACGCCGCTACCTTTGCCTTGGAATATCGAATGAGATACCAGCGTGATGTGTTCCTTGATCTTTTGGGATATCGTAAGTATGGTCACAATGAAGGGGATGAGCCAAAATTCACCCAGCCGTTGTTATACAAGGCCATTTCCAAGCATGATAATCCAAGGGATATTTATGCGCAAAAATTGTTGGCCGAAGGTATTATCGACAAGGATTATGTAAGCCGATTGGAAGAGGAATACAAAACGAACTTGGAAGAGAACCTTTTGGATTCCCGCAAAATAGAAAAGACCAGGATCACACCATTTATGCAAGATGAGTGGGAAGGATTTGAGCAAGTGACCGAAGAGGTGATGCTTTCTCCTATGGATACCACTTACGACCTTAAGAAGTTGGATGAGATTGCCAAGAGCATCACTGCACTTCCCGAAGGGAAAAAGTTCTTGAGAAAATTGGAGCGTTTGGTAGAAGCCCGTCATGACATGTACTTTAAGGATAACAATCTGGATTGGGCCATGGGCGAACTTTTGGCCTACGGATCGTTGATTCAAGAAGGGTATGATGTTCGCATGTCCGGTCAGGATGTGGAACGGGGTACATTCTCCCACCGCCACGCTGTGATCAAGACTGAAATGCATGAGGAGGAAATTACCTTGTTGAACGAATTGGGTTCCAATCAAAACGGTAAGTTCCATATATACAATTCCCTGCTTTCCGAATATGCCGTAATGGGCTTTGATTATGGATATGCTATGGCTAGTCCCAAAACGTTGACCATTTGGGAAGCCCAGTTTGGGGACTTTAGTAATGGTGCCCAGATCATCATCGACCAATACTTATCCGCCGCAGAGGATAAATGGAAATTGCAGAACGGATTGGTATTATTGTTGCCACATGGTTATGAAGGTCAGGGAGCGGAGCACTCTTCGGCCCGTATGGAACGTTATCTTCAGCTTTGTGCCAAGGATAATATGTTTGTTGCCGATGTAACCACACCTGCCAACCTGTTCCATTTGTTGCGCAGACAGATGAAGGCCAATTTTAGGAAACCTTTGGTTGTGTTCACACCGAAAAGTTTGTTAAGGCATCCAAAAGTAGTTTCCACCAAGGAGGAAATGGCCAACGGAAGTTTCCAAATGGTTATTGATGATGCTGAAGCCAATGTATCCAAAGTAAAAACCTTGGTGTTCTGTACCGGTAAGTTCTACTATGATCTTTTGGAGAAAAAAGAGGAATTGAACAGGGACGATGTAGCCTTGGTGCGAGTGGAACAATTGTTCCCATTGCCAGCGGATGAAATGCGCGACATCATCAAAAAATACAAGAATGCGGACGACATTGTTTGGGCGCAGGAAGAACCTAGGAATATGGGGGCTTGGGGCCATATGCTGATGCATTTGGACGAAGCCAAACAATTCAGGGTGGCATCCCGAAGATTTTATGGGGCTCCTGCAGCAGGTAGCGCAGTGCGTTCCAAAAGACGACATGCCCAGGTGTTGGAGTATGTTTTCGACAAGAGTAAGGACAATATGTTAATTCGATAATACAAGTATAAACTATAACAGCATGGTTTTAGAAATGAAAGTTCCCTCACCAGGGGAATCCATTACAGAGGTTGAAATCGCCGAATGGTTGGTTGCCGATGGTGACTACGTAGAGAAGGACCAGGCCATTGCCGAGGTGGACTCGGACAAGGCAACGTTGGAGCTTCCTGCAGAGGAAAGCGGAATTATTACCCTTAAGGCCGAGGTAGGAGATGCCGTGGCCGTTGGTGAGGTGGTTTGCCTTATCGATACCAGTGCACCAAGACCTGATGGTGCCACTCCACAAGCCGAGAAAAAAGAGGAACCTAAAAAAGAAGAGCCCAAAGCGGAACCAAAAAAGGAAGAACCTAAAAAAGAAACCTACGCTTCTGGTGCTCCTTCACCAGCTGCCAAAAAGATATTGGATGAAAAGGGTATTGCCCCTTCATCTGTAGCAGGTACAGGAAGGGATGGACGTATCACCAAGGAAGATGCCGTTCAGGCAGTTCCATCCATGGGAACCCCAACAGGAGGTAACCGTGGTGAGACCCGTTCCAAGTTGTCCATGTTGCGTAGAAAAGTGGCCGAACGTTTGGTAGCTGCCAAAAACGAGACCGCCATGTTGACCACCTTCAACGAGGTGGATATGACCGCTATCTTCGATTTAAGGAATCAGTACAAAGATGAGTTCAAGGACAAGCATAATGTGGGGCTTGGCTTTATGTCCTTCTTCACCAAGGCGGTGATCAGGGCGTTGCAAATGTACCCGGCCGTAAACTCCATGATCGATGGCAAGGAAATGATTTCCTATGATTTCTGTGATATCAGTATTGCCGTATCAGGACCCAAGGGTCTAATGGTGCCAGTAATCCGAAATGCCGAAAACTTGACCTTTAGAGGAATTGAAGCTGAAATCAAGAGATTGGCTATCCGTGCCAGGGAAGGGGAAATCACTGTGGATGAAATGACAGGCGGTACCTTTACCATCACCAATGGTGGTGTTTTCGGTTCCATGCTGAGCACACCGATTATCAACCCACCGCAAAGTGGTATCTTGGGAATGCACAACATTGTGGAGCGTCCTATCGTAAGGGATGGAGCCATTGCCATTGCACCCATCATGTACGTGGCCCTTTCCTATGACCACCGAATCATTGACGGTAAAGAATCCGTCGGGTTCTTGGTAGCTGTGAAAGAAGCTTTGGAAAGTCCAGAAGAATTGTTGATGGACGGAAACGTGAAAAGAGCTTTGGAGCTATAATATAAAGAGTAGTTGCTGGTACCCTGAGCGTAGTTGAAGGGTAATTCAATGCTCGAACTGACAAATGCCTTTACTATTTTAAGTAGAGGCATTTTTTATTGTAGTCGATCACGGCTTTTCCTTTTTTAAGGACATCGGCACCGATGATGCCATCCACGGGCAAAGCGTTATGAGAAACCAAGGCTTGGTTCACATGTACCAGGTCAAAAAGTACAATCTTCAATTCGTTCTTTTTCCAGTCCCCGATTTGGATTTTGTTTTTAGTGGAAATAAGGGTTTCCATTTCCGTGGCACCTGCTCCGGCCGCTTTAATGTCGGTAGCTTCGGAAACCATTTTAAAAAGCTCGATTTTGTCCATGCCCACACAGGTGTTGGAAGCTCCGGTATCCAAAATGAACTTGCCCGAAACCCCATTGATCTTGGCCACGATTTCAAAATGGTTGGTTTCGGTGAACACCAGCGGCACCTTAATGTAGTCTTTGGATTTCAGGAACTTTTTCAGTGATGTCATATTGTTAATGGAGTGATGTCATGCTGAGCGCAATCGAAGCATCTCAAAATGTTTTATTGGATATGAAAGTTTTGGGACAACTAAGATAAATCTATTTTTGTGTTAGAAGTATTTGTATATGCAGCCTGATGAAATTTATCAAGAGTTGATAGACTATATTTTTGAATATTGCTTAAAGTATTATTCAGAATTGGAGATTAAGGCAAAACGCCATCATTTTGGAATGGCCAAGTTTGGAAAATATCCGGATAACACTTTTGAAGCAATCGAGAATGCAAAAGGTAGGTTTTTTACTGAGGACCAGGAGGTAAAAAAGTTGTTGGAAAATGGATATTCTGAATTCATGAAAAATACAGCGACTCGTATTTATAAGGTACACAAGGACGAATTGAACCTTAATGTTTGTCCAAAATGTGAGAAAATAGCTAGGACACCTTCCGCAAAACAGTGTAGATTTTGTTTTTATACGTGGCACTAAATTAGAACCTATTAAAATGATTATATCAGACACCCATACCCATTTATATAGTGAAGCATTTGAAGAGGACCGCGATGCCATGATGCAACGGGCACTGGATGCTGGCGTGGAGCGTTTTTTTATCCCCGCCATCGATTCCACCTACACCCAGTCCATGTTGGATTTGGAGTCCAACTATCCCCAAAATGTATTTTTGATGATGGGATTGCATCCTACCCATGTTAAGGAAAACTATCAAGAAGAACTGGCTTTGGTGGAAGCATGGTTGTCCAAACGAAGGTTTTTTGCCGTGGGTGAAATCGGTATCGACCTGTATTGGGACAAGACTTTTTTGAAACAACAGCAAGAGGCCTTTGTGTTCCAGATTCGGTTGGCCAAAAAACACCAATTGCCCATTGTGATCCATTGCAGGGATGCCTTTGATGAAATTTTTGAGGTTTTGGAACAAGAAAAAAGCGATGACCTTTTTGGGATTTTCCATTGCTTTACCGGTACCTTGGAACAGGCCCATCAAGCCATTTCCTATAACATGAAATTAGGCATTGGGGGAGTGGCTACTTTTAAAAATGGGAAAATAGACCAGTTTTTGCATCAAATCAATTTAAAACACATCGTTTTGGAGACCGATTCACCTTATTTGGCCCCGGTTCCCTATCGCGGTAAGCGCAATGAAAGTTCCTATATTGTGCAGGTGTTGGAAAAGCTTTCCTATATATATGGTATGCCCATAGAGGAAATTGCAGCCATCACAACGGAAAATTCCAAACACGTATTCGGGGTGTAGCACATGAAAAGAAAAACGAACATATTGCTCATTTATACCGGAGGTACCATCGGGATGGTCAAAGATTACGAGACCGGTGCCCTTCGGGCCTTCAATTTTGATGAACTCATCAAGAACATTCCGGAGCTGAACCAATTGGATTGTACCTTAAAAGGGGTGTCCTTCAAAAATCCGATAGATTCATCCAACATGAACCCGAGTTATTGGTCTTTGATCGCTTCCATCATCGAGGAACATTATGAGGACCATGACGGTTTTGTGGTGCTCCACGGTAGTGATACGATGAGCTATTCGGCATCCGCGTTGAGCTTTATGCTGGAGAATCTGGACAAACCGGTCATTTTTACAGGATCACAATTGCCCATCGGGGACCTCAGGACCGATGCGAAGGAAAATTTGATCACTTCTATTGAGATTGCTTCGCTTCAACAAAATGGCAAGCCCGTAGTGCAGGAGGTAGGGCTCTATTTTGAATACAAGTTGTACCGTGGCAACCGGACCACCAAGATCAATGCAGAGCATTTTGAAGCTTTTGCTTCCTTAAATTACCCGCCTTTGGTGGAATCGGGGGTGCATTTAAAGGTGCATCACAATTATTTGTTGAAAAAACCGGTCAAGAACAAGTCTCTTTTGGTACATAAAAAGATGGATGATCGGGTGGCAATTCTCAAATTGTTTCCCGGAATCAATCAAGATGTGATGAAGGCAATGCTCCAAATCCCCCATTTAAAGGCCCTTGTTTTGGAAACTTACGGAGCAGGAAATGCCCCAATGGACGACTGGTTTCTGCAAGAATTGAAATGGGCAGTAAAAAAAGGTTTGCACATAATTAACGTGACGCAGTGCTCGGGAGGCAGTGTTTTTATGGGCCATTACGAAACCAGTGAAAAGTTGAAGGAGATGCAACTGATTAACGGCAAGGATATTACAACAGAGGCCGCTATAACCAAGGCCATGTACCTATTGGGCACTGGTGTTCCCGATGCATTGTTCAAGACAATTTACGAAACACCATTGCGTGGTGAAATGGTGTAAAATTAACGCATCAAATTTCTATAACTGATTATTTTTTCGTTTATTGGTCGGCCTAAATGAAGGAATAGAGAGGTGGCCGAGTGGTCGAAGGCGCACGCCTGGAAAGTGTGTATACACCAAAAGTGTATCGAGGGTTCGAATCCCTTCCTCTCTGCAAGGTATTTTAGTTTTTCAATTGCAAAATTTTTATATCTTTAACATTATTAACTAACTAAATTTAAGTTTTAAGTAAAATGAAAAAAATATCCTTTACTCTGGCTGTTGCCGGAATGTTTGTGATGGGAACTACAACTGCATCTGCAGCAATGTTGCAAGAAGAAGCTGAAGCCAGCAAAGGTTTCACCCAGGTATTGAAAGAACAATTTATTCAAGGGGGTCCTGCCTTCATGGGTATTGTACTTCTTTGTTTGATATTGGGATTGGCTGTAGCCATCGAAAGAATTATCTATTTGAATTTGGCAACTACCAACACTGCTAAATTGAAACAACAAGTTGAAGATGCATTGGCTTCTGGAGGTGTAGAAGCGGCCAAAGAGGTTTGCAGGAACACAAAAGGACCTGTTGCTTCCATCTTCTACCAAGGATTGGACAGATCTTCCGAAGGTTTGGAATCTGCTGAGAAAGCAGTTGTTGCCTACGGAGGTGTACAAATGGGCCAATTGGAGAAAAACGTATCTTGGTTGTCCTTGTTTATCGCTGTGGCCCCGATGCTTGGGTTCATGGGTACGGTAATCGGTATGATCCAGGCCTTCCAAAAAATCGCCGCTGTTGGTAACTTGAGTGCCTCTTTGATCGCTGGTGATATCCAGGTGGCCTTGTTGACCACGGTATTCGGTTTGATCGTGGCCATCATCCTTCAGATTTTCTATAACTATATCATTGCCAAGATCGATAGTATCGTAAACGACATGGAAGATGCCTCTATATCCTTGATTGATATGTTGGCGGCACACAAGAAATAATTACGGAATTAAAAACTATCGGGAAACATGAATAAAATAATAAAAATAGCACTCATTGCAATCGGATTGATTTCTGCTGTTCTATGGTTTTCATT
>JASBTS010000158.1 GCA_030148305.1 Allomuricauda sp. | reverse complement strand
GCTGGCAGAGGCCATGAAGGCGCCATCGGTCACGTACACGTTCTTGCAGGTGTGCACCTGGTTGTTCCCGTTCACCACGGAGGTCTTCGGGTCGAGCCCCATACGGGCCGTACCCATCTCGTGGATGCCCAAACCTAGGGCGTAGGGAGCATCATATGGAGTAATATCCTTGGCACCTGCTTTTTCCAACATTTGAACCGCTTGATCCTGCATGTCTTTTCGCATGTTGTATTCGTTCTCCCTGATTTCCGCATCGAAGGTAACGGTAGGTAATCCCCACTTATCTTTCTTATCATAATCAAGGGTCATCTTGTTATCGTGGTATGGAAGTGTTTCTCCAAAAGCAAGCATGTTCATGGTCCATCCGCCTGGGGTAAGAACAGCGTCCTTGTACCCTTGACCGAAGGTTGCTTCAGCGACCATTTCTTCATAATTGCCCCTACTGGCACCACCTTGGTATCCGTAACCACGTTTAAAGTTCTTCATATCGGAATCGCCACCGAGGTTCCTGAACCTTGGGATGTAGATGCCGTTGGGCTTTCTTCCTTTATAATATTTGTCTTCGTATCCATCGAATTTACCGCTGGCACCAACCAAGAAATGGTGGTCCATTACGTTATGGCCCAATTCTCCTGAATCGTTCCCCAATCCGTTAGGGAACCTGTCGGATCTGGACTGCATCAAAATGGAGGTGGAAGCGATCGCGGAGGCACAAAGGAAGATCACCTTCGCCTTGAACTCGAACTCCTCCTTGGTCTCCCTGTCGATCACCTTGACGCCCGTTGCCTTTTGGGTATTGGGGTCATAAATAATTTCATGAACGATGGAATCTGGTCTCAATGTCATGTTCCCGGTTCTCTCTGCTGCAGGCAAAGTTGAGGAAACACTGCTGAAGTAGGCCCCAAAAGGACATCCACGGATACAACGGTTCCTGAACTGGCAACGCACGCGGCCGTCACCTTCGAATTTTTTGTCACTGTTGATGTGGGCCACCCTACCGGCAGTGATCACACGACCACCAAAATGCTCGGCAACCTTGCCTCTTACCATATCTTCCACACAGTTGAGTTCCATCATGGGCTCGAACTGCCCGTCGGGCAATTGCGGTAGGCCCAACAATTCTCCTGAAACACCGATATAACTTTCAACTTTATCGTACCAAGGGGCGATGTCCTTGTAGCGAACGGGCCAATCCACTGCAATGCCTTCATTCTTGTTCGCGCTGAAGTCGATATCGCTCCAGCGGTAGCTATGGCGTCCCCACATGATGGAACGGCCTCCCACATGGTAACCACGCATCCAGTCGAAACGCTTCACCTCATTATAGGGATGGTCCAGATCGTTCACGAACCAATGCTTGGAAGCGGCACTGGTGGTGTAACCCGTCCTGGATTGCTTTTCCTGTTGTTTTACATCTTCTCTTGTAGCTCTACCGGCATGGGGGAAATCCCAAGCGTCCATATTGGACGTTGGGTAGTCCTCACGGTGTTTTACCATGGGACCGCGTTCCAAGACAAGCGTCTTGAGACCGTTCTCGCAGAGTTCCTTGGCGGCCCAACCACCACTGATGCCCGTGCCGACCACGATGGCATCGTAGGATTCCTGTTCCTCGTTGTAATAAAATTTACTCATTTATTCGGATTGTTTATTTGCTAAATGTATTAATTATTAAATTAATTTTCTACATTTAATCCCTATGTTTATTGAGAATTCAGTACTATAACGTTATAGTTTTTGAATTCTATTTGAAATTAATCAACCTAAGAATATGAACAGAAGAAGTTTAGCACAGAACGGTATTTTAACCTTGGTTGTAGTGGCCCTTTTTGGATTTATGTCCTGCAAACAAAACCCGAAACCCGAAACAACTGAGGAAACGGGATCGGAAGAAATGGCCATGGAAGATTCCAAGCCGGAACTCAAAATCTCCTTGGCTCAATGGTCAATGCATAAAATGATTTTTGAAGGTGGAGTAGATCCCTACACCTTTGCCGAAAAAGCAAGTAAATGGGGTTTTGAAGGGTTGGAATATGTAAGTGCATTGTATTATAAGGAACTGCAGGCAGCTAATTTTTCAGAAGAAGCCATGAACAATTGGGTAGCCAAGAGCAAGGCCGAGAGTGAAAAGTATGGTCTGGAAAATCTCCTGATTATGGTTGATGGCCAAGGAGATCTAGCCAATGTGGATGAAGCGGCGAGAAAAGCCGCCGTGGAAAACCACTACAAATGGGTAGATGCAGCTGCAGCTTTGGGATGCCATTCCATTCGGGTGAACCTGAATGGTACCCAAGACCCAGCAGAATGGGTGCCAGCTTCGGTATCCGGACTTTCTCAATTGGCCACATATGCCAAGGACAAGGGAATCAACGTGATCATTGAAAACCACGGCGGACCCTCCTCCAATGCAAAATTATTGGCCGAAGTGATGCAGAAAGTGAACATGGAAAATGTAGGTACGCTTCCTGATTTCGGTAATTTCTGTATCAAAAGAGCAGCTGGGGATTACTACGAGTCCAAATGTGTGGAAGAGTACGATCGATACAAAGGAGTGGAAGAATTGATGCCCTATGCTAAAGGGGTAAGTGGCAAATCCTTCGATTTTGATGCGGAGGGCAACGAGACCACCATCGATTTTGCCAGAATGATCAAGATTATGGAAGATGCCGGATATTCAGGTTACATTGATGTGGAATACGAAGGTAACGTGTTGAGCGAAGAAGAAGGTATCTTGGCCACCAAAAAACTGATAGAAAGAATATTGGAGTAACCCAATCGATCTGAGGTTATATGAAGGGATTTTTGCAGCAGCTCTTCGATTACAATTTTTATTGTAACAAAAAATTGATTCAACAATGCAAGACTTTGGATACAGTTCCAGAGTCATGCGAACGGCTTTTCAGCCACGTATTGAATGCCCACCATATCTGGAACCACAGATTGATGGGCATTCCCAATACATATACGGTTTGGGAAATGCACAAAATCGACAAATGGGATGATATCCATTACGAGAACCAGCGCACTTCCTTTGAAATTATCTCCAATACCGATAATTTTGAAAAACGGGTAGGGTATGAGAACAGTGAGGGAAGGACCTTTGCCAATGAAACGAAGGATATCCTTTTCCACATCATCAACCATTCCACCCATCACCGGGCACAGATTATGATGGAACTCCGCAATGCCGGGGTGGTGCCCGAACCTTTGGATTATGTACATTATAAACGATAACTACTAACGAATACTTAACATGAATAGTAAAACCAAATTTCAACTGTCCTTCATGATGTTCCTTGAATTTTTTATTTGGGGCGGTTGGTTCGTAACCTTGGGAACCTTTTTGGGTACCAATCTTAAGGCAAGTGGGGGCGAGATTGCCCAAGCCTTTTCCACACAATCTTGGGGCGCCATTATTGCACCGTTTATCATTGGCTTGATTGCCGACAGGTATTTTAATGCCGAACGTATTTTGGGTGTGCTCCATTTGATCGGGGCATTTTTGATGTACCAAATGTACCAGACTTCAGATTTTACCGTGTTCTATCCCTATGTGTTGGGTTACATGATTCTTTATATGCCAACCTTGGCTTTGGTGAATTCCATTTCATTCAATCAAATGAAGGATCCGGCAAAAGAATTTTCACCTATCCGAGTGTTCGGTACCATTGGATGGATCATTGCAGGCCTTGTGATCAGCTATGTGTTCCTTTGGGATTCTCCAGAAAGTCTGGAGGCAGGTATGCTGAAAAATACCTTTTTAATGGTGGCCATTGCTTCCGCTATTTTGGGTCTCTTCAGTTTTACATTGCCCAAAACCCCACCAAGAGTAGACAAAAGTGAAAAAGTTACCATTTCCGACGTATTGGGATTGGATGCTTTAAAACTGTTGAAGGATAAGAACTTCTTGGTATTTTTCATTTCTTCTGTATTGATCTGTATTCCCTTGGCATTTTATTACCAAAATGCCAACCCGTTCTTGACAGAGATCGGTTTGAACAATCCTACCGGTAAAATGACTATTGGTCAGGCTTCCGAAGTGCTTTTTATGTTGTTGTTGCCCATGTTCTTCACCAAATTTGGTTTCAAAAAAACCATTTTGGTAGGGATGTTGGCTTGGACCGTTCGTTATTTGATGTTCGCATACGGTAATTCAGGGGATTTGGCCTTTATGTTGATTTTGGGGATTGCCCTACATGGAATCTGTTATGATTTCTTCTTTGTGTCCGGACAGATCTATACCGATACCAAGGCAGGGGAAAAATATAAAAGTGCCGCACAGGGTTTGATCACGTTAGCCACTTATGGTGTGGGTATGTTGATCGGGTTTTGGATCGCCGGACAGATCACCGATTCTTTCCTTTTGGAGGATGGAACACACACTTGGGAGAAAATATGGGTATATCCAGCCGGATTCGCGGCCTTGGTATTCATCCTATTTGCCGTGATCTTTAAAAACGAAAAAGTAGAATATAAATCATAACTAAAACTAGAACATGCCAAAAAAGATCAGACTTGGAATTCTTGGAGGAGGTGGTGATTCCCTAATTGGGGTATTGCACCGTGTGGCTTCCTTCATCAATGACAATTATGAAATAGTAGGGGCCGTCTTCAATCCTGATTTTGAAGCCAACCTCGATTTTGCAAAACAGATTGATGTGCCCACCAACCGGATCTATAAGGATTTTGACACCTTGGTGGAAGAGGAGATGAAACTCCCAGGGGACGAGCGTATTCAGGTATGTTCCATCCTAACCCCCAACTTTTTGCATTTTCCCATGGCCAAAAAATTGTTGGAAAACGGGTTCCACGTCATTTGTGAAAAACCCATGACCACCACTTATGATGAAGCCATCATCCTACAGGAAACCTTGGAAAAGGCAGGGACCGTGTTTGCGGTTACTCATACCTATACGGGGTATCCCATGGTGCGCCAAATGAGGGAAATGATCAAGGAAGGTGTTATTGGTAAAGTCCACAAAGTGGATGCCCAATATTACCAAGGTTGGATGAACCCAATTATCCACGATAAGGAAAAACGCGGAACCGTTTGGAGATTGGATCCCAAAAAAGCGGGTATCAGCTCCTGTATGGGAGATATTGGGGTGCACGCGTTCAATATGATCGAGTTTACCACCGGTTTGCAGGTACAATCCATCCTTTGCGATTTCAATTACCTATACGATGACAACCAAATGGACATGGACGGAACCGTACTTATCCGTATGGAAAAACATGTAAAAGGGGTTATTAGGGCCAGTCAAGTGGCAACAGGGGAAGAGAACAATCTTACCATTGCGATTTACGGTCAAAAAGGTGGATTGAAATGGGAACAGGAAAATCCCAATTACCTATACAAATTGAACGACCCAGAGCCATTACAAGTTTATAAACCAGGTCACCAATACAATTCCAAGTTGTCTTTGGACGGTACCAAATTGCCTCCAGGTCACCCTGAAGGTATCTTTGATGCCATGGCTAATATTTACTTGGGTGTTGCCAAGGCCATTAGAGGAGAAGCTTATAACAGTGGCGAATTCCCCACCATGTTGGACGGGGTTCGTGGACTCAATTTTATTGAGAGTTCCGTGGCTTCCCACAAACAAGGTAATATTTGGATCGATATGGATTAAGTTCCATCAAACCATAAAAGAAATGGCGGCCATTGGCCGCCATTATTTTTTGTAGAGCATTTCAAATTCTTCAAAGACCACGATCATACTATCCGTAGGTTTTGCACCCAATTGTGTAAGCTCGCGCGTATAATAGTCCCAATGGGTCTTTTTCCAATAATCAAGGCTTTTGTCCCCTTCGCCTTCCTTTCGGGCATGCTCCTCCCGAATACTGAAATAGGGTATCAATTTTACGCCTGTGGTCCGGATGACACACTTGGCGTTTCCGTTCCAATCAGTGACCACATAAAAATCCCCTATTTTGGGTAATTTTTCGTTTCGCAACTGTAGGCCTTTCAAAGAATGGGTGGTGGCCCTTTTGGTTTCTTTGCAGGTTAGGTCCGCGCATGCATTGGCATCTTTTTCATTATCACAAAAGTGTATGACCTTGGGAGCTTCCTGGGAGGCAAATTCCAGATGGGCGTCCAAAAAGTCGCCCCAAAGATTTCGGGCAGAGGCATTTTCCATAAGTAGTATTTAAAAAAGATATGCTGTATTAATTGTTAACGAATCCCTATATTTATGTCTTACTATATGAGATGTAAAATTAACACAGTTTTTTTCTTAAATATAGAAGATAAATCCTAAATAAATTGGGATTTGCAAATTCCTAAAAATCAATTTTAATGAAGACAATCAAAGGACCGGCTGTTTTTTTAGCACAATTTATAGACAGCCAACCACCGTTCAATTCTTTGGACGGACTTTGTAAATGGGCCTCAAGTTTGGGGTACAAAGGCATTCAGATTCCCACGTGGGAGTCTTTTTTGATCGATTTGGACAAAGCTGCCGAAAGCCAAGATTATTGTGACGAACTCAAGGGAAAGATCAATTCCTACGGGTTGGAGATCACGGAACTTTCCACCCACTTGCAAGGACAACTGGTGGCGGTACACCCGGCCTATGATATCATGTTCGATAATTTTGCCCCCGATGCGCTCAAGGGCAAACCCAAGGAGCGAACCCAGTGGGCCATAGAAACCGTTAAAAAAGCAGCTACGGCCAGCAGAAGATTGGGACTTAATGCGCATGCAACGTTTTCAGGGGCCCTGCTTTGGCACACTGCCCACCCATGGCCACAACGTCCTGCCGGATTGGTGGAAATGGGCTTTGAGGAACTCGCCAACAGATGGATGCCCATTCTCAACCATTTTGATAAAGAAGGTGTGGACGTGTGTTACGAGATCCACCCAGGGGAAGACTTGCATGATGGGGATACCTTTGAACGCTTTTTGGCCGCTACGGGCAACCACAAGCGGGTGAACATCCTTTATGATCCCAGCCATTTTGTATTGCAACAACTGGATTATATCCAATACATCGACTTTTACCATGAGTTCATCAAGGCATTCCATGTGAAGGACTCCGAGTTTAACCCTACAGGTAAGAAAGGCGCCTTTGGAGGCTACAACGATTGGGGGGATAGGGCCGGAAGATATCGTTCCTTGGGTGATGGTCAAATCGATTTTAAGACCATTTTTTCCAAATTGACCCAATACGGGTGTGATGTTTGGGCGGTGATGGAATGGGAATGTTGTATCAAGAGCCCGGAACAGGGAGCCCGAGAGGGAGCTAAATTCATACAAGATCATATCATCGAGGCTACAACCAAAACCTTTGACGATTTTGCAGGAGCAGAAATAGATAAAAATCAACTAAAACAAATACTAGGATTATGAAAAAACCAATTGTATTGGCCGCTCTGGCCTTGACCTTTGCTTGCAAGGAAAAACCAAAAGAAGATACCGAAGTCACTGAAGAAGTGGTAGAGGTGGTGGAAACACCCGAATGGACGGTTCTGTTCGATGGTACTTCTTTTGATGGATGGCATTTTTATAACGATGGTGCCGTGACCGAACCTTGGAAATTGGAAGATGGCGCCATGGTGCTCTACCCACCCGAGTCCAGACCTGAGGGGGCAAATTACAATTTGGTGACCGATAAGGAGTTCACCGATTTTGTATTGACCTTGGAATGGAAGATTGCAGAAGGAGGGAACAGCGGTATTTTTTGGGGTGTAAATGAAGATGAAAAGTATGGGGAACCCTACGTTACCGGACCTGAAATTCAGGTTTTGGATGATGAAAGACACCCAGATGCCAAGAATGGTACCGATCGTTTGGCGGGATCCTTGTATGACATGGTATCGCCATCGGAAAAAGCAGTAAAACCTGCTGGGGAATGGAATGCCGTTGAAATCATGGTCAACCATAAAACCAATGAAGGTCATGTAAAACTTAATGGAACCAAAATTGTTGAATTCCCAGTTGAGGGTGAAGGTTGGGATACGTTGGTGGCCAACTCCAAATTTGCCGATTGGGAAGTTTTTGGAGCTTTCAAAACGGGCAAGATAGGTCTTCAAGACCATGGTAATGTAGTGTCTTTCAGAAATATCAAGATAAAAGAACTATAAAATGACAAAATTAAGATTTGCCCTTTTGGCCATTGGTTTGTCCATGGGACTTTACGTGTCGGCACAAGAAGTGGAGCCCACCACACCAGAGGAAACAGAATTTTATGAACCTGTTCCGCCAAAGGTAGTTCCTGGTACACATGGATCGGCACCAAGTGATGCCATTGTTCTTTTTGATGGTAAATCTTTGGATAATTGGATCAGTTCCAAAGACAGTACCGCTGCCAAATGGACCTTGAACAAAGATGGCAGTATGACGGTGAACAACAGAACGGGAGACATTCAGACCAAACAGAACTTTGGTAGTATGCAACTCCATATCGAATGGAGCTCCCCGGCTGAAGTGCAAGGTAAGGGACAGAGTCGGGCCAATAGCGGGATATTTATTTCTGGTTTATATGAGGTTCAAGTGTTGGATAACAATGATAACGATACCTATGTGAATGGACAAGTAGGATCTATTTACAAACAACATACGCCTTTGGCCATGGCCTCGGTTCCAACGGGTCAATGGAATAGCTTTGACATTATTTACCATGCGCCTGTGTTCGAAAAAGGGCAGAAGGTAAAGTCGGGGACCCTAACGCTCTTCCAAAATGGAGTGTTGATCCAAGATCATGTGAAGATAAAAGGAACCACACCGTATGTTGGGTGGCCAAAGAACCCTGTTCATGGCAAAGGACCACTAAAACTTCAAGACCACGGTGATAATAGCCGGGTAAGCTACAGAAACATTTGGGTAAGGGAACTGGAATAGTTTCGCGTACCTCCTTATCAATACTATACCGCCAAAGGGCCAAAAGCAATTTTGGTTACCTTTGGCGAAATTTATTTTGAACTATGATTCAATCCATGACCGGCTTTGGGAAGCATGTGATACAGCTTCCTTCCAAAAAAATAACCATTGAGCTTAAATCGCTCAACAGTAAAAGTTTGGACATCAATGCCAGAATTCCTCAATCGTATCGTGAAAAGGAATTGGAATTGCGCAAGATGATTGCCGACACCTTGGAACGTGGTAAGATAGATCTTGGGCTATATGTGGAAATCACAGGGGAAGAGACAACGGCCGAGGTGAACCAAGGGGTGGTCAAAAAGTATATGGAGCAGTTGAGGAATATTGCCAATGGCGATGATATCAAACTTCTTGAGCTGGCCCTTCGGATGCCCGATACCCTCAAAACGGACAAGGACGACATCAATGAAACCGAATACGAAGCCATCCTTAAAGCGATGAAAGAAGCCCTTTCCGAAATCGTGAATTTTAGGAACGAAGAGGGAAAGGTGTTGGAGCAGGATTTTGTGGACAGGATCGGAACTTTGAATGCCTTGTTGGAAAAAGTGAATGCTATGGACCCGGAGCGATTGGGAACGGTTCGTGAGCGTTTGGAGCGTGCTGTGGCCGACCTTCAAATTGAATTGGACGACAACCGTTTTGAACAAGAACTGATCTATTATCTTGAAAAATATGACATTACCGAAGAAAAGGTCCGTTTGGCGAATCACTTGAACTATTTTTCCACAACGCTTAAATCCAAGGATTCCAACGGAAAAAAATTGGGCTTCATTGCACAGGAAATGGGAAGGGAGATCAACACCATCGGTTCCAAGGCAAACTATGCCCCCATGCAACAATTGGTGGTGCAGATGAAGGACGAATTGGAAAAGATCAAGGAACAAATGCTCAATGTGCTATGACGGAAGGAGGAAAGCTCATCATATTTTCGGCACCGTCCGGTAGCGGGAAGACCACCATTGTGCAGCACTTGTTGAACCAACCGGAGCTGAATTTGGCCTTTTCCGTCTCGGCTACTTCAAGACCGCGTAGGGGTAAGGAAAAGCATGGTGTCAACTATTATTTTATGTCCGTTTCCGAGTTTAAGCGACACATCAAGAACGAGGATTTTTTGGAGTGGGAAGAAGTGTATCGCGACAATTTTTATGGAACCTTGAAGAGTGAGGTGGAACGCCTTTGGGCCGAAGGAAAGAATGTGATCTTTGATATTGATGTGGTGGGTGGACTTCGGATCAAGAAAAAATTTCCAGATAAGACATTGGCCGTTTTTGTAAAGCCTCCCAGTGTGGACGAACTCAAGATTCGTTTGAAGAAACGCAGCACCGAAAGCGAGGACAAGATCAATATGAGAATTGCCAAAGCCTCTGTGGAATTGGCCACGGCACCACAATTTGACAAGATTATCAAGAATTATGATCTGGATGTGGCCCTTAACGAGGCACATCGATTGGTGGCCGAATATGTTGGAGCCAAATTGCCGGATTCAAAAGACGAGTAACACATGAAAAAGGTAGGGCTCTTTTTCGGGACCTTTAACCCTATACACATCGGTCATTTGGTCATTGCGAACCATTTGGTGGAGTTTTCCGATCTGGATGAGGTTTGGTTCGTCATCACACCACAAAGCCCCTTTAAGGCCAAGCAATCGCTTTTGGATGACCACCACCGCTACCAAATGGTCTACGAAGCCGTACAGGACTATCCTAAACTCAAACCAAGTACTATTGAGTTCGATCTCCCCAAACCCAATTATACCGTGGATACCTTGGTACATTTGGAGGAGAAATATGGGAAGGACCATCAATTTTCATTGATCATGGGCGAGGATAACCTGAAAAGTTTCCATAAATGGAAAAACTTCGAGGCTATTTTGGAACTTCATGATATTTATGTGTACCCAAGGGTTTCCCATGGCGAAGTAGACCATGGGTTCAAAGACAATCCAAAAATCATCAAAGTGGATGCCCCCATCATGGAAATATCTTCCACGTTCATTCGCAAAGCGCACCATGAAGGCAAAAATATCCGTCCGTTACTGCCCAATGCCGTTTGGAAATATATGGATGAGATGAATTTTTATCGCTAGGAATTATTTCATCTTTGCCGAAACCACCCCAACCATACTGTCCGCAGTTCCATAATACAAAAACCAAGTTCCCTTGTAGAACACCAATCCCTCCAAAAAGGTGGTGCCATCTACATACTGGCCCGATTTTTCAAAAGGAAGTTCTGGTTTGATGAAGGGTTCATCCGTGCGATCGAGCATCTTCCAAGGTTCGTTGGCGTCAAAAAGTGCCTGTCCACCAGTATAGACCCTGTTTCCCAAATCCTTGACCCCAACATTTTGGGAGTTTCCTGCGTTATAAAGCACTACAATGCCTTTTTCCGTTATTATTGGAGGTGGGCCAGCCTCTACCAGCCACGAATCAAAATAGCCGGGCCTAGGGCTTAAAACGGGAGCAAGTTTATCTTCATGGGTTTCCAGGGGTTCCCAATGGATCAAATCTGTAGAACTGGCGAGCCAAATATGGGGTACGCCATAATACATCCAATATTTGCCCTGAATTTTAGCGGCCACCAATTTTCCATTCTTGAGTTCGGTTACAATGGCCCCTGATTTGGTTTCCCGATCCAAGTAAAGACCATTCCTGTGATCTTTAAATACTGGGCCATGCTTTTCCCAATGGATAAGATCTTTGGAAGTGGCCACGGCCAATTTTGGGACTTCGCGGTTCCATTGGGTATAGGTTAACACATATAGGCTCTCTTCGGTCTGAACGATCCGAGGATCTTCGGTGCCCCCGGGCCACTCATTGTGTTTTTGTCTGTCTTCGTTTGGATAATATACCGGAGCGGGTCTTTTGGAAAAGTGGAACCCATCAATGGAAGTGGCCATGCCGATGCGAGATCGGTGGCCCCCAATTTCCTTTTCGCCCAATTTTTCTTCTGCCCTGTATAACACCACAATGGAATCATCTTTTACTAGGGCAGCCGGATTGAAGGTAGCCATGGATTCCCAATGTGCAGTGGTTTGGGTAATGGGGTCGATGAAGACAGACGCCTCATCTTTCTGGAGAACAGGTTGGGCATTCTCGGGACGGACAAATGGACCCAACATCCAACTTTTTTCCATGGTCTGGGCCAATAAGGAAAAGGATACCAGACAAAACAGGAACGATGATGCGTATGTTATTTTCATTTTCCAGATTTTGATAACGTGTCGGTGCCCAAATATTTATTGTCCTTGTTCACGTACCAAGCTCTGGTCTTCGGCATTTTGATGCCGTTGATTTCTTCCAATCCTTCCAACAAGATATATTCCCCATCATTTTTGGCTTCATCGTGGTAAAACTGGTAGACTTCCAATGCGTAACTTTTCGGGTCGAAGTAAAAATACCAGTCGTCTGTACCTACCTCGGCATCATAGGTGACTTTAAGGACCAAATATTCCTTTCCCTTAAAGGTTTTTTTCTGGACTTTGGAATCCAAATGGGTGCCAGGGTCCTTTAATTTCATGGGAAGTCCGTACAGATAGGTGTAGTAATTTTTCATGAAATCGCCCCGCTTACAGTCCAACCTAAATTTTTCTGCATCTGCTTTGGAAATGTTTTCACTTCCGTTCAAGGTGATGGTACAGTCGTCTCCTTTTAAGTTGTAGCTATAGGTGTCGCCACCTTGTTCTACATTCAAATTGAAGGAATTATGGGGAAAATCCACTGAGATGGTGCTGGTACGGGTCGGTCTCTCGGGAGTGTTCATCACCACAGTAAAAGTAGTGTTCAACCGATGCCAGTTCCCGTTTGGATCATGAAAGGCAATGGCCTTGCTGAGTACTTGATCCGCAGTTTGCTGTGCCTTCATTCCGTTGATGGACAACAAAGTTGTCGCCAAAAGGGCAATATAAAATCTTTTCATATCAAATTTAATCTGATAGGAAAGATACCACTTTATTTCTTCTCGATCTTAGCTGGAACAACTGTACTGTCATGTTCGGCATAATACAGTTCCAAAAGGTCCATCATTGCGGTGATCAAGTCCTTGCTTTCCATCAAAATGGAAAAATAAAGGGTAGTGTTCTTCGGGCTGGATTCTTCGGTCCTGGTCCTTGAAACCTGGCGATCTATCTTTTGTGAGACCATGTCGTAAAGTTCCTGTTTGGTACTCAAGATGGCCCCTATTTGTTGGAAGGATCGCTCTTCAAAAGCCTTTTGGGTCTTGTCAAATACCTCCTCAAGTTTTTGATCGATTTCCTTAAGCTCCTTGATCTGGTTGTATTTGAGTTTTTTGTGGTTGTTATGCACGTGGTTAAAACTCACTTTCCCAATGTATTCCAAGGATTGGGACATATCATTTAAATGCCCCATGGCATTGATATAGAAGTTACTGGCTCCTACATGGGCCTCATCCAAATTTTTGATGAAATAAAATGTGTGGTTTCTCAGATCATCAATTTCTTCGGAAAGTTTGTTGCTCTGCTTTTTGTTTTTCTTCAAAAAGTCGAGGTCATGTTTGGCCAATCCGTTGATGGAATTGGTGTAGATTCTATTGCTTCGTTTTACCACGTTGGCAATATTGGCGGCACTTTCCTCTATCACCCCTTGAATGGAACTACTTTCGGCCCGTCTTAAACTGTCCTCAGCCTTAATCTCCTTCGATTTTTTGTTGTGCGATAAATAGTTGCGGAGCAAAATGGCGGCGGCGGCAACCAACATAATGGCCAAGGCAATGAATTTACCCATAAACAAAATGTAGGCAATAATGGCAGAAGCAATAAAAGCACTCAATGCAGTAAAGAACCATCCACCGATCACGTTCAATACCCCAGCAACACGGTACACGGCACTTTCTGCACCCCAGGCCCTGTCGGCCAAGGAGGAACCCATCGCTACCATAAAGGTCACGTAGGTGGTGGACAAGGGTAATTTCATGGATGTGGCCAATGAAATTAGGATACTGGCCACCATCAAGTTTACGGAAGCACGCACCAAATCGAACGCTGGCATATCTTGTACCTTACTCTTGGGCACGTAGGAATAGGGAATCACAAATTGCTTGTCGATTCTACTTTGCAATGCCGGTGGGATAACTTTTGAAAGGGTTTCAAAGGCAGCAATGCTCAATTTTACGATTTGACGGGAAAGGTAATTCGGTTGGAACCTTTCATCACCTTCGTCTTGCCTGGCAAGGTCCACACTGGTTTTTACAACTCCTTTTGCCTTGGATGAAAACCAAAGGGTCAAGATCATCACCGCACCTGAAATCAACAATAAAAGGGTAGGGGTACGTACTGCAGCGGCAAGTCCACCCATATTAAAATCAGCTGGCGCAATTCCGGATGCTTTCCAATCTTGGTAAGACTGTAGCGCGGCAATGGGCACTCCTATAAAGTTCACCAGGTCGTTTCCCGCAAAGGCCATGGCCAAGGCAAAAGTTCCGAAAGCGATGACCAATTTATAGATGTTCAATCGTGCCATGGTAGCCAGAAGGTACGATACCACGGTCCAAAATGCGAGGTTGATCAAAAGGAAAAACTCCGGTTGAGTGGCCACAAAATCCGAAAAGGAACCTTCCAGCAAGGCAGCACTTTTAAGACCTTTCACCAAGATGAAATAAATAATCGCCGTAATGGCCAAACCACCAAAAATGGATTCGATCCATTTCGATTTCGATTTAAAATCAAAAGAAACCCAAACCCTGGAGACAAACTGTACCAAAGCCCCGACCGTAAAGGCAATGAAGACGGAGAGCAGGATTCCAAAAATGATTTCAGCGGCCTTGTCCGTATTGATATAGGTTATCAAATCGGAGAATCCTCCGTCCGCTTTGGCAATCTTAAAAAGAGAAATGGCAACCGATGCGCCCAACAACTCAAAAACGATGGAAACGGTTGTGGAAGTTGGCATTCCCAAGGTGTTGAAAAAATCCAAAAGGAGGATATCGGTGATCATGACCGCCATAAAGATGAACATGATCTCTTCAAAAACGAATTCGCCGGGATTAAAGATTCCCTTTCTGGCAACCTCCATCATTCCACTGGATGAAACGGCACCGAAAGCGATTCCAACACTGGCCACGATCATTACTGTCTTGAAGGACAATGCTTTAGAGCCAATGGCGGAATTTAAGAAGTTAACGGCATCGTTGCTTACGCCGACCACTAAATCGGTTATTGCCAAAATGCCAAGTGCAACAACCATGAAAATGTAGATATTCTCCCCCATTCTTTCAGAAATATGACAAAAATGCCACTATAAATCCGCAATAAGGTTAACAAAAGGTTACCAAATACTGCCTTAAAAGTATCAATATTTTCCATGCGGAAAGCACAGGTTATCGATTTGATATATCTTCGCCATAAATGCATGCAACATGAACTGGGAACAGTTACTTTCTTTAAGACGTCACGGAGATACAGCAAAGCGATTACGAAAAGAACAGAACGAGACCCGATTGGGCTTTGAGGTGGATTATGACCGTATCATCTTCTCATCGGCATTCCGCAGTTTACAGGATAAGACCCAAGTGGTTCCCATGCCCATCAGTGTTGGTTCCAATAAAGATTTTGTGCACACCCGCCTTACGCACAGTTTGGAGGTTTCAGTAGTGGGCAGAAGTCTGGGGAGGATCGCTGGGCAACAAATATTGACCAAATACCCATCATTGGCAGCCATGGATGGGTACCATTTTAATGATTTTGGGGCCATTGTGGCCGCCGCTGCCCTGGCGCACGATATTGGTAACCCACCCTTCGGACATAGTGGGGAAAAGGCCATCGGCAATTATTTTAAAAATGGTGCCGGGGCCAAATATGAAGCGGAACTTTCTGCAGAAGAATACCAAGATCTTATCGATTTTGAAGGGAATGCCAATGGCTTTAAGTTGCTTACGGAATCCAGGAGCGGTGTTCCCGGTGGGCTTCGGTTGAGCTATGCCACCTTGGGTGCCTTTATGAAATACCCCAAGGCTTCTTTGCCCAAAAAGCCATCCAGGCATATCGCCGATAAAAAGTTCGGGTATTTTCAATCCGAAAGGGATTTTTTTATGGAAGTGGCCAATGAGATTGGCCTCATGCCCAATCCACATAATCCCAATACCGGATTTTTTAGACATCCCCTCACTTATTTGGTAGAAGCTGCAGACGACATTTGTTATACCATTATCGACTTTGAGGATGGGATCAATTTAGGGCTTGTACCCGAAGAATATGCCTTGGAGTATTTGATCAATTTGGTGAAGACAAACATCAATACCAAAAAGTACAATGCCATGACCAATTCCAGTGATCGATTGAGTTATTTGAGGGCTTTGGCCATCAACACGCTGATTCAGGATGCTGTTGAGGTTTTCGTTCAAAATGAAGACAAGATCTTGAAAGGGGAATTCGATTCGGCTTTGTTGGACAAAGGTAAGTATGAGGCCCAGGTTGAAGATATTATTGCCTTGAGTGTGGACAAGATCTATCAGTCCAATGAGGTAGTGGACAAGGAACTGGCAGGGTATCGCATCATTTCCGATCTTTTGGATATGTATACTTCGGCCCTTATCAATACCAAACAGGGGAATGCCACCAATTATGACCGATTATTGATCAAAAGTTTACCTGAAATATACAGGAACACCGAAACATCGGTTTATAAGATTTTGTTGGACACCAGTTGTTTTGTGGCCAGTTTATCCGATAGTGCCGCGGTACACATCCACGATAAACTTACCGGGAGAAAGGTTTAAAAATTGTAGATAAGCCCGAGTCCCAACAATTGCTTGAACTGGATTCTGGAAATACCGGGGTCTATAATATTACCATCCGCATCCACCACTTCATCAAACTTAATGTCGTCATCAAAAATAAGGTGGGTGCCAATATTGGCATTGATGTGATCATTGACCTTTAGGTTGAAGTTGGTTTCCCAGTTCACGTCGATATTTCCAAAACTTCGAACATAATCGGTATACAACGAGATGGTATGTTTTAAGACTACGTTTTTCAAAATTTCCTTTTCCAGGGAGTTGGTGATGGAAAAACCGAGTTCCAGAAAAACATTCTTTCCTTTATCCACCCCGAAGGCGCCTTGGCTAGAGAGTACTTCATCCAGTACAAAAGTGGATTTCATGGTGGCAGGTGAAATGTATAGGTTGAATTTGTTATCTGGAGTGATGTAGGAAGTACCCATACCCGCAAACAGATAACCAGGTGACATAAACCTTGAAATGGGGTTCACCCGATTGGGGTATGAAAAACCATTTGAAAATTGGGTGTTGAAGGTAGCCTTTACCGAATAATACCAGTTGGTGATGGTATCCTTCCTAAAACTGATGGTTGAGGCCAACTTGATCTGATCATCCGTTTTTCTGAGTTTCCTACCTTCTTGCGCGTTCATACCATACCGGAAAGTGGCCTCGTTCTCCCAATTGAGGTACCGGAACTTATAGTTTCTGGTAAACCGGGCACTCGCTAGTGCCGAAACCGAATTGTCGCCCCCTGCGTTCCAGTTCACAAAGGAAACTTCATTGATGTTGAGTCCGAATTGGTTTTCCTTTTTCCAGAAGGAGGTAGGTACAAAACGTTTGTACCATTTGCTCAAAGGTTTTACCCTGTTCAAAACGGCCCTGGGGTCGGTAAGTTTTGCACTCCTGGGGAGATATTTCAACTTTACGTCCTTAATGCGCACAATCTTGAACCCATTGTTCACACTGTCGGGTTCAAAAACTTTTAATCTACTGATTTGTGCACTGGCGGAAAGGGAAACGGTGAGTAAAAGGATCAGCAAGCAAAATATCCTCATTGGTCTAGGGTTGATTGTATAAAGGAAAATAGGGCATCAAAATCCATACCAGCCAGCTTTTGGGTTTCCAGTATTGTTCCATGTTCAACAAACCGGTCCGGAACACCAAAAATCTTAACAGGTTTAGAATAGCCTTCTTCATTTGCAAATTCAAGTACTGCAGATCCAAACCCACCGGTCATGCATCCGTCTTCCACAGTAACGATCTGCTCATATTTTTCAAAAATAGTGCGTAGCACGTTTCTGTCCAATGGTTTTGCGAACCGCATATCGAAATGTGCCACCAATTCAGGATCTTTTAACGATTCGATCAGGGTTTTTACTTCATTTCCTACATGGCCAAGGGTTAAAACCGCCATTTTGGATCCTTCCTTCAAACATCTGACGGTGCCCATTTCAATCCTTTCGAAAGAATTTCGCCAGTCAAGGTTCACCCCGCGACCCCTTGGATATCGTATCGCAATGGGACCATTTAACCCCAACTGAGCAGTGTACATGATGTTTCGCAGTTCCATTTCGTCCATCGGGGCAAATACCACCATATTGGGGATGCATCTTAAATAGGCGATATCAAAAACTCCATGATGCGTAGGACCATCCTGACCCACCAATCCGGCACGGTCCAAACAAAAGATCACCGGTAATTTTTGAAGGGCCACATCATGGATTACCTGATCATAGGCCCGTTGTAAAAAAGTGGAATAAATGTTGCAAAACGGCGCCAACCCTTGCGTGGCCATGCCCGCGGCCAAGGTAACGGCATGCTGCTCGGCGATGCCCACATCAAAGGCGCGGTCCGGTAGCTCGTCCATCATAAATTTAAGGGAACTTCCAGTTGGCATGGCAGGGGTAATGCCCACAATGTTCTGGTTTTTTTTGGCCAATTCAACCAAAGTGTGTCCAAAGACATCTTGGTATTTTGGTGGTTCTACGCCGTTCGATTTTTTTACCCGTTCCCCAGTATGCTTATCAAATTTGCCTGGGGCATGGTATACCACTTGGTCCTCCTCGGCTTTTTTGAGTCCTTTCCCTTTAGTGGTAATGATATGCAATAATTTAGGACCTGGTATGTTTTTCAGACGTTCCAATTCGTTGACCAATGCTTTTACATCATGGCCATCCATAGGTCCGGAATAGTTCAGGTTGAGGCATTCGAAGATATTCTCGTCCTTAGCAGTACCAGCTTTTACGTTGGTGAGGTATTTTTTAAGGGCCCCAACGCTGGGGTCTATGCCGATGGCGTTATCGTTCAAAATGATGAGGGCGTTGACATCGGTAACCCCCAAATGGTTCAACCCTTCAAAAGCCATACCGCTGGCAATGGATGCATCACCTACTACGGCAACATGTTGTTTTTGGGAATCTCCCTTCAATTTGGAGGCCATGGCCATACCCAAAATTGCCGAAATGGCCGTTGAGCTATGCCCTGTGCCAAAATCATCATATACACTTTCACTCCGTTTTGGAAATCCACTAATGCCCCCGAACTGCCGGTTGGTTCCAAAGATTTCCTTTCTGCCTGTCAAGATCTTGTGTCCGTAGGCTTGATGTCCTACATCCCAAATCAGTTTGTCATTGGGGGTGTCAAAAACATAATGCAGGGCAATGGTCAATTCCACCACTCCTAAACTGGCCCCTAAATGACCTTCCTTGGTAGAAACAATATCAATGATAAAATCCCGAAGTTCCAGGGCAAGTTGGGGCAACTCATCCAAGGTCAATTTTTTGAGGTCGGCAGGGGAATTGATATGTGCTAGCAGTGTTTCCAATGGATAAAAAACAAAAGTACCGATTCTGCTCAAAATTTTTTTATGCGTAGCTTAGCCAAGTCTTCAAAAAAGCAAAAAAGATTGTGGAAAATCTGTTCGATGACACCTATTTCATGAAAAAAGCCCTGCAAGAGGCAGAAGCAGCCTTTGAAAATGGGGAAGTACCGGTTGGTGCCGTGGTGGTAGTGAACAACAGGATCATCGGTAGGGCACATAATCTCACCGAACGTTTAAAGGATGTTACCGCTCATGCCGAAATGCAGGCCATTACGGCGGCATCCAATTTTTTGGGAGGCAAATACCTTCACGGGTGCACCCTATATGTAACCTTGGAACCCTGCCAAATGTGTGCCGGAGCATTATATTGGAGCCAGATATCGAAGGTGGTGTATGGGGCCGCAGACTTGGAACGCGGTTTCAATGTGGTTGGCGGGCACTTGCACCCGAAGACGGAAGTGGTCAGCGGGGTGCTGGAAAACGAGGCTTCCGAATTGTTGAAGCGTTTTTTTATTCAAAGAAGAAACCTCAACTAAATAAAAAACCCTGGCAGCGCCAGGGTCCTAAAAATAAATCAAAATAAAATATTGTTATCTGATTACCTTCACTTTGGAAGCAACCACGCCTTTTCTTCCTTCTTCTTCAGAGTATTCTACTTTGTCACCTTCGTTCAATTCGATTCCGTTCAATGCTGTAACATGAACAAAAATGTCTTTTCCTGTTTCGTCGTTTGTAATGAATCCAAAGCCTTTGGAATCATTAAAAAATTTTACTGTACCAGTCATTAAAAAAAAATAAAATGTTAAAGTACTAATGTAGGATTTTTTATGGCCCGTTGGATGAATTGAAGATTAAATCTTTTGAAAATTATTGAGTATCAGGGTTTTTAGGATCTATATTTTGCATTTTCTTAATATTTTCCTTAGTGAGCATGTAATCTTTCATGTTTTTGTCTTTACTCTCATTAAACAAGAAAAGCGGCATGGCCACCAAAAACAATCCAGCTGTGCCCCCGCCAATGAATTTCTGGGCAGGTATAGGTTCATTCTCCTCAATGGTTAAACCATATATGATGCTCGTCAAAGAAGCTATGACAATAAGAAGAACGATATATCTGACGATGATTTTCATTGTGTGTAATTGATGAGTTCCCTACGGTAAGCCGTGAGCAATTTTGATTTTGAAATAAATCCTTCGTATTTGCCATCCTTCACCACGGGAAGGTTCCATGCGCCACTATCCTGAAATTTCTTCATCACATCCGCCATTTTATCCACATCCAGGTCGATGATGCTCGGTGGCGTCTGCATCACATCGGTTGCCAATATCTTGTCGTACATGGACTGATCGAACATAATGGGCCGTATGTCGTCCATCAAAATAATGCCTAGCAGAGTGCCTTTCTTTTCGTGGATCACAGGAAAAATGTTCCGTGTGGATTGGGTGACGACTTTGTGTACAATATCACCCAGATTCATTTTTGGGTAAACGGGTAAAAAGTTTTTTTCGATCACCTTGTCCATTTCCATGAACATCAAGACGGCATGATCTTTATTATGGGTAATGAGTTCCCCTTTTCGGGCCAATTCCATGGCATATACGGAATGGGGATGCACATACCGAGCCAAGGCATACGAAATGGCCGCGGTTACCATCAAGGGGATGAAAAGCTCATATCCTCCTGTAACTTCAGCAATAAGAAAGATGGCCGTTAGTGGTGCATGGAGCACCCCTGCCATCAGACCCGTCATGCCAACAAGTGTAAAATTACTTTCGGAGACCATGTTCTTAAAAATGCCCAAATGGTTGATGAACTTGGCCACACAATTACCCATAAGGCTACCCATGAAAAGGGTAGGGGCAAAAATGCCACCAACACCCCCTGCACCAAAAGTAAGGGCACTGGCCACGATCTTAAAAGCGACCAAACCGGCCAAAAGCATAATGACTACCCAACCGTTCTTAAGATCGAGATTCAGGATGTTGTTCTCAAGAACGGCATCAGTATTACCTTGTACCAAGTTGTTCATGGTATCGAAACCTTCACCATAAAGGGGAGGAACCAGGAATACCAATATGCCTATCACCACTCCCCCCAACATTAATTTTTGGATGGGGGACTTCAGTTTATCAAAAAAGTTCTGGACCCTGGTATACACTTCTGTAAAGTAGATGGAGGTAATTCCCCCAAACACCCCCAAAATCATATAAAAGGGTACATCGGCAATAGTGAAACCATCCACAATCTTGAAGGGCAAAAGGGCATCATCCCCAAAAAAGAAATAAGAGGTGATGATGGCAGACAATGAAGCCAACAGTAAGGGCAGTAGGGAGGCAAGGGTCAAATCCAGACTAAAAACCTCAATGGCAAATACAATGGCGGCGATAGGTGCCTTAAAAATGGAGGACAAAGCCCCGGCACACGCACAGCTGATCAACAAAATTCTTGTAGCATGGTTCAAGTGCAAGGTCCTAGCGATGTTGGAACTAATAGCGGCACCTGTGGCCACAGTAGGACCTTCCAACCCTACGGACCCTCCAAAACCAACGGTAATAGGAGCAGTAAGTAGCGAACCGAACATTTGGTACCTGGCCATGATGCCCTTTCTTTTGGAAATGGCATAAAGGGTAGAGGGAATACCGTGGCTAACCTTGTTCCGAATCACATATTTGATGATGATACGAACCAGGGCCAACCCAATAATTGGAAAAACAAAATAAAAGGCTTGATGATAGTATTCCACTAATTTGCCCTCCATTAAATGTTGAAAAAAGTGGGTCAAGTTTTTGAGCATAACGGCTCCCATTCCAGAAGTGAAGCCCACAAGAATGCTCAAAATGGCCACAAATTGTCTATGAGAGATGTGTTTGGCGCGCCAAACCAAAAATTTTGTCAACCAAGATTTTTTATGTCCCATTGATTTTAAAATCAAAAAAATCCCGACTTGGATCGGGATTTGAATTTATGAGGTTTGTGTCAATTTTATATGCAATTCGTCCAATTGTTTTGGGTCGATGTTTGCAGGGGCATCGATCATCACATCCCTTCCGCTATTGTTTTTAGGGAAGGCGATAAAGTCACGGATGGTTTCCTGTCCACCTAAAATGGACACCAAGCGGTCCAGACCAAAGGCTATTCCTCCGTGTGGGGGCGCCCCATATTGAAAGGCATCCATCAAAAACCCGAATTGTGCCTTGGCCTCTTCCGGGGTAAAGCCCAAATGTTTGAACATGGTGGCTTGCGTCTCCTTATCATGAATCCTGATGGAACCACCTCCTATTTCATTTCCGTTCAACACCAAATCATAGGCATTGGCCTTCACGGCACCGGGGTTGGTTTCCAATAACTCCAACTGGCCGGGTTTGGGCGATGTAAACGGATGGTGCATGGCATGATAAGTACCGGTTTCCTCATCCAATTCCAACAAGGGGAAATCCACTACCCATAGTGGGGCGAATTCATCCGGTTTTCTCAAGCCCATTCTGTTGGCCAATTCCATTCTCAAAGCACTTAATTGTGCACGGGTAGGATTGGCATCTCCGGAAAGCACACAGATCAGGTCGCCTGGTTTGGCACCGGTGACTTCGGCCCATCTGGCCAAATCCTGTTCATCATAAAATTTATCTACGGATGATTTAAAGGTGCCGTCCTCGTTACATTTCACGTAAACCATGCCCTTGGCGCCAACTTGTGGACGCTTTACCCAATCGATCAGGGCATCTATTTCCTTTCGGGTGTATTCACAGGCTCCGGGTACGGCTATGCCGACCACCAATTCTGCCGAGTTGAAAACGCCAAAATCTTTATGTTGGGCTACGGCATTCAACTCACCGAAGACCATTCCAAAACGTATGTCCGGTTTATCGTTGCCATAAAGTCTCATAGCATCATCAAAGGTCATCCTTGGGAATTTTTCAATTTCAACCCCTTTGATTTCCTTCAACAAATGTTTGGTCAATCCTTCAAATGTGTTCAAAATGTCCTCTTGCTCCACAAAGGCCATTTCACAATCAATCTGGGTGAACTCGGGTTGCCTATCTGCGCGGAGATCTTCATCCCTAAAACATTTCACGATCTGATAGTATTTGTCCATGCCGCCCACCATCAACAACTGCTTAAAGGTTTGGGGGGATTGGGGCAGGGCATAAAATTGTCCCTCGTTCATTCGGCTGGGCACTAAAAAGTCCCTGGCACCTTCGGGGGTGGATTTGATCAAATAAGGGGTTTCCACATCCACAAAGCCTTGGTCCGTCAAATATTTTCTGACTTCCATGCTCACTTTGTGCCTAAAGATGAGGTTATTTTTTACTGGGTTTCTTCGGATGTCCAGATAACGGAACTTCATTCGGATATCTTCCCCGCCATCGGTATCATCTTCAATAGTAAAAGGAGGCAAAAGGGATTTGTTGAGAATGTTGAGCTCGCTTACCAAAACCTCAATTTCACCCGTAGGGATGTTCGGGTTCTTGGAAGCTCTTTCTATCACCTGTCCTTTAGCTTGAATAACCGTTTCACGTCCCAGTTCACGGGCCATGTCCAGAAGGGCAACAGGAGTACGGTCTTGGTCAAAAACCAATTGGGTAATGCCATAACGATCTCGTATGTCTACCCAAACCACAAAGCCTTTATCCCTGACCTTGTGCACCCAACCACTTAAAATAACCTCCGAACCGATATGTGATGCCCTTAGGGCTCCACAGGTATTGCTTCTGTACATGATGTGTTTTATGAAAGGGCAAATTTAATAGTTACCTGACTATTAATTGCTAGATAAATCCATTTTCTGATGATGCCCAGGGCGTGCTTTTTAAATGGGTTAGTTTAATCACCATTTTTCGTTGATTTTCTAACTTTTACTTAACATTAAATTTACATTGTATATAAAAATGATTCGATTAAAGGGCTAAAATGGCGATAATGGTAGCGCAGTTTTCCTTCATTTTTTTGATTTAAATGATTGAAAAACAATTATATAGTTGGTTTAGGTTAATTTAATGTAAACTAAATGTTACCTAAAAGTACATTTAACGTAAAATATATGTATATTTGTTACGTTGTCTTATAGTATTAACCAATTAAAATCCCATAGCGTGATGAAAAAAGCAGTATTTCTTTTGGCGGTGATGTTAACAGTAGGTTTGTCTGCACAAGATATTAAACCCACTTTTGAGAAGGATGGTAAAATGGTAAAGGCTACGTTTTTTCACGACAATGGAGAAATTGCCCAAACAGGCTTTATGTTGAATGGAAAACTTCATGGCGATTGGGTGATGTTCGATACAGAAGGAAAAAAGATAGCTACAGGTCAATACGTAAACGGAACCAAAACTGGAAAATGGTTCTTCTGGAAAGATGATGTATTGAAAGAAGTGGATTTTACCGACAACCGAATTGCAAACGTTAAAAACTGGAGCCAAGGCGAAGTCGTCTCTGTGAACCAGTAATTAAATCAGTGTTTAAGAAAAAGCCCCGACCTATTAGGTCGGGGCTTTTTTTGTTGGGTACCTTTTGGAAGGTTTTAGGCAGTTGCTGTATTCACTGCTTTGCGCTCTTCCCTTGCTAATTTTCTTTTTCTGATTCTGATCTTAAGCTTGTACACTAAACTGAATAGTATGGGCACCACTACCAAGGTCAAGAACGTAGCCACGAACAATCCGTAGATCACGGTCCATGCCAAGGGCCCCCAGAATATTACGTTGTCTCCACCAAAATAGATGTTCGGGTCAAAGTCGCTCATCAAGGTGAAGAAGTTGATGTTGAACCCGGTGGCCAACGGAATCAATCCCAAAATGGTGGTGATGGCCGTCAACAGTACAGGTCGCAACCTGGCTTTCCC
>JASBTS010000147.1 GCA_030148305.1 Allomuricauda sp. | reverse complement strand
GTCAATGCCCGTATGTCCTTTTTTTGGTTTCCACACTTAAAGATAATCAAGAAAAAAATCCCGCTGGTCCTTAACCGAACGGGATTTTTAATCGGTAAAATAGTTCTATTAAAGAATCAACATGGCATCTCCGTAGGAGTAAAAACGATACCCCTCCAAAATGGCCTGTTTGTATGCTTTTTTGATTAAATCGTGACCAGCAAAGGCAGATACCATCATCAACAACGTTGATTTAGGCAAGTGGAAATTGGTGATCATGCAGTTGGCAATGCTAAAATCATAAGGAGGAAAGATAAACTTGTTGGTCCAACCCTCAAAGGTATTCAGGGTTTGTTCCGAAGAAACAGCGCTCTCCAATCCACGCATTACGGTAGTACCCACTGCACAGATTTTCTTTTTCTTGGCCTTGGCCTTGTTGACCACTTCCGTGGCCTTTTCATCAATCACCAATTCCTCGCTGTCCATTTTGTGTTTGGACAAATCTTCCACTTCCACAGGATTGAAAGTACCCAATCCTACGTGCAAGGTCACCTCCGCAAAATCGATTCCCTTGATTTCCAAACGCTTCAACAGATGCTTGGAGAAGTGAAGTCCCGCCGTTGGGGCGGCCACAGCTCCTTCATGCTTTGCATAAATGGTCTGATAACGCTCTTCGTCATCCGGGGTAACATCTCTTTTGATGTATTTCGGAAGGGGTGTTTCACCTAGTTCCCGTAGTTTTCTTCTAAAGTCGGTATAGGAACCATCATAAAGAAAACGAAGGGTCCTACCTCTTGATGTGGTATTATCGATTACCTCGGCCACCAAACTCTCATCATCCCCAAAATACAATTTGTTCCCGATACGGATCTTACGGGCCGGGTCTACCAAAACGTCCCATAGACGTTGCTCTTGGTTCAATTCACGCAACAAGAAAACTTCGATACGTGCCCCGGTTTTTTCCTTGTTACCGTACAAACGCGCTGGAAACACCTTAGTATTGTTCAGGACCATTACATCCCCTTCATCAAAATAATCGATAAGGTCCTTGAACATTTTATGCTCAATTTTTCCAGAATCCCTGTGGATTACCATTAGTTTGGATTCGTCCCTGTTTTCAGCAGGATATTCGGCCAATAGTTCCTTAGGCAATTCAAAATTGAAGTTTGATAATTTCATTTATGCTTTATTTGGATTTTTTAAAAGAGGGGCAAATATACAACCTCGCGATAGGGGATGTCAAGTAAAACCGTGATTAAATGACCCTTACATTTCCTGGATACCAAATCCAAGAGTTTTGAGGTCGTTCCAATAGTCCGGATACGACTTGGAGACCACTCTGGCATCATTGACGATTAGGTCGACTTTTAGCGCCAACGGACCAAAGGCCATGGCCATTCTGTGATCGTTATAGGTATCGACGGCTATACCAGTATTCAACGTGGATAAAGATTGTAGGGTTAAGCTTTCCGCATCGATATCTACTTTAGCCCCGAACTTTCCAAGTTCAGTCTGTAATGCTGCCAAACGATCTGTTTCTTTAATCGGAAGGGTATGAAGTCCTGTCAAATGACAACCCAATCCCAATCCCAAACAGGTTACCGCAATGGTTTGGGCAATGTCAGGGGCGTTGGAAAGGTCGTAATTGAGGGTTTTAGGCAGATTATCACTTATTTTGGATAGGACAATAGTGTTTTCGCCAAATTGTGTCTCCACTCCAAAATCCTGATAAATTTTAGAGAGCACACTATCACCCTGCAAGGAGTTTTGTTTGTAAGATGACAATTGTACTTTAGTTCCCACTTCGCACAGGGCCACTATGCTATAAAAGTAGCTGGCAGAACTCCAATCCGATTCCACAACCAAAGTGGTTTCCTCAATATTTTCCAAGGGTTTCACTGTGATTTTATTGCCTTCAAAATCAGTGGCAACCCCAATTTGCTCTAACAGTCCTAACGTCATTTTGATGTAGGGAACCGATGTGATCTTGCCGATCAATTCCAATTCCAGACCATTCTTCAAACTGGGCGCGATCAACAATAAAGCTGAAATGTATTGGCTACTGATATTGGCTGGAAGGGATACATGGGATTGCTCCAATTTCCTTCCTGTAATCTTTAAGGGAGGGTACCCTTCATTTTTCACATATTGAATATCGGCTCCCAAAGCTTGAAGTGCCTCCACCAAAACTTGAATGGGTCTTTCCTGCATTCTGGAGGAACCGGTGAGCACCACTTCCTTACCTGCTTGGGAAGCAAAATAGGCCGTTAAAAAACGCATGGCGGTACCGGCATGGTGAATGTCCACCTCCCCTTTTGAGATCAACAATCCCTTTTGCATGACCTCCCCATCATCAGAATTGGATACATTCTCAATCTTGATATTCGAGAATAGGGCTTGCATCAACAAAGAGCGATTGGTCTCACTTTTGGAGCCCGTAATCTGTATTGCCTTTTGGATATTTTTATTGGATGGCGCGGAAAGTTGAAGTCTCAATTTTCTTGGGTTTGAATGAAACTCCAAAACTAGAAAAAACGGCCCTACTATCCCCTTAAGGGGATAACTTTATTTGAGCTTTTTGTTATTCTGATGACGGTCGTGATCGCGTTTGGTCTTCAAATCCAATTTTTTGTCGAAGGCAGCTTGAAGATCGATCCCCGTTTGGTTGGCCAAACAAAGAACCACAAAAACCACATCGGCCAATTCCTCACCAAGGTCTTTGGCCTTGTCGGATTCCTTTTCGCTTTGCTCCCCATACCGTCTGGCAATGATCCGGGCCACCTCTCCCACTTCTTCGGTAAGCTGGGCCATATTGGTAAGTTCGTTAAAATAGCGAACCCCATGGTTTTGGATCCATTCATCAACAGCTTTTTGTGCGTTTGCTATGTCCATTGTTTTGATTTAGTCGGAAATCCCCTAATTATTTCACAAAGGTAAGTACCATTTGCCAATTGCTATTCCTTTTCAAAAACAAGGAAGTTTTTGTTTTGTACCAAAACGGCATTTTCAAAAAATTCCTTTATATAGGCATATCCCACACTGGTATATTGGGTGTATTTAAGTTGAAGGGTGAACTGCACCATTACCATATCTTGGGTTGTGGTACAATTAAACCTCATGATTCCACTATTGTCCGGCAATCCTATATTTACAGGTTCAGGTATGTTTTTTACTTTGTAACCTGCAGGAATCTTGATGTTCGCAAAATATTTATAGGACCTTAAAAATCCGAAATCCACAGGATAATACCTTGATTCTACCTTAAAGGGATTGGTCTTAAAATATCGGATTACAAAGGGGTTGAAATATACGGTTTGCCCTTTTCCCAAATTCTCCAGTTCAAAAGTGTAGTTTTCTGCCAACCGCTTATCATTGGACTTTTCTTTATCAATCAGATAGGTTTTGATCAAAAAATCATCGTTCGTATCCTCTTCGATCTTTTCAATGTATTCCTCTTCGGACATGGAACCCAAATGTTCTTTCTTGAAAATGGCCTCGTATCCATCCGAAATTTCATCAAATTCCCCACTACCTATCCCCTTCTCAAAATCAAGTTCCATTTGAAGACGTATGGCCCTACCGTTCAATTTTTCAGGTTCAATGTCAAACCAATAACTATCCCCATCAAAATCCATTACCCTACCATAGTAATTGAGGCATCGATAGGGAAGCATACCAAATGGCAATTCCTTTTCGGTGGCATCCAAAAGATAGGTAACCCCATCGATTTCCGTTTTGGCTACCAGATAATTGAAATCGGACATGACCGGATGGCTTTTTTTGGGCAAGCCATGGGCACGGGTGGACATCATCATCACATCGGTCTTAATATCGGCGGCATTCAAAAGGTTGATCAAGGTGATGTTGATCTCTGCCACATTTCCCAATTTTGCCTCAAAAGCCTGTTTTACCCTATTGTCCCGGAGTACACCAAATTTTTCGTTCCAGGTATAATGGTTTTTTACAAAATCATAGATTTTGTTGGCCTTGGTCAGTGCATCCTCATTTCCGGCAATGATTTCCAGAGGTACATTTTTTTCAAAAAAATTCTTTTTACGCAACTGCCCGCCAACGTCACGATCAGATTTAAACTCCCGGTCGACATCTTTCCACGTTTTGGTGAACTTTTGATTTATTCCATTGAACCCAAGAAATTCCGAAAGTTCAAATTCCAGTCTGGACCGGTAATTTTTTGGAGAAAGCATATATTCCTCATCTTCCTTGAATGCGGGTACTTCCTTCATTACGTACTTGAGCACCTCACAATCGGCCGGTTTTGCAGGACTATTTGGAAGCTGGAAGCAATTCTTTTGCACAGTGGCATCGTTCACATCCAGTACCAGTTCCCCAATCAGGGCCCGATTGTACCTATAATTTCCAGGTATCTTGGCATTATACTCCGTGTATACCTTTGGAATGTTTTCCTGGAAATCCCAACCGTTAAGATTATATAAAAACGGGGATTGAATTTCATAGGTATATTCCAAAATGGAGCCCTCTTGAACGTTTGGGAATGTAAAACGCTTTTCGGACCAACGTTCATTTACATCGGCATCATAAATAGTCTCTTGATCAACCCCGAACTTTACACCATCATTGTGGGTCAAAGCCCTAATATTGCTCACCTTTTCGGATCTATCCTCATTATGGTAGTAGGGAATGGTTATTTCCGCTTCAGAAAATCCCTGTTTGTCAAGAATCTTTTTCTTAGCGTGGTATTTGGTAATCAAAAAAATATATCCCCTTTGTACCTCAAAATAATTTTCCCCTTTTTCATAGAGGTAAATCGCATGGGCCGTAGTATCTTTTTCATAGGTTGAAAATTCTTGATCCTCAATTGTCAATTTTCCAAACTCGATTTGTTGTCCTAGGAGTAAGACCCCTTGAAAAAGCATCAGGAGAAGGGCAATTTTCTTCATGCAACGTACCTTTTACGCTTTTACAAGTACCACTTTTTCGGTTTCCTTTTCCACTATGTGCTTATACAACTCCTTCAAATCTTCATAATAATGGGCCGGCACAACAGGGGTATTCATTTCCATCTCTACTTTTAAATGGATTTTTCCAAAGCTGGAGGAGATATTGTATCGGAACTGCCCAAGATTTTCTGGCATGGCCACTGCAATGGGTTCTGGCAAAGATTCCACTACATACCCTTCCGGAAGATTTATGGTAACTATATACTTGTCTTCCCAAGGATAACCATAATCTATTGGGAATTCCCTTTTTTCCGCCTTGAAAGGATTCTCAAATGTGGTCAAATGGAACAATGGGGAAAAATACAGCTTCCCTGAAATGTTTTCAAAGGCCGCTTCTTTTTCAAAATCATAGGATTGCACCATCGGCTTGTCAAGCTCAAGGTCATTTTGCATTTGAAATTCAGAAACCTCTAGATCGCCATGTGACTTTTCAATATCCTCCAAATATGAATCCTCTGTTCCGCTATGGTATTTGTTACGGATAACAAAAGCATGGTTATGGGTATATTGCTGGCGATACTTTCCTGAAATGGAACCATCATCATGTAAGTCAACGCTCATCATGATGGCATCCATGGATTTATGTTTTGGAATAAGGTCCACCGACATAGAAGTACCGTCTTCCTTGATCAACCTTCCCATCCAGTTCAATGCCCTGGTGGGAAGTACATTGGGCATTGAATATTTTTCAGTGGCATCCAATAGAAGCAATTGGTCATCCAACTGTAAACCTGCAATCACATAGTTAAAACCATCACTTGTAGGGAACAATGGGATTCCATGAGATCTTGTACTGACCAAGACAGGATCGGCACTTAATCCTGCATATCGCAACATAGCGGTAAGCATCAAGTTGATTTCCGCGGCACTGCCCGTATTTTCCTTATAGGCCCTTTTTACGCCTCCACTGGTACAAGTAACGCCTACATAGTTATCCCAGTTCATTTTATTTTTTACAAAGGAGAAAATGACGCCTGCCTTTTCCTCATTACTTGCTAAACCTGAAATCAATTGATCCACATCATCTTCAAAGTAATTGCTCTTTTTCAGTTCTGATCCAAAATCATCATAGTCGTAAATGGATTTGGCAACATCTTCCCAAGTAAGGCTGTAATTTTTATATGGGCTGTTCGGGAATCTGGTCGAAGCCAGTTCAAATTTTATGGCGGATCTATAATTGTCTATATTGCTGGTATACTTTTCATCCAAAAGCGCAGGAAGATTGGCCGCTTTTATGTTATAGATATTTTCAACAAAATTGATATTACCGTTTTTATGGGTAGTCTTTCCCAACCGACTCATATCATCGGATGATCTATAAGAAATATTCAAGGTTCTATTTTCACGGGATTGGTTCACCTGAATCGGATGAGCCCCCTTACTGAATTGCTTGAAAATAAAATATTCAGGAATATCCAATCGCACTTCCACCAAATCCACTGGAATGCCATATTGTAGTTTTACTTCATCAATATACCAAAACAATGGGGAGGTGATCTTGTACTCCACGTCCAATACGCTGCCTTCCTTTACACTTGGCATGGTGATGGAGGCCTTGTTCCTGTATTTGTTTACCTTTTCAATAAAGACACCATCGTTCTTAAGCTTTTCACTGACTACTTTGCCGTCTTCCAAATTGAAGGTAAACCCCTTAACCCCTGATATTTTTTCTTCATCACTATTGGCGGCATAAAGCGGCACTTCCAAAGTGGCCCAATCAAATCCATCCTTGTTATAGATCTTGATCCTATAATGCACTTCTCTGGTCATGGTCCAGCCCCCATCATAGGAATAGGCATAACTCACCCATTCGTTTTTGTATAAAATGGCGGCATCGGCTTCAAGGTCCAAAGCATGTTGGGTAGTTTCAATTTCTTCCTTGGACACCTTTCCAAATTTTATCTCGTTTGGGTAAACCATTTGGGCGGTTACCAATAGGGCGAACAATAGTTTTAGTTTCATGTGCTTTTTTTGATTAAAACAATTTTGGCATTATCGTATCGGGCAACTTTTTTTCGAAATTCCCTATAATCTTCATAATCTTCTTTTGGATACGTTCCCGATTTTAAGAGCAGTTTTCTTTTGTAAAGAAGAGTACCCTCCTCTTTGCGCTCTATGGACATGCTATAAGTCCCATATTTGCTTTCCAATTGTACAGGCAACATCCATGTTTCTGGTACATAGCCTTCTGGCAGATGGATGGTAAATTCATCTTCATCCAAATATCCCCTTGAAATGACCACAGGTCTTTTTCGGTTTCTGCTTCTATCGGGGACAGCTAAATTGCGGTTATAAATGTTCGGTGAAAAAAGGAACTTTTCATCTGCCGTGGAGAGATACCCCTCCGCACTGACATCAATTTCTTCCACAAACTCTATTTCCTTGTCGTTGTTGGTGAAGTTCACCTGACCCAAGGAAAGGTTGTTCACATAATTCCAATAGTTCTTATAAAACTCTTCCTGTTCCTTTCTGGAATCTGTGGTCCGCCAATATTTTTGATTGTATTGGGTACCTTTGGAAACGATGGTCACCTTTCCTGTAATTTTTCTATCTGCAGAAACAGAACATTCGGCTTTGGTAAATTGATAATTTTCCTCATCCAGACTGGCCCTAGTGTGTACAAATTGACCTCCTTTTGGGGTTATTTTTAGCACATCCCTGTTATCCGTGAAGGTGCCCAAAAAATTAACCGGTGTGGTCTGACTGGTACACTCCAACCAAACTTCCTGATCTGCCAATGGAACGTTCAAGAACACATGGTTGCCCTGCATGGATGGAATATCCTTATCGAGACTTCTTGCAACATTTCCTCCATAAACAACGGTATAAAAAGATTCTATTCCGATAGCGGACAATAGGGCCTTTGTATAATTGGTCAACCCTTTGCAATCACCATATTTTACCCTGTCTACTTCTGTTGCGCTGATGGGCATCCATCCTCCGATACCCAATTGCACGCTAATGTACCTGGTGTTTTCCTGTACATATTTATAAACACGGCTTACTTTTTCAAGGGGATCATCTACGTCCTTCACCAAGGCTTTTACCTTTACTATAGTTTCCTCGTCCAGGTTATCTTGCCCAACCAAAAGTTCATCATACATCCATTGACCCAATTCTTCCCAGGTTTTGGCTACTCCATCCACTCCTTCCAAATGGAAACTTTCCAACGCCACTTTTATGTTTGGCGTAAATTCATTGAACATAGGGGACAGCGGTTCACTTTGAATAGCTTTTAGATTGTTGGCAGTACATTGAAGTCCATTTAGATCTAGGGACAATTCAACTTGGTACTCCTCAAAATTGGAAGCTTTGTGCCTAAAAGGAATACCACAATCCACTTTAAAACTAAAATCACTTTTTTCACTGCTGACCCTGTAGTTTTCCAAAAAATTGAAATTGGGTACAAATGCGGTGTTAGGAGTAGTGTATTCGTTGACAAATTCAACGGTGTAGGGATATTGTACCGGTGTATAATTTAGTAACAATACCCTAGAATCTGAGTATAGTGTACCACCATCAATGGCACTTTGATCTAAGAAGTCCTTTTTTTTGACCTTTTTGATTTCTTCCCCTTGCGCATTGTACACAATTGCCAGCAAGTTTGAAATCTTATAATTTTTCTCGTAAAACGCATAGGCTTGAACATGCCTATCTCCCTTCTCGTTCAAAACGGTTACCACCCGGTGTTCAGAAACGGTCATCTGGTCCCTTGCTGAAACAACAATATTCGTACTGTTCAATCGGACCACTGCATCTGCATTGTCCAATAACTCCTTTGAAATAGAGGAAACACCAAAATTTTGGGCAAAAGAAAAATGCAGAAAAAGAAACACTGCAATAAACGTAGGTAATCGCATTGGGTTAAGTCTGGCGCTAATGGTTTTAGCTAAAGTGGTCAATTTCTCACAAAGATTCTAACTTTTTCGACAAAAATCAACTATTCCCTGTTTTTGGTATCAATGGTTATGGTTACCGGACCATCGTTCAACAAATCCACTTTCATATCGGCGCCAAAGATTCCTGTGCCTACTTTTTTACCCAGATCCTCCTCTATTTTTTGCACAAAGCTTTCATACATGGGGATGGCTACGTCTGGTTTGGACGCTTTGATATATGAAGGGCGATTGCCCTTTTTAGTGAGGGCATGAAGCGTAAATTGACTTACCACGATAATGTCTCCCCCAACATCCAATACGGAACGGTTCATAACCCCGTCATCATCATTAAAAATGCGAAGGTTTACTATTTTCTGGGATAGCCAATCGATATCCTCCTTACCATCGGCATCCTCAATGCCCAACAATACCAAAAGGCCGTAGCCAATGGATGAGACCACTTGACCATCAACAGTTACACTTGCCTTTGAAACTCTCTGAATCACTGTCTTCATCAACGTTCCCTATATGGGTTATCTTCCTCTCCAGTTAACATTTGAACATAACTTCTATAACGACTCCATGCTATTTCCTCATTTTCCAAAGCCTCCTTTACCGCACATTTGGGCTCATCTAAATGCAGACAATTGTTGAACTTGCATTGGGATTTTAACTCGAAGAACTCTGGAAAATAATCCCCGATTTCATCCTTTTCCATATCCACGATACCAAATCCTTTAATTCCGGGGGTATCAATGATTCGCGCATCAAAATTGAGGTCGTACATCTCGGCAAAGGTGGTAGTATGCTGCCCTTGAAGATGTTGCTCCGAAATTTCCGCAGTCTTGAGATGTAATCCCGGTTCCAAGGCATTGACCAAGGTAGATTTCCCTACTCCCGAATGTCCTGCGAACATGCTGGTCTTTCCTGTCATCAACTCCTTAACCCTGTCCACATTCTTACCGGTCTTCGCCTCCATCTGGATACATGGATAACCAATGTGTGTATATAAATCCACGAGATAGGCCACTTCGGCCTTTTCGTCCAGTGAATAAGTGTCCATCTTATTGAACAACAATATCACAGGAATATCATATGCTTCCGCAGTGACCAAAAAACGATCTATAAAACTGGTGAAGGTCATGGGATTGTTCAATGTGACCAACAAAAACACCTGATCTAGATTAGAAGCGATGATATGGGTCTGTTTGGACAGTTTAACCGATTTCCTGATGATATAATTCTTTCGTTCTCCTATTTCAGAAATAACGCCAACGGTTTCATTCCCAACATTTTCCAGTTCAAATTCCACATGGTCGCCTACCGCAACAGGATTGGTGCTTTTTATATTTTGGGTTCGGAACTTTCCCTTGATCCGGCACTCGTAAAATGCACCATCCGTGGACTTTATGGTATACCAGCTACCCGTTGATTTATAAACAGTTCCGTTCACAATTTGTTCAAATTTTCATTACAAAGAAACAATATTCCTTCTTTTCCGTCGTATATCTTTGTTAACAGTTTTAATAATCATTAACTAATCCATTATGAAAAAAATCGTTTTAATCGCAGTGTTGACCCTAGCTGCCGCATTCGGTGCAAACGCACAACAGTACAAGGTAATCACCAGCGTGGAATCCATTGTTCCCAATGGGCTTGGTAGGTCTAGAATCATCAATGCCCTTGAAGACAAAGACTATAGGGAGTTCACCAGTGTGCAGACGGAAGATGACAACACCCGTAACAAATCGGACAGGGACGAAATCCGTGTGAAGAATTTTGAGGAAACCAAATTGTTGAACTTTTACAACATTGGCGGTATCCGATTCCAGAACATCGCCGCGAACGATGCCATGATCACTTCCATGATCAACGACATGATTTCCAACGGATGGGAATTGGCTTTCGTGGTAAGCGGTGTTGAGAGTGAAGGAGGCAAAGGTGACGGACAAGGTATTTTTATTACCCGTTACATTTTCAGAAAATAACCTGGCCATACAAAACAAAAAAGGCCCGATGGAAAAATCCATCGGGCCTTTTTTAATGCTTTTTTCTTAATCCTTGATGTAGATCCTACCGCCCACAAAGGTCTTCTTGTTTACCATTTTCGGATTACCGTACACATAAACATCCCCACCGGCCCGCACGTTAATATCCACTGCTTCGGAGGCGAAAATATCAGCCTCTCCTCCTGCTGAAATTTTGATATCGGTATTGGCGGTTCTTAGGTCACGACCATCAAAAATACCTCCCGTGTTCAACACTACGGATTGGTTCTTGGCCAAACCAGATGCTTGCACAATCCCGCCTGTTACGGCACGGATATCGGCATAATCTACATCCATACCAATATGGATCATGGCACCTTCTTGGGCCCTTAGTTCAATCTTGCTTTTTTGCACCATCTCGTTACAGGTAATCTGGGCGCCTTCATTACTATCGATCACGTCCAAATTGGTATAATAGACTTCAATCATGGTGTTCTCGCCTTGGAATTTTTTATCCAATTGCATACGAAGTTTCAAGACACCCTTCTTGTTGGTCCAAGTAATATCATCCACATTGTGCCCTTTGATCATAATTCGGTTTTCATCTGATTGGATCAGGTTCACTTCAATAAGATCAAATACTTTGATTTCATGGAACTCCCCCACTTCAGTATCAATGATGCGCTGGGCAAACGTAAAAAAGGGAAGTAAAACGAAACTGAATACAAATAATTTTTTCATGATAGCGTGTTTTTACTTCTGAAAGATAACCGAAGAACAAGATCGTTACAGTTTAAAACAAAAAAACTGTTCGCATCCCAGAATTTTTATCCGAGGACACAAACAGTTTCATCAAAAAGTACCTACTAATTAGGCGTTGATGATTTTTTCTTGATGGTTGATGGATTCTTGGTGAATGGCCTTGAACATCTTCAAAACAAATTCTTCGCTCAATCCTCTTTGCTCACCTTCCAAGATCATATTGCCCAAAATAGCGTTCCATCGATTGCTCTGCAATACGGCAACATTCTTTTGCTTTTTCAATTCCCCGATACCATCGGCAACTTTCATACGCTTGCCCAAAAGCTCGATCAATTGGTTGTCCAACACATCGATTTGCGTTCTAAGGTTGTTCAATTTGTTGTTGTATTCCGCTTCCTCATCAGTTTCTTTTCTGATACGAAGATCCTTCATGATCTGAACCAAACGTTCCGGTGTCACTTGCTGAGCGGCATCGCTCCAAGCATTGTCAGGATCGCAATGGGTTTCGATCATCAGACCATCAAAATTCAGATCCAAAGCGGTTTGAGATACATCAAAGATCATATCCCGTTTACCTGTAATGTGGCTTGGGTCGTTGATTATGGGAAGGTCAGGGAACTTGGTTTGAAGTTCAATGGCCAACTGCCACTCAGGAATGTTACGATACTTGGTTTTCTCGTAAGTGGAGAAACCTCGATGGATTACACCCAATTTCTCAATATTGGCCGTATGCAAACGCTCCACGGCACCCAACCACAAAGAAAGATCAGGGTTTACTGGGTTTTTCACCAATACAATCTTATCGGTACCTTTCAAGGCGTCGGCAATTTCCTGAATGATGAAAGGGCTCACCGTTGAACGGGCACCGATCCACAATAAGTCCACATCATATTCCAAGGCCAAATCCACGTGGGCCCGGTTTGCCA
>JASBTS010000143.1 GCA_030148305.1 Allomuricauda sp. | reverse complement strand
CCCCAATTTTTTGGCATAAAAACGATCAAAAGCATGTTCCGCATCGATAAAGGCAGCAATACCCCCAGCTTTTTGGGCTTCGGCAATGGCATGTAAAGTCAATGTGGTCTTACCGGAAGATTCGGGACCATATATTTCAATGACCCTTCCCTTGGGATAACCGCCTACACCCAGGGCAATATCAAGTCCCAATGAGCCAGAAGAAATGACCTCAACATCCTCAACAACACTGTCGCCCATTTTCATGACGGCACCTTTGCCATAGGTCTTGTCCAACTTGTCCAGGGTTAGTTTAAGGGCTTTTAATTTTGCTTCTTTATCGTTGCTCATGGTTCAAATGATTAGGAAGGCTAAAATACCATTTCTTTCTACATACGACAAAAGGCACGCAACCTTTTTAATAACATCGTATCTATTGGGTACTAACTCATATTTATAGAGCTGTGCCAAGCTCACAAATATAGGGTGGGAAGAAAATTAGCTTTGAAAAAGACCTCAACAACGTAGGAGGGCCCCAATTTGGGGCCCTCTTATTTTCTCCCGACCCCGAATGTTTATCTTTGTGCCGGAAATGATCCATTCTTAAACTTAATTATTGATATAGCATGCAACTGTACAATACCTTAAGTGCAAAAGAAAGGGAAAAACTTATAGAGGAAGCCGGTAAAGATCGGCTTACCATCTCTTTCTATCAATATGCACACATTGGCAATCCCAGCATTTTAAGGAACCACCTTTTCATAGCGTGGGACCAAATGGAGGTTCTTGGGCGCATTTATGTGGCCAACGAGGGAATCAATGCCCAACTTTCGGTACCTGCTGAAAATTTTGTGGATTTCAAAAACCATTTGGATAGCATTAGTTTTTTGGAAAATGTAAGGCTGAACATTGCCATTGAACAGGACAATAAATCCTTTTTAAAATTGAAGGTCAAGGTCCGCAAGAAAATTGTGGCCGATGGCCTTAACGACGCCACTTTTGATGTGACCAACAAGGGTATCCATGTAGGGGCCGAAGAATTCAACAAGTTGATTGAAGATCCGGATACCGTTTTAGTGGATATGAGAAATCATTACGAAAGCGAAATAGGTCATTTTAAAAATGCCATCACCCCAGATGTGGACACTTTTAGGGACTCTTTGGACATTATTGAAAGAGATCTTGCAGAACACAAAGAGGACAAAAAATTGGTCATGTACTGTACCGGAGGTATCCGTTGTGAAAAGGCCAGTGCCTATTACAAACATAAAGGTTTTAAAAACGTGTACCAACTTGAAGGGGGCATCATTGAATACACCCGTCAAGTAAGGGACCAAAATCTGGAGAACAAATTCTTGGGCAAAAACTTTGTTTTTGATCATAGGAGGGGCGAAAGGATTTCGGAGGATGTCATTTCCCATTGCCACCAGTGTGGTAAACCTTGCGACACCCATGTGAACTGCGCCAATGAAGCCTGTCATCTACTGTTCATTCAATGTGAGGAATGCGCAACTGCCATGGACCAATGTTGTTCCGTGGAGTGCCAAGAGATCCACGCATTGCCCGAAGAAGAACAGAAACAATTGCGTAAAGGCAAGGGTGCCAGTAACAAAATATTCAAAAAGGGACGTTCCCCCGTTTTGAAATACAAGAGATAGCATTTCACCACTGCTATAAATTATACTATATTTACCATAAGAATTATTTATGAACCCTATTTAAGGAAACTTTCAGGTTTCTTTAAATCAAGATACTATATATGGCGTGTAGCAGTTGTTCAACCGGGAAGGATGGACAACCGCGTGGTTGCAAGAACAACGGTACTTGCGGCACTGATGGTTGTAACAAGCTAACGGTCTTTGACTGGCTTTCCAATATGTCGTTGCCCAACGGTCAAGCTCCTTTTGACTGTGTTGAGGTGCGTTTCAAAAACAGTAGAAAGGAATTTTACAGAAATTCCGAAAATCTCCCATTGAACATTGGCGATGTGGTGGCCACCCAATCCAAGGCCGGTCACGATGTGGGTGTGGTCACGCTTACCGGGGAACTGGTCCGTGTTCAGATGAAACGAAAAAAGGTTTCGCCGGACGATAAGACTCTTCCCAAAATCTACCGTAAGGCCACCCAACGGGATATCGATATTTGGCAAAAATGCAGGGACAGGGAAGAAGAGATCAAAAAACGATCCCGCGAAATTGCAATTGCCCTTAAATTGGAAATGAAACTCAGTGATGTGGAATTTCAAGGGGATGCCTCCAAGGCAACCTTTTATTATACCGCTGAGGACAGGGTCGATTTTAGACAATTGATAAAGGATATGGCCAAGGCATTCGGCATCCGTATTGAAATGCGTCAAATCGGTTACAGGCAAGAAGCCCAACGTTTGGGAGGAATTGGATCTTGTGGCCGTGAACTTTGCTGCTCCACTTGGCTTTCGGATTTTAGGTCGGTGAGCACTGCATCCGCAAGGTATCAGCAACTGGCCCTCAACCCACAAAAATTGGCCGGGCAATGTGGCAAGCTCAAATGCTGCCTCAATTACGAGCTCGACATGTATATGGAAGCCTTACAGGATTTTCCACCGCAGGACAGTAAGATCATGACCAAAAAAGGATTGGCCTTCTGTCAAAAAGCGGATATTTTCAAGGAGACCCTGTGGTTTTCGTACAAAGACGACCCCGCAACGTGGCACGCCCTTTCCAAGGAACAAGTGCTGGAAATTTTAGAGCTCAACAAGAATAACGAGAAAATCGACAGCTTGGAAGATTATGCGGTGGACAACGTCAACGAAGAAAAGACCACATTTGAAAATGTGGTAGGCCAGGATAGCCTGACCCGTTTTGATAAACCCAAGAACAAAAAGCGCAGGAACAATAAAAATCGAAGAAAATCCAAACCTAAAGCATCATCCAATGCGAAATAGCCTACTGGTTTTACTCATCGCCATTGCTACATTGTCTTCATGCAATGACCAAATGGTCTATTCTGAGTACAAACCCATCAAAGAGGGTAAATGGCAAATGGACGAACCGATTGAATTCGAGTTTTCAGAAATTGATTCCACTACAACATATAATGTGTTTTTGAATATCAGAAACGATGATTCCTTTCCCTTTAGCAATTTATTCCTGATTGCGGAGTTAGAATATCCAAGTGGCAACGCCACCAAGGACACTTTGGAATATAAAATGGCCGAACCCACAGGCGAATGGTTGGGCAAGGGCATGGGAAGTGTCAAGGAAAACAAACTTTGGTTCAAGGAAAACATCGTTTTTCCCGAAACAGGCGTATATAAGGTTACCGTTTCGCATGCCATGAGAAAAAATGGCGTGGTTGAAGGGCTCCATATTTTGGAAGGCGTAACGGATGTTGGTTTGGAAATTGAAAAAAGCACCCAATAAACAATGGCAAAGACCGGTCAAAAACAACAACAGAGCTTCGTTAAATACATAAAATGGTTCTGGATTCTTTTCGGGGCGGGGGTACTTTCCGTAGTACTTGTTTTTCTACTGGCCTCATGGGGGGTCTTCGGAGAGATGCCCACTTTTGAACGTTTGGAAAATCCCGAGACCAATTTGGCTACCGAATTTATTTCTTCAGATGGGGAAACTTTGGGGAAGCTTTATTTGGATGATAACCGTACCCCGATTGCCTATGAAAACCTACCAAAAAATTTGGTGAACGCCTTGGTGGCCACCGAAGATGCTAGATATTACGATCACTCCGGTATTGATGCCATTGGTTTTGCACGGGCCTTGGCGTATTTGGGCAGAAAAGGAGGGGCAAGTACCATATCCCAACAGTTGGCAAGACAGCTTTTTATTGGGGTTAGGGATAAAGAAAGTACAACCAATGCCTTAATACAAAAAGTTCAGGAATGGGTAATTGCCACCCGATTGGAGCGCAATTATACCAAAGAGGAAATCATTGCTATGTACCTGAACATCTATGATTTTAATTATAATGCTGATGGAATCCGCTCTGCGGCCAGGATTTATTTTGGAAAGGAACCTTTTGAATTGAGGGCCGAAGAATCGGCAGTATTGGTGGGGATGCTGAAAAACTCTTCTTACTACAACCCTATACGTAGAAGACAATTGGTGCTGGACCGCAGGAACACGGTTTTGGGTCAGATGGCCAAATACGATTTCATCACTGAAAAAGAAAAGGACTCTTTGCAGAAACTGGAAATGAAGATCAACTTCAATCCAGAATCGCATCGTGAAGGTTTGGCCACCTATTTTAGGATGTACATGCAACGTTGGTTGAACGGATGGGTAGATAAGAACCCAAAACCAGATGGCGAAAAATGGAACATTTACTTGGATGGTTTAAAAGTATACACCACTGTAGATTCCCGAATGCAGCGTAATGCAGAGGAAGCCGTTCAGGAACACATGAAAAATTTGCAGGCCGAGTTCTTCAATCAAAATACGCCGAAACGCAACCCGACCGCTCCGTTTTTGGATATTTCCAAAGGGGCTATCGACACCATTTTGAGGAATTCCATGCATCGGTCTGAAAGATGGCGCCATCTGAAAAATGAAGGTTTGTCCGACAAGGAGATAGAAGCTACCTTCCACCAAATGGCTGAAATGACCGTTTTTGATTGGAACAGCGATTCCTATGAAAAGGACACGACCATGACCCCGTTGGATTCCATCAAATATTACAAGACTTTTTTAAGGACCGCCATGATGTCCATGGAACCCCAGACCGGACATGTGAAAGCTTGGGTTGGTGGAATTGATTACAAACATTTCCAATATGACAATGTGATTCAGGGCGCCAGACAAGCGGGCTCCACCTTCAAACCTTTTGTGTACGCTGCTGCCATTGATCAATTGCGTTATTCCCCTTGTTATACCCTACCGGACAACCGATATTGCATTGAACCGGGCAAACATGGAAATATTGATGCCTGGTGTCCTAAAAACTCGGATGGCACCTATTCAGGAGATGATATGACGCTGAAAAGCGCGTTGGCTAACTCCGTGAATACCGTTACCGCCCAATTGATTGATAGGGTAGGTCCTGGTTCCGTGGTCTCTATAGCAAGGAACATGGGCATTACCAAAGACATTCCTGCAGTGCCTTCCATTGCCTTGGGAACATTGGACATCAACGTATTTGAAATGGTAGGAGCCTACGGTACGTTTGCCAATCAAGGAGTATATGTAAAACCTGTCATGGTAACAAGAATAGAGGATAAGAACGGCACCGTACTTTATGAATATACTCCAGAGACCAAGGATGTTTTGAGCAAGGATGTGGCCTATGCCATGGTAAATTTGATGGAAGGGGTTACCCAATACGGCTCTGGTGGTAGGTTACGCCATACTTATGGTAAAAACCAAACCATGTACAAAGAAGTTATGACCGGATATCCCTATGAATTGAACAATCCGATTGCAGGAAAAACAGGGACCACCCAAAACCAAAGTGATGGATGGTTTATGGGGATGGTTCCCAATTTGGTCACTGGTGTTTGGGTTGGTGGTGAAGAAAGATCTATCCATTTTGACCGGCTACTTTATGGACAAGGAGCTACCATGGCACTTCCCATTTGGGCCTTGTATATGAAAAAGAATTATGCCAATAAGGATTTGGATGTGTCCACAGCAGCCTTTGAGGCACCAGAAGAAATGTCGATTAATATCGATTGCTCCAAAGAAGCGCTGCAAAACGAAGATGATTTGGATACCGAAGATGATCTGGACGGTCTAGACTTTTAGAAATCAACTTTTTGAAGAATATTTAGCCCCAAGCAACATACATTTTGCTTGGGGCTTTTTTATTTAAATCGTAATTTCAGGCAATCAAAAATGAGAATTAGATGATCAAGAAAACGATAGCCAATGTAAAGCAGGCTCTCCATGGGGTGCAAGATGGGATGACGTTCATGTTGGGTGGATTTGGACTTTGCGGTATCCCTGAAAACGCCATTGCCGAATTGGTTCGGTTGGGCATCAAGGATATTACCTGTATTTCCAACAATGCGGGAGTGGATGATTTTGGCTTGGGGTTATTACTTCAAAAACATCAGATCAAAAAAATGATATCCTCCTATGTGGGCGAAAATGATGAGTTTGAACGTCAGATGCTCAGTGGTGAATTGGAAGTGGAGTTGACACCTCAAGGAACCCTCGCCGAAAAATGCCGCGCGGCCCAAGCCGGTTTCCCAGCATTTTATACCCCAGCAGGTTATGGTACCGAAGTGGCCGAAGGCAAGGAAACGCGTGAATTTGATGGCAAAATGTACGTTTTGGAACCGGCATTTAAAGCAGATTTTTCTTTTGTAAAAGCGTGGAAAGGAGATGAGGCGGGCAACCTCATTTTCAAAGGAACCGCAAGAAACTTTAATCCTTGTATGTGCGGGGCCGCGACCATTACCGTGGCCGAAGTGGAAGAATTATTGCCTGCAGGAAGCCTGGACCCAAATGATATCCATATCCCGGGCATATTTGTCCAGCGCATTTTCCAAGGAGAACAGTACGAGAAACGAATTGAACAAAGAACGGTAAGACAGAGAGTATAGCTATGTTGGATAAAAATGGAATAGCAAAACGGATCGCGAAGGAAGTCAAGGACGGGTATTATGTGAACCTTGGGATTGGTATTCCAACGCTGGTGGCCAATTTTGTAAGGGACGATATCAGTGTGGAATTCCAAAGTGAAAATGGGGTTTTGGGCATGGGGCCCTTCCCGTTTGAAGGAGACGAAGACCCGGATATCATCAACGCGGGGAAACAAACCATAACAACTTTGCCTGGCGCCTCATTTTTTGACTCTGCGACTAGTTTTGCCATGATTAGGGGCAAGCATGTCCACCTTACCATTTTGGGCGCCATGGAGGTATCCGAAAACGGCGACATTGCCAATTGGAAGATTCCGGGTAAAATGGTAAAAGGGATGGGGGGAGCCATGGATTTGGTAGCTTCTGCTGAAAATATCATTGTGGCCATGATGCACACCAATCGGGAAGGCGAATCCAAACTATTGAAGAGATGCACCCTTCCACTTACTGGTGTTGGATGTGTGAAGAAAATTGTGACCAATTTGGCCGTTCTGGAAGTCACAAAGGAAGGTTTCAAGCTACTGGAAAGAGCTCCTGGAGTTACCGTGGAAGAGATTGTAAAGGCAACAGAAGGAAAGTTGTTGGTTGATGGGGATATCCCCGAAATGAAGATTTAGCAAATACCAACCGTTTTTTTACAACAAAAAGAAATCATTACACAACATTAGTTTTAAATTACCGTTTATCGGATTTACATTTGGTTATATCGATTAAATGACCCAAATTAATATCCTAAAACCAGACTACCATGGCCCTCAAATCTAACAACACAATGGACGAAAGCGTTCAAGTTTACCGAAACGACTTTTTTACTGGATTTATGCTCTTGATCAAGAAGCTTTTTATGCTTTAGACCAGAAATCCTTCCCCCTGAAAAAATTGGAGCCGGCAACTTTGTTAGGCTCTTTTTTTTGCGATATTTTTAAGCAAAAACCAAAGCATGGCCCTTACCTTCCGGGAGTGTACCCCCAACGATTTGGAAGCCTTGATTCGCATTTCAAGGGAAACATTTGTGTCGGCTTTTGAACAGGCCAACGATCCCATGGATTTTAATGATTATCTGAAAAAGGCATTTCATCCGGATAGGATGGCCTCCGAACTCGATGATGTCCATTCATTTTTCTATTTTGTTTTTGAAGACGAGGTTTTGGTGGGATACTTCAAACTCAACCTTAATGATTCCCAAACGGATATCAAAAATCCTAATGCCGTAGAAATCGAACGTATCTATGTGCTGGAGTCCCACCAAGGAAAGCAGATTGGTGCTTGGATGCTGCATCAAATCATTGGATTGGCAAAGGGAATGGGTAAAACCTTCATTTGGCTGGGCGTTTGGGAAGAAAATCCAAAAGCCATCAAATTTTACCAAAGACACGGTTTTGAAAAGTTTGATGAACACCCTTACTATATCGGAACCGACAAACAGACCGATTGGCTTCTTCGTTTAGACCTTCAATAGTTTCCCCAAAAATAGGATGTCGCCCTCGGCACGAACCTTGTAGGCAATAGAATTTTCAAAAGCTGCATGCACGAGTAGGGCAATGGCCTGGGCATTCAGTTTAGTCAAGCTATTGGTTCGGTATACCACATCCCGTATGGTGGAAAAGCTTACCTGACTCTGAATGGCAATGTTGGCAAAATCATCTTTGGAAACGTTTCTGCGGATAACTTCCGATAGCCGTGCACTGATCGGTTTACCATAATCACTTTCGTTAAAGATCATGTCACTTTTAATGACAAAGCCAAGGTCTTTGATGGAACCCATATAATTTCTGTTGAGAATGATCAATATCTTGTTGGGGTCAAATCCTATTTTCTATATTTGGCCTGTAACCCAATTACAGAAAAGCAGATAAATTACTGCGGCTAGTGCATATTGCGTAACAATATTACACAATATAGAAAATAAATGTATATAATTAAGCAGTTAAGGCGTAAAAAAAATATAAGCCAATCGGAATTGGGTCAAGAAATCGGTGTGAGCTTGCGCACGATTCAGCTCTACGAAAGAAAAGACGCCAACATTCCCATAAAGAACCTTACCAAGATAGCCGAGTACTTTGGGCTCACCATTGCGGAACTCTATATGCACGAGGTGAATGATATGGGGGAAGCCTATACCAAAAAGCAGCCTTTCACCAAACAGGGTAGCGTGTTCTATCCTTTGGATTATGGCAAATATTTGGTCATGGCACCCTTGGTTTTAGTGGAATGGCAGAAAAAGTATGTGGAGAGTTTAAAGCGGGAAGGGATTCAGAATCCGTTTCAGGCAGGTTTTGTGATTGACTTTTTGACTGATGAACCTCACCGGGTATTTGAAATTTCTGGCGATTCGATGAACAATGCCACCAGTGAGGCCATCCCAAATAAAGCTTTTGTGTTGGGTTTGGAAATTAAAAAGGAAAGCTTCGTCCGAGCCAATGAAACTTTTTGGAACCAAGCCTACGTTTTGGTTTGTGCCGATAGAATTATCTGTAAAGAGCTTACAGGGTTTAACAAACAGTCCAAGGCCGTCCAGTGTCATAACTTGAACACCTCACCCGAATACCAAGATTTTGAGTTGCCATTGGATGAGGTGCTCCAAGTCTTCAAAGTGGTCAAAAAGCAGCTTTGACCTCTTTCAAATGGGTAAGGACTTCTTCCAAACAGGCATCGAGGTTCTTTTTCACTTCCGTTTCCCAAAACCGGAACACCTTATAGCCCATTTCATCCAATGCTTCGTTTACTTCTTCGTCCCGTTGGATGTTCCGCTCGATTTTAGCAATCCAAAATTCACGGTTGGTTTTCACTTTGTCCTTTCGTTCTTCCCAATTGTATCCGTGCCAGAATTCCCCATCTATAAAGATGACAGTTTTATATTTTTTTAGGGCGATATCGGGCTTCCCAATGAGTTTCTTGTAATCGATGCGATAACGATAGCCTGCTTCCCACAACGCTTTTCTAAAGGCCAGTTCCGGCTTGGTGTTCTTGCCGCGGATCCTGCCCATGATCTTGGAACGTTCCGGCGTGGTGTAGAACCCTCCTTCCTCATTGAACCGGGGGACTTTTATGTGCTCCTGTGGATATTTTTTGGGCATAGGACAAGTTACAAAGGTTTTGGTGAAAAGCTAGCCTGGTAATCGAATTGTCATTCTGAGTGAGCCCAGCGAACGAAGGATCTCCATCACTGCCTTAATGATTTAGTCTTTCAAGGTCCCTTCGACTACGCTCAGGGATCGGCAAGAAAACAAAAACCCAAACTCCATCCGGAATTTGGGTTTTGTAATTTGATATGATAATCGGTTACCCCTTCAAAGTAGCAGCAAGGTACTCCCGGTTCATACGGGCAATGTTGGTCAAGGAAATGCCTTTAGGGCATTCCACTTCACAGGCTCCCGTGTTGGTACAGTTTCCAAAACCTTCCAAATCCATTTGGCGTACCATGTTTTGTACACGCTCCACAGCTTCGATCCTACCTTGTGGCAACAAGGCAAATTGAGATACTTTGGCCGAGGTGAACAGCATGGCACTGGCATTTTTACAAGCGGCCACACAGGCACCACAACCAATACAGGTCGCTGCGTCCATTGCCTCGTCGGCATCGTGTTTATTGATCGGAATACAGTTGGCATCCACGGTATTTCCGGAAGTGTTCACGGAAATATAGCCTCCTGCCTGTTGGATCCTGTCAAAAGCGCTACGGTCAACAATCAAATCCTTGATCACAGGAAACGCATTGGCACGGAATGGTTCGATCACAATAGTATCACCATCGTTGAACTTGCGCATGTGCAACTGGCAAGTAGTCACCAATCTATCCGGGCCGTGGGGCTCGCCATTGATTTGCAAGGAACAGGTTCCGCAGATACCTTCCCTACAGTCGTGGTCAAATTCCACGGGCTCTTCTCCTTTGGAGACCAACTCTTCGTTGAGGATGTCCAACATTTCCAAGAAAGACATGTCTCCCTCAACACCGTCAAGGGTATAATCAACTATTTTACCTGGTGAAGATGCGTCTTTTTGACGCCATATTTTTAGATATAATTTCATAGTTATGTAGTTGTTCGTTGTTTGTTGATCGGTTTCCCATCAACCATCAACTATTTATAACTCCTTGTTTTAAGTTCAATGTTTTCGTATACCAAATCCTCTTTGTGCAATTTGGCATCCTTAGGCTCTCCCACGTATTCCCAAGCGGCCACAAATTTAAAGTTCTCGTCATCACGAAGGGCCTCGCCTTCTTCGGTTTGGTATTCTTCACGGAAGTGACCCCCACAGGATTCGTTCCTTTGCAGGGCATCCTTGGCGAACAATTCTCCCAACTCCAAGAAATCGGCCACCCTTCCGGCTTTTTCCAATTCTTGGTTTTTGGATTCGATGGTACCGGTAACTTTTACGTTTTCCCAGAAATCCTTTCTCAGTTCGGAAATCTCCTTGATGGCCTCTTCCAATCCTTTGGCATTACGGGCCATACCACATTTGTTCCACATGATCTTGCCCAGTTTTTTGTGATAGTAATCCACAGAATGGATACCTGATCCGGACATCAATTTTTCCATACGATCGCGAACCTGTTTTTCGGCCTCGTCGAATGCTGCAGAATCCGTTGGGATCTTACCGGTTCTAATGTCTTTGGACAAATAATCCCCTATAGTATAAGGCAATACAAAATATCCGTCGGCCAAACCTTGCATCAAGGCAGAGGCACCCAAACGGTTGGCTCCGTGATCGCTAAAGTTAGCTTCACCGGCCGCATAACAACCAGGAATGGTGGTCTGAAGGTTATAATCCACCCAAAGTCCGCCCATGGTATAGTGTACCGCAGGATAAATCATCATTGGGGTCTTATATGGATTCTCGTCCACGATTTTTTCATACATCTGGAAAAGGTTACCGTATTTGGCTTCGATAACGTCTTCACCCAATTTGATAATGGTGGCTTCATCCGGATCTTTGATACCCGAGGTCATCGCCTTTTCTTTTCCATATCGTTTGATGGCGGAAGCAAAATCCAAATACACGGCTTCTCCGGTTTTGTTCACACCAAATCCGGCATCGCAACGCTCCTTGGCGGCCCTTGATGCCACATCACGGGGCACTAGGTTACCGAAAGCAGGATATCTTCTTTCCAAATAGTAGTCACGGTCTTCCTCGGCAATTTGTGTCGGCTTCAATTTTCCTTCACGGATGGCCACGGCATCTTCCATTTTCTTGGGGACCCAAATACGTCCATCGTTACGGAGCGATTCGGACATTAACGTCAATTTGGATTGATGGTCTCCGGAAACTGGAATACAGGTGGGGTGGATCTGGGTAAAACATGGATTGGCAAAGAAAGCACCTTTTCGGTGTGCCCTCCAAGCGGCCATCACATTACTTCCCATAGCGTTGGTAGATAGGAAGAACACGTTTCCATACCCTCCAGTGGCCAAAACCACGGCGTGGGCACTGTGTCTTTCAATCTTTCCTGACACCAAGTCGCGGGCAATGATACCACGGGCCTTGCCATCAACCAAAACCAAATCCATCATTTCATGGCGGGTGAAGGATTGGATCTTACCTCGGTGGATTTGACGATTCATGGCGGCATAGGCACCCAATAATAATTGCTGTCCGGTCTGTCCTTTCGCGTAGAAAGTACGGGATACCAATACCCCTCCAAAGGAGCGGTTGTCCAACATACCGCCATATTCACGGGCAAAAGGTACACCTTGCGCTACGCATTGGTCGATGATGTTACCGGATACCTCGGCCAATCGGTATACGTTGGCTTCACGGGAACGGTAGTCCCCTCCTTTGATGGTATCATAGAAAAGGCGGTAGTTACTGTCGCCATCCCCTTGATAGTTCTTGGCTGCATTGATACCTCCCTGGGCGGCAATAGAGTGTGCCCTACGGGGAGAATCTTGATAGCAGAAAGTTTTAACGTTGTAACCCAACTCGGCCAATGTTGCAGCAGCGGCGCCACCGGCCAATCCTGTACCTACGACAATAATGTCGATGTTCCTTTTGTTGGCAGGGTTTACAAGGTTGATATCGTTTTTATGCTTGGTCCATTTGTCGGCCAATGGCCCAGATGGAATTTTAGAATCCAATATGCCCATAATTAATGTGTTATTGGGTTAAGATGATGGTAAATGGCTATAAAAGCAAATAGCAAGGGAACCACCACCGCAAATGTTTTGGCAATTCGTTTGATGTTCGGGGTATACTTGTTATT
>JASBTS010000140.1 GCA_030148305.1 Allomuricauda sp. | reverse complement strand
GTCAGCCGGATCCCTTGGGATTATCCAGGCCAAATTATTTTGTGTATTTCTGTCAGCAGAACTGTTGGCGGATAAGATTCAATGAAAGTATTGAGATTTACGATGACAAATTCAGTGATGGCGCCTCTATCCGCAATTTGCCGGTAGCCAATGTTCAGTTATACAATAAAGAAAATATCTTGGTACAAGTAGAACAAGTTTCATTGTCCTTTGATGCCTATGAGTATTACAAAAGACTGAAGGATATTGTGGATAATAACGGAAATTTCGATGCCCCACCGCCTTCTGCGGTAATAGGGAACATCTTCAATCCAAGCAATGGAAATGAAATTATTTTAGGTAGGTTCACTGCCGCTTCCTCTTCAAAAATTTCAATTTTTATAGAACGTGACCAAATACCGGAAGATGGAACTGAAATTAAAATTGACCCTATAGTAGAAACAGACCCTCCATATACTCCGAATATAACAACGGCACCTTGTCGTGAAACACGAACAAGAACGGCAAACCAACCAGAAGGCTGGATCGGTAATTAGTGTATAGCGGATTTTGTGGTAGTAAAATAGAGTTCAAAAAATGAAAGCATACTTGCTCCTAGCTGTCCTGATCATCTTTTTTTCTGCGATAAAAGTTAATGCCCAGGAATACCGGATGTCATTCAATATCTTGAATGCGAAAACAGGTGCCGGTGTGGAGAATGCTGAAATAGCGATTGAACCCTGTAAATGTGGAGGGGTGTCAGACGAACAGGGAAGGTTCTCTATCAACCTTCCCAAGGCCAACTACCGAGTTACCGTTACTTATATTGGTTTCGGTTCCGAAGTTAGGCAGGTAGAATTACAGGAGAATGTTTCCTTGGACATAAGGTTAGTTGAAAAACATGAGGAACTTTCCGAGGTTATTGTAAGGGCAAAAAAGAGGGATGAAATGCTCAATCTCCCGCAAATGGGAGTGGTAAGTTTAACACCAAAAGAACTGAAAATGATTCCCTCTGCCGCAGGAGAATCTGACGTACTGCACTCAATGGTCCTTTTGCCAGGTGTTAACAATGCAGGGGAAATCAGCAATGGTCTTTCTATTAGAGGCGGTTCTTTGGACCAGAACCTGATCCTCTATGACTACGCACCTATCTTCAACCCAACCCATCTTTTTGGCCTTTTTTCGGTCTTTACCCCAGATGCCATATCATCCACAGAGCTATACCGTGCCAACATTCCGTCTCGCTATGGTGGAAGGGCTACCTCAGTGCTCGACCTAAAAGTGAAGAATCCGTATGTGGATAAATTAAAATTGAGTGGTGGAATCGGTCTGGTTTCCAGTAGACTGAATGTGGAAACTCCCTTGATAAAGGACAAACTCATGTTACTGGCAGGTGCGCGTGCAGGATTTACGGATTTTTTATTGCCCATCTTTTCGGAGCGTCTCAAAAATACCAAGGCCAAGTTCTACGACAGTACCCTAAAGCTTTTGTATTTGGCTTCGGAAAAAGATCAAATTTCCCTCACTGGATTTATATCGAACGATTTTTACCAACTTGATCTTGTTACCCAGATTCAAAATGTCAACGCCGAAAGCAATCAATATGATTTCAGCACATTGAATGGAACCCTGAACTGGTCCCACACTTTTTCCAACAATGCCAACCTCCGCACTGTGTTGCTTGCTAGTGATTATACACCAAAAATAATTTTCCCGGAACGGGACATCGACAATGAGATTGTTTACAAATCCAAAATCAACTATCTGAGTTTAATATCCGAATATTCTAAAAATGTCAGTGTTGACTTAGATTACTATATCGGGGTGCAGGCCAATCGATATACCATCAGTCCGGGAGCTTTGGATCCTGGTACTTCGGACATTTTGCCTATCTCCTTGGAAAAAGAGACAAGCTACGAATTCGATGGCTATTCCAACGTGGATTGGACACCTTTGGAAAAGCTTTCCCTCTCCGGAGGTCTCCGTTTTAGTCATTTTGTGCTTGTAGGCCCCTATACCCAATACTTCTTTGATGAGTTTACCAGGGAACCTTTGGGTTTTACAGAATTTGCCAAAGGCGCCGGGGTCAAGACCTATAATGGTGTGGAACCAAGACTGGGCCTAAACTTCAAATTGGGAGAAACCGCTTCCTTAAAATTGAGCTATGCGAGACTGAACCAATACCTACAAAACATATACAACAGCACCACCCCCGTACCTACGTCTCGTTGGAAAACAGCAGACCCCTATGTGCAACCACAGAGAAGCGATAGTTACGGTCTTGGACTATATAAGAATCTAAGAAATAATGAACTGGAAATTGCTTTGGAAGGATATTATAGAAAAGCCCAAAATACATTGACCTATAGACCAGGGGCCGACTTCTTTCTCAGTGATAATGTAAATCAAGACCTTGTACAAGGCGAGGGCAAGGCCTACGGTGCGGAACTCAGTTTGAAAAAATCGACGGGCGCGGTCAATGGTTGGCTCAATTATACGTGGTCAAAAAGTCTTTTACGATCAAGTATCGTTAGAATTGAGGACAGGATCAATAACAATGATTGGTACCCTTCCGATTTTGATAGAACCCATGTTTTTAACGGAACCGTAAATTTTGAACAGGACAAGTACAATACCTGGAGCTTTAATTTCACGGCACAGACCGGTAGGCCCTATACCGCTGCCAATGGTGTTGTAACCGTTGAAGGAATACAGACACCTTTGTTTTTGGAAAGAAACAATGCCCGTTTGCCCATTTATCACCGGCTGGATTTCTCGTGGAACATAAGGGGAGTAAAAAGCAGGTCGCAAAGATGGTCTGGTGACTGGACATTTACCATCTACAACCTATACGCCAGAAAAAACCCTTACAGCATTTATTATACACAACGTAACGGCACCGAAAATTCCGAGGTATTCCTGAATAGTCCTTTAGGCGCCTATAAACTTTCCATCATCAATAGCCCGCTGGTTTCACTTACCTATAATTTTGTTTTTCAGTGATTTTTGAAAGCTTAGTTGTGTATAACAAACGTAACTATCGCCCAAACAATTTTTTGACCATTATAATTTTCACATGTATTGCCAAGTCCGGTTTATATTCTCGCCATTTGCATGTAAATTTTTGGGCATTATCAGTAATGTAGTTTGACATCCAAAAAAAATCCGACACCTGAAATTTCACATAATTTGTGCTTGGTGACAAATGTCACAGTATGCACCATTATGCCAACGTACCTTTGATTTGATTCCTATTGAAAATGGGTCGAAATTTTTAATGATACATCGCGATGAAACATACAGTGAAAATCTTGGGGACCGGATGTCCCAAATGCCAAAATCTGACTAAAGTGGTCAAAGAAGTAATCGCCGAAAACCAGTTGGATGTCTCCGTGGATAAAGTGGAGGATATTATGGATATCATGCAATATAACGTGATGCTTACTCCCGCTTTGGTGGTGGATGAAAAAGTGGTCATGAAAGGTCGTATACCTAGCAAGGAAGAGGTCTTGGCCCTATTCAATTAATCAATCCCTATTTCAAAAACCATGTTCAGTTGGTTGGAACAAATGGCCAAATGGCTTGTTTATGATGTTTTACAACTGCCTCCTGAAGATCATTTGGCCAAGGCGCTTGACTTTTTCATTTATGATAGCATCAAAATCTTATTGCTGCTCTTTACCGTGGTCTTTTTCATGGGGATTATCAATAGTTATTTCCCAATAGACAAAGTCAAAAACTACCTGTCTCGCAACAAATTATACGGTGCCGAATTCCTAATGGCAAGCCTCTTTGGGGTTGTCACCCCGTTTTGTTCCTGTTCCTCAGTCCCGTTGTTCATAGGGTTTGTAAGAGGTGGTATTCCGTTGGGTGTAACCTTTGCCTTCTTGGTCACGTCACCTTTGGTTAACGAAGTGGCCATCGGATTGTTTGTGGGCCTTTTTGGACTCAAAACCACCCTGGTTTATGTAGTCAGTGGTATATTACTGGGAACCATTTCTGGGTTGATCCTTCAAAAACTAAAACTGGAAAAATACCTGACCCCTTGGGTTAAGGAAGTACTGGCCAATGCACAAAAGGAACAAGACCTATTTGTGACCGAAAAACAAACGTTCAAACAACGTTTGCCCATTATTTGGAAAGAAGCCTTAAAAATCCTCAAGGAAGTTCTCCCATATGTTATCATTGGTATTGCTATTGGCGGATTGATGCACGGATACATTCCATCTGGCTTTTTTGAAAAATATATGGCCAAGGACAATCTTTTTGCCGTTCCAATTGCAACATTGCTATCAGTACCCATGTATTCCAATGCTTCCGGTATTTTACCCGTAGTACAAGTTTTGGTGGATAAAGGCATTCCCTTGGGCACGGCCATTGCATTTATGATGGGAGTTGTTGGTCTCTCGTTACCTGAAGCTATGCTATTGAAAAAAGTAATGACAATGAAATTGATTGGAATATTTTTTGGCGTTGTTATGCTCTGCATTATGGTTTCGGGCTATCTTTTCAACATCATTTTATAATTGTTCCCAAATGAAAAACTTAAATCTACTTTCAATCCTTATTTATGCACTTGCCATGGGCACACTCCATGCCCAGACTCCAAAGGTACACAACACTGGTTCCATGGAGGACATGGGCAACACCTATGACCTCCATATTTTACTGGATACCATTTCCCCAAAATCGCATTTGTACGGTATGGGCCCCTATGATAGGATGAAGGGTGAAATTACAGTGATTGATGGTAAACCTTACTTTGCCACAGCTTTTGAGGAAAGAAAATACCAGGTAGACAACGATTGGGACATCCGATCACCTTTTTTTGTGTATGCCGATGTGAAGGAATGGAAGGTTTTTAAAATAACCAGTTCATTCAATTGTGTGGAAGGTATTCAAGATGTTGTGGCATCCATTGCCAAGGCTAAGGGATATGATCTAAAACAGCCTTTCCCATTTATGATCAAAGGACCTTTTGACGAACTCACGGCCCATATTGTAACGCCCAGAAATCCGGAAGTAGAAGGATATCGTGAAGGTGTCAAGTCGCAAAAATTTACTTTCGAAGAAACGGAGGGTGAATTGGTCGGGTTTTATTCTGAAAACCATCAAGGAGTGTTCACCCACGCCGGTAGTTTTGTTCATATCCATTACTTGAAGAAGGACAAAACATTCATGGGCCATTTGGATGAAATCAAGACGAAATCGTCATCCTATAAATTGTACCTCCCCAAACGGAAGTAGTTTGATCAATTCTTTTTGGTCTTGAACCAATAACTGATGCCCGCGGACCAATAGAATACATTTTTCAAATCCTCTATATACACCCCATCATCTGTGGTAAGGGTAGCAGGAGTCTGTGGGAATGCCCAAGTGGGCGTGAACGAAAATATAAAATGCTTATGTTGGTAATGAATGGGCAGGCCCAATTCCAAATTAAGCACATTGAATTCAGAAGCTTCGGCTATTTCCACATTGGTGACCACTTCTGTGGTCGTTGTACTTCCTTGACCCTTGCCTTGGCCTTTTCGGTTACCGAGACGGCTAGTGGTGTAGTATTCTTGGTAAAAGTATTGCGACCCGGCAAAAATTGAAAACTTAGGATCGATAAGCAACTGCTTGTTCATGGTGTAAATGGGTTTGTCCACTATGAATCCCAAGAAAAGGTCGGGAGAACTATTTTTATTGAAATAAGAACTGACATAAACGGAAAGCTCCAACAATTTTAAATCATAGCTGAGCAATCCAGTAACATCCGCCACCACTTCCGATTGCACATTGTAACTATCCTGATTATAAAAATAAGCGGTACCTGAAAGTCCCCCACTCCATTTATTGCCATCAAAAAGATAACCTCCTGATAGGTAGAACAAGTCAACACGTTGTTCGGCTGAACTTGTTAAATAGGAAACTGTTGCATCGGCGAATAACCCAGATTTATCATAATAGCCAATGGAAGGCAACAGATAGGGAGCTGCAATGGAATCCCTACGGCCCATAAAAATGGCATCGTTCACATAGCTCAAGTCTACAAGAACATAGGATTCTTCATCAGCCGTGTTTTGCTTGCTCGTTTTTTGGGCAAATGCTCCCCATAGACCCAATAGCATAGACAAAACGATATAGACACTTTGTTTCATGGCTCCTGATTTTAAAGTTGTTGGACCATGCCGTCTCATTGCGGCATGGTCCTAAACCAAAATACAACTACATGATCTGTCCGGCTTTCTTCTTTTGAAGATTGGCCTTTTTAGATTTCATGTTCAGCATGTTTTTTTGGAGCATCATTTTGCGATGTTGGTACATGTTATTGAACTTGACACCGTCAATATTCAAACATTCACCATTTTGCAACCTTAACTGTTGACGGTCTTGGTTCATGTAGGTGCCATCAGGGTCAACGGTAGTCCCGTTGGCCAATTCCAATCGTTGTTGTAACCTGTTTTGGGATTGGGTCCTGATTTGGTAGAGCTCCCCATCAATGAGCATTACTTGGTACCTGTTCTGGTTCCTCGTTTGGATCTGGGCATTGGTCAACCCTTTATCATCCTGCATCATTTTGTAGCGGTATTGGTACTCGTTACGGTACTTGATACCATCATTGTCCAAACATTCCCCATCACGTAAACGTAAGCGATCACGATCCGGAGTTACATAGGTCCCATTTAAATTGACCACTGTTCCATCCGCCAAGGTGATGGGATCTTGTAAGCGTACTTGGTCACGGTCACGAATTTGTAACACATCACCATCTACCAACATCAATCGGTCTCGATCTTGATCGGGATCCTGGATCCTATCCCGGTCCCTATCCTGTGCCTGCAGTGTGGCTGTTCCCAGAACAACCAACACCATTAACCAAAATTTTTTCATGGTACTCGTATTTAAAACTTATGGTACCAAAGATACTTTCAAGGCATGGGAAGAACAATGACTTTCGTCACTAAACTGTTTATTATCAACTATTTATAATGATTAAATGGTAACAAAGGTTACATAAGAAAGCCTCCTATTGCTGTTTTACATAGCGATACAAATCGTCTGTTGCCTGTAAAAGTTTACCCTTCAAAGAGTTATTCAAATCAGGATGTTCCGCCAAATATTTTTCTGTTAGCTTATAGGCTTCAGAGGATTGATATTGTCCAACGGTAGCGCTGAGCCATCGCTTTGGAAAAAAGATATCACCCGTTTTCTGTATTTCCTCCAACAGATCCAACGCCAGTGGCAATTGTTCTATGGCTGTTGATTGATGCAATGGATGATGGATATACCCACAAGCGGCCAAAACCCAAGCCTCCTTTTCTCTATTCTTGGCATCCTTGAATGATTCAAAAAATGTAGCCCTTACCGATGCATCAGCAGAAAGTGCCGGAGCCAAAAATTCAAAGCGCTTTAATTGATCCGGGTTGTCCAATGCATTTTTGGCCGATTCCAAAATTTCATCTGCCTTAGGATGTTCATACAAGGCCAATGTCATGGCCATACCAGTGTAATCGTCCTTGTTCAGTCTTAAATCCAGTATTTGTAGATCCTTATTCCAAATTTGGTACAATTTGTCTTTGGCATCATCGGAATAGGCTATTCCCTTCCATAATCCAAAAATGTTCTTTTTGATATTGGCCACGTGGTTCCCGTTGGTCAATTCCTTCCAAAGCATTGTTTCGAGTATAGGCTGAAACTGAGTTCTTTCCTCGGGTGAAAGGTAACTCCAAAATACACTGCTGATCTGCCCACACAACAGTCCATGCACCAATTCATTCTGCTCCGATTGTACACCGCCCATAAACAAATCAAGTCCCACTTTAGACTCTAAATTACCCGTCAACACATTTTCATAAGCATTCAAATACCCGTACCCCCTAGCGACTTCATCCTTTAATTTGGGAATCCAAACCAACTCGTCCACCTTTATAGGAAATACCCCGTAACCAAATGCATTGGAGTTGTAGATGATGGCCTCTGGCTTTTCAAGACCTATTGCTTCTTCAATTTTGGTTGAAGCTCTATCAGTGTTGAACGGAATTGTCAAACTACTGTCGGGATATACGAAAGTGATTTCAAAGGATTGTGGCCAAATGTTTTCACTTCCGTCTTCCGCTTTTTGTGATAAGGTGAAGGTTTTGATCTTATCATTTTCATAACTGATTCCTTCAGTAAAAAGAGGCCGCCCGGATTGGTTTACCCACACTTCGCTCCATTGTTGAAGATCTTTGGGTGTCCTGTTGTCCAAAATACCCACCAAATCGTTCCAAGTGGCATTTCCATAGGCGTATTTGGAGATGTACTCCCGAATCCCCTCCCTAAACTCCTTCTCTCCAATTGTTGCCTCTAACTGACGCATCATGATCGGAGCTTTGTTGTAAATGATACCACCGTACAGACTGCCTGCATTTTTCAAGTTGTCCAATTCTTGTCGGATGGGATTTGTTCCCTTGGTCCTATCCTCTCCGTAAGCCCCTTGATAATGGGAATTCATGAACTGTAACTTATGGTTGATATCGGGAAAAGTAGGGTTCACGATCTTGTCGGCCATAAAATTGGCAAATACTTCCTTCATCCAAACATCATTGAACCAGTCCATAGTCACCAAATCACCGAACCACATATGGGAAGTTTCATGGGCGATGAGCTTTGCTCTACCCATTTTTTGACGTTCCGTGGCACTTTCATCCAAAAACAAGGCTGGTTCCCTATACTGAATTGCACCTACATGCTCCATTCCACCATATTGGAATCCTGGTATGCCTGCAAAATCCAGTTTTTGAAACGGAAATTGATACTCGGTGTATCCTTGGAGAAAGTCAATCGATTTTTGATGTAGGTCAAAAACCCTCCCAGTGCTCAAATTGATTTTGGTCGAGTCCGTTTCACGATATAAAAAAGTCATATCAAAAATCCCTGGGTTCTCGGTAACCGACTCAAACTTTCCGGCCACAAAGGAAAATAAATAGGTGCTCATAGGATCACTTTCGCCAAACTGATAGTGGTTTTTTTCTCCTTCCTCTGAACTAGTGACCAAAGGAGCCCCGCAGAGCACTTTCCATGCCTTTGGAACGGTAATATCCAATTTATACTTTGCCTTGATATTGGGTTGATCAAAACAAGGGAACAAGGTACTGGCCCGATCTGGAACTAATAAGGTATACAGAAAATCGTCATTTCGGTTAAGGGAGAGTTCCCCCGCATGAAATTGAACCTGAATGGTGTTTTCTCCCTTGTGGAGATTCTCCGAAATGATCAAATGCTCCTTTTGATGGTCAATAGGCTGGTTTTTGCCATTTACCACCAATTCCATCAATAAATTGGCATCTGCATTAAAATCCAAATACAACGGATGGGAAAGATCTTGCAACTCCAGTTTCAATTCCAATTTTGAAGGTATGGGAGATGATTTTTCCTCTGGAATATCAAAAGAAAGGGCATATACCACATTGGAAACCTGTGAATGCCTGTATTCTGCCATTTTAAGGGGAATCCCCACATCCAATAGATCCATTTTAGGAGTGGTCTGGCAAGCGGCAAAAAGTAATATGAGGCAAAGTGAAATTGGTCGGGTCCTTTTCATTTTGGAGCGTTTGGTTTAGGAGCCAAAAGGTACCAAATTTTACCGAAGTCACATGACAGGATTCGACCACAAAAATACAGTCCAAATCAAAGTTATTCCGTAACCACACAATTGATGGTATCTACCCCAGTATTGCCAGTTTTGGGATTAAAGGCGTAGACCAAAACTTGATAGTGGCCTGCACTTTCAATCTTGAGATTGGTGGCAAATAGGTTTCGAGATGGGTTATCCAAAGGAAATTCCCCGAAAACCTTATCGTCTTTTTTAACGATGGCCTTTACTTCCATGATTTCCGAATCCCAAACGCCGCCTTTTTCAATGGGGCAACCACACATCATCACAATATTGGCCTTAATGTCCAATCCTTCAGATTTAATGGACGCTAAAGGGATATACTGATGTGTATTGGGCGCAAGGATATCGATCACAAAACCTGGAATCTCGATTACAACCCCATCACCCAAAATATCTTTACCGGGTATTAGCCAAAGTTCAGTGCTGGCATGTACTTGGGCATTTTTTCTATTGATGGGTGAAATCACCTCAATCCGAACATAGGTAGGTTCCTCTATATCCACTACTGCCAAAAAACCGGCTGTTTCAGCATCGGTCAGTTGAGTATATCTTTCTATTGGGGTCTTCATGATCAAGCCCGTATTGCCGGTACTGCCACTTGTAACACCTTCGGCAAGAATTTCACCATTGATACTGTTCCGCACAATAATGTGTGCCCCTCCAATGGAACTACCCACAAACTTGGCATCCTTGGCCTTGGCCCTGACCATTAGCTTGGTTTCTGTTGCAAAAGCATAAAAACATAGGGAAAAAAGTAAAACGGCAAGGATTGATCTTTTCATGATATAGGAATTGATTTCGGCTCTAAACTTAAGATTTTTTCGCTAGATGTGATAAAATGCCGTTCCAAATTCTTGCAAGGGTACAGTTCAATTATGTATCCCCATAAACTCAGATACCTTCTCTTATCATGACCATTTTCCTTCCTGTTATATCCACTTCTTGCTGCAAAAGAATTCCTGTGGATTTTTCAATATAATAGAATATGTTGGCTTGGTTGTCGCTAATGTCATCCGTTACGTAAACCTTCCAAACCTCCCTTTCACCTGTTTTTGTAGTGAATTGTGTAGAAGACACATCCTTTATATGTACCGCCATTGTTCCTGTTTTGGCATTGGGATTGAAATCAAATATATCCAAAGTGCAGGTATAACCTTCTGCCAATGGCAAAAATCTAATTAATTGAAGGTAACTACTACTATCAAAAAATGAAATGGTAGGAGATTCATTCAATTCAATTTTATCTCCAGTTTTATGATCAATATGATAGCCAGTAACATTCTTTCCATAATTAATTGCCATATCACGATTTTGGTTGTAAGATGAGTGATAGATAGGTGAAAAATCCCTAATGGCCACAACGGTACTGTCTACCCAAGGCTTGGTGGCTTGTGGCAATTTCACATCAGTAATGATGGTAAGCTTCTCGCCACTTTTTTGAATTTTGGTAACGACCGATCCCAGTTCATGTTTTAAGGTATCCACTATCATGTACCATTTCATGGTATAGGTTTCATCCTTTATCAAATCGGGGTTGATTGATATAATCTTCGGATTGATGTTCTGCTGGCCGAAACTGAATAACATTGTTAAAAAGGCGAGAGCGGATAATTTTAATCGGTTTGTCATGACTCGTTATTTTTAATTGACGTAAAATCTAGGGAAGTACTAACCCTGCACAATAAGACTGCAAATGGATAATTTGTTACAAGAATGTTATCAAAAAAGATTCATCAAAAATTCATCCGTATCAATAGACTCCTATTGACCCATAATGAATTAATTGGATTCCAATAAAATCAAGTGGCTATTCGAGTGACCTTAACTGTAGTAGTTCAGATTCTGCAGCTGACAATAGATTCCTGAAGTAACCCAAATCTTTTTTGGGACAAGCCTGTGACAATTGATATTGTGCACTTTCCACTAATCGCTCGCAATAAGCAATCTTTTCATTGATAGGCAACTTGGAAATCGTATGCTTGTACAATTGGTCCAGTTGGCACAATGGCGGACAATCTGGTTTATTTCGAAGAAATTTGAACATCTGAAAAATTAGTTGGTTGGTTGGTTGGTTAAATTGCCACAAAAACCAAGCCAACCTACTGGAACATTATTTCTCATCAACCCGAAGCATAAAGCCCCTACGGTTTACATTTACGATACTGATATTGGAATCTTTCGCCAAATGCTTGCGCAAATGGGAAACAAATACATTTAGACTCTTTTTGTTGAAGTAATCATTTTTGTCCCAAATGGTGGTCAAAATTTCCTTGTGGGT
>JASBTS010000131.1 GCA_030148305.1 Allomuricauda sp. | reverse complement strand
ATCCTTACCAGTTCTTCCAATAACTCCATGCGGCCCATGCAGTCTTCCAAAACCGGTTTTAGGTTGATCTTGTGTTCCGAGTAGCCCGTTACAAGGCTCTTCTCAATATATTGAAAGTGATTTGGCATAGATTCGGGGGTATTTTTATCTATTTTGACCAGTTTCTCGGCAGCTTTTTTCAAGGCTTTGGTCAGTTCCAGTTGTGTTTTGTTCAGTGGGGTATTTTCCAATGCATCCAGCAATTGAAAAATAGGATCTTTGGCTATCGGTTTTTCAAAGGCGGTGGATTTCCTTTCGGGTTCCAAAATCCCCATTCTTTTGTAAAGATCTTCCAGTTGTTTCAGTTCGGATATGCCAAAAACTTTGTCTTCCAAACCGTGTTTAAAGATCTCGAAGGATTTTTTCAATTCACCGGCTTCCACTACGCCGAGTTCTTCATAAGAGAAAGAGCTTAATCCGATTTCCAATTTTTCAAGATAGTTGAGTAATTCCCGTGTTCCCAATTTTAAGAGGTAATAATTGTTGATACACTAAAAATGTCCAATAAAAAGAGGGATAACAATTTAATGTTCCGTAGGATTCGGATTTTGTTGTCAAATTGCTTTATTTGTATGTATAAAAACCAACCTGATGAAATACATATACCTCATTTGTAGTATTCTCCTTTTTGTTTCCTGTGGAGAAAAAGAACCTAAGAAAACGGAAAACTTGGAAGAAATGGCCCATAGGATCCATGATTCCGTGATCACCATCGACACGCATGATGATATTAACGTAGCCAACTTTACGGATAGCATCAACTATGCCCAAAACCTGAAGACCCAAGTAAATCTTCCCAAAATGAAGGAAGGCGGCTTGGATGTGGCCTGGTTTATTGTGTATACCGGACAAGACACCCTTACTGCTGAAGGATATGCCAAGGCTTCTGAAAATGCCATGGCTAAATTCCAAGCGATCCATAAACTTTGTGAAGAGATTGCCCCTGATCAGATCGGGTTGGCCCTTACTTCTGAAGATGTTAGAAAAATAGCCGCTTCCGGTAAAAAAGTGGCCATGATCGGGGTGGAGAACGCTTACCCAATAGGTGAGGATCTTTCCAAAATTGAAGAATACCAAAAATTGGGTGCCAGATACATGTCCTTGGCGCATAACGGTCATAGCCAGTTCAGTGATTCCAATACAGGGGAACAAGATAGTGTTTGGTTGTACCACGGTTTAAGTGATTTGGGCAAACAGGCCATTGCGGAAATGAACCGTGTGGGGATTATGGTAGATGTCTCCCATCCTTCCAAAGAGGCCATGGTCCAAATGATCGAACTTTCCAAAGCCCCGATCATCGCTTCGCATTCTTCGGCAAGGGCATTGTGCAACCACAGCCGTAACTTGGACGATGAACAACTTCTGATGATGAAAAAGAACGGTGGCGTGGTTCAAACGGTCGCTTTTGGATCATATCTAAATACTGAAAAAAATGATGCTCGTTCCGCGTACCTGCAAGAAATTAACAAAAAAGTAGCCGATTCGTTGGGTATTGAATGGTTCGAACGATCACAGTTTAGAACATTGACACCAGAACAACGCGAAACCTTTTTTGAAAACTATCAAAAGGTAATGGGCATTGCAGAGGAGCTTGCCAAAAAAGATCCCAATGCACCACCGGCGGTCAATGTTTCCGATTTTGTTGACCACATTGATTACATGGTGAAATTGATCGGGATAGACCATGTGGGCATCAGCTCCGATTTTGATGGAGGTGGTGGAATTGAAGGTTGGTCAGACGCCTCTGAGACCTTCAATGTGACCTTGGAACTGGTAAAACGTGGCTATACCGAAGAAGAAATCGCCAAATTGTGGGGTGGTAACCTTCTTAGGGTATTGGACGAGGTTCAGGCAATTGCCAAAACATTGAACTAAACGTTTTCCTCTTTTTCCTTTTTGGCCAATCGGTCCTTAACGTACTCGATTTTGGTTTTGCCATGGGCCTTTGGATTGCCTTTGTCGTCCAGGTTCACCAAAATAATATTGTCCACGGTGACAATACTTTCGTGGGTCATCTTGTTTCTTACCTCGCAATTGAGGGAAATGGAGGTGACCCCGAATTTTATCACGTCGATCCCGATCTCAATGATGTCACCCTCTACGGCGGTACTCATAAAATTGATTTCGGACATATATTTGGTAACTACCTTTTTGTTTTCAAGTTGTATGATGCTGTACATCACAGCCTCTTCATCGATCCATGAAAGGACCTTTCCGCCAAACAGCGTTCCATTGGCGTTCAAATCTTCTGGTTTTACCCATTTTCGTGTATGAAATCGCATTGTGAAACTTTTTAAAATACAGGGCAAATGTACTTCAATACCCGATCGCTTGTTTCAATATTACCCTACTAAATTTGTGTAATTATGAATTTCAAACTATTCATTACCAAGCACTACGGACTCTATAATTTTATTGACGAAGGATTTTTAAATCGATGAAAATTCCGGGTTTAATCAAAAAGACCCTGTTGAGGAGAGTTTAAAGTTGCGGGTATAGTTAGATTGCAAGCTAGGGCGGGATTCAATTGCTTGATCAAATGGGCTGAAAGTAATGGGGATTCCAATTCCAGGTTTTGGTGCACAAAAAAATGGATGTTTTGCAAACCTAGCTCTTTCCAAGTAGACAATCGTTTTACCCAATCCTGAAGTCGAGGATAATCAGACGGATGGTTAGCTCCCACATAACGGACAAAGGCCTCATTGTTGGTCAACCGCATATGCATCAGGTCCCTCCTGCCTGCGGTATCTACCAACACATTGGCAATGTTGTTCTCTTCCAGCAAATGATACAGTTCTTGGGCCACGGTTTCTTCGATGAACCAATCCGTGTGTCGGAATTCCATGGCCAAGGGAAACTCCTTGGGCCAATACTCCACAAAGCGCACTACCCTATCCCAGTTTTTGGGGTCGAAGTTGTTGTGCATCTGCAAAAAGATAGTGCCCATTTTCTCCCGGAGTAAAGCGGTCACTTCCAAATAACGGTCCACCACGGGGTATACTTGTTCGTTCAATCGACGGAGATGGCTCACCTCATTGGTCATTTTTGGGAAAAACTTAAAACCTTCCGGGGTCTTGTCGTACCATTTTTCATAGGTGTCAGCAGGAAAGATGCGGTAAAATGTGGCATTGAGCTCTATGCAGTTGAACTGGGACGAGTAGTATTGCAATTCATCACGAGTGCCTCTTGGATAAAAATTCTTGAGATCTTGACGGTTCCATTTGGCACAGCCCACGAATACATTGGGTTTTTCTTTGGACCCATATTTAGAAAGTACTACCGGTGTATCCGGATGGTCATCGGGAATGGTGAAATCAATACGTTCGGGGTGGTCTACTTTACCGAATTTCATAGAGATTGTTTTAAACACAATTTAAATCAAATAATATTAGAAAAGAAAAGTCCTGAGAAAGGTTTGATTTACAATATATTGATTACATTAATAATCAACTTTCCTGAATAATAATTGCATGTCAAAAAAGAAAAAATCTAGTAAGAAGGGATTGAAGATAAACTGGAATTGGGTTAATGCTATATTAACAGCCGTTGGGCTATTCATAGCGTACTTAACTCTACTAGACAATAACCAGTTAAGTGAATTAGAACAGAGATTTGATTATGAGAAAAAAGTGAATAATATATTGGAGCAGAGAATTCATGTTATTGAAAACAATCACTCTGTTCTAGAAAATGACTTTGATGCTCTAAACGAAAAGTTAGACTCATTAGAGTTATATTTTAGAATGCAAGAAGAAGGTGCCTCTCAATACAGGGTAATGTTGGAACAGATTGATTCAATTATCAATTATGACAGAATGGATATTAGTTTTGAATCCAAATTGCTAGATGGTAAAAAGATAAGAGAACTAAGATTTGCTTATTACATCAGGTTATCTGTAATTTTTATTACGCTTCTTATATTGAATTATTTCATTTTTGTATTCCGAAGACCTAAAAAATATTCTAAAAGTTTATATTAAAAAAACTTCGTTTCTGTTAGTCCCCTTTTGATAAATTTCTTTGTCTGAGATTTTACCCAGGAGGATATTTTTACCTATTATTCATTGGCATCCCATGAAATCTTGATTGATTTTGTTTAATCAAGTAACTGTTCATAAAATCGTTAACAACTAATACAACTGCCAAAAGAGTGCGGTTTTCGATTATGTAACTTTATTAAAACAAGTGCCATGGATTCACGATCCAAGAGTCTTTTGGACATCCGTCCAGACATTCCACAGACACATTTCAACAGCGCAATGGGTTTTGATGAGCGTTTCCAGAACCAAACCTTACGACCTGTTATTAAGCTTCAAAACCTTTTATTGGTGGAGGCTTTCAAGAACTACATCGCCAAACATAAGGGGGCTTTTCACGAGCTTTCGTTGGAACGCAAGATGCAGTTTATTGAGGGGGCCATCCAAAAGGACATCAAGTTCAGGAATTCCCTTAAGGGAATGGTCATTGGCCAGTTTACCGTGGAAGAATACCAGGATTACATCACCAATTCATCTTCCTTGAACAAGCGTATGATGAACATGGTTATCGAACGACTGAAAGACCAAGTCCAATTATTGGATTATCATGCCCAGTTACAGGATTGATTCCCCGTTCAAGTTGGTGGTCAGGATGTCGCTCATCAGGTCAAAATAAGGCCTTATGGCGCGGTAAGATTTGTCCACTTCATCCAAAAAGGAATCGGACAGCACCTTTGTATCCGTGAGGTCCCGCGTAAAAATGAATTGCTGATGTTTGATCAAATCAATATCGGAATGATTTTTATCAAATCCTTTTGGAGCCGTTTTAACAGTGTCTCCTTTCAATTCTCCCCAAATAGATTTCAAGGATTTCTGCCCGATGACCTCCCTAAATTCGGAAGCATCCATTTCCAGTTCCTTGCGTATACGGAAGAGGTCCTCTTTGTTCGGGTCCCAAAATCCAGTGGCCAAAAATGACCCGCCCGGTTTTAAATGGAGGTAATACCCACCTCTTAAATGATTGCCCAATCGGGAAAAGGAACCTCCAAAATGGGTCTTGTACGGGGTCTTGTCCTTGGAAAAACGCACATCTCTATAAATACGGAACATCTTCATCTTTTCAATTTCGTCGTGGTGGTTCAGTTTATCTTTTACCGCTTCGTAAAACCCCTTCACGGCAGTTTCGTGTTTTTTAAACGTCTTCTTATTCGCTTCGAACCATTCCTTATTGTTGTTCTTTTCAAGTTGTCTTAAAAAATCAAATGCTTCTTTAGAAATCGTAGTATGAACAGCCATATATCGATAATATGTTATTTTTAAACTAAAGTTAGCCTTTTCTGATAGGCTGTGGTAAGGATTTGTCTAATTTTAAGACAATAAGGAGTAGTATGGACAAGGAAAAAATCATTGCAGAGCTGAACAGGCACAAGAAGTTGCCTCATCTGGATTTCAGATTGAAGCAAGAAACCGAAGATTTTACGGATACGCTTTTTTATACCCTTTTTGATGCCAATACCCCTGTAGCGGTAAATCTGGAACTGTTAGAAAACAAGTTCAATGGGTTGATGGATATGGCCTGTTGGGAGTTGGAACGCCCAAGTCATCAAGTGTGGAACAACTACGTTTCTGAACTGCCGGGAATTTTGGAAAAATTGAACTTGGATGCCGAGGCAATTCTCAATTGTGACCCTGCATCACTCTCCATACGAGAGATTTATATGGCCTATCCTGGCTTTTATGCCATTGCCATTTACCGATTAGCGCATGAACTTTATGTTCAAGATGTGCCTTTGATCCCAAGGCTGATGACCGAATATGCACACAGACAGACCGGTGTGGATATCAACCCTGGCGCCAAAATAGGAAAATCGTTCTTTATCGATCACGCCACAGGTGTGGTCATTGGCGAAACCGCCATCATACACGACAATGTAAAAATTTATCAGGGTGTAACGCTTGGAGCGTTATATGTGGCCAAAAACCTGGAGAAAACCAAAAGGCATCCCACTATCATGAGCAATGTTACCATTTATGCCAATGCCACCATTTTGGGGGGCAAGACCGTTATTGGTGAAAATTCCATTATTGGTGGTAACGCCTGGGTCACCGCTTCGGTGCCCCCAAATTCCACAGTTTTCCATACACCTGAAATCAAAATAAAGACAGCTCCAAATGTCTAAAAGCATCCTAGACCTCATTGGTAACACTCCATTGGTGGAGGCCAAAGTGTTGAATCCCAATCCAAACGTCAAAGTACTTTTTAAGCTCGAAGGCAATAATCCTGGTGGGAGCGTAAAGGACCGTCCCGCCTATAACATGATCAAAAGTGGCTTGGAACGGGGTGATTTTACAAAAGCATCCAAATTGATCGAGGCCACTAGTGGCAATACAGGTATCGGGCTTGCCATGATCGCAAGTCTTTTCGGTTTGGATATTGAACTGGTTATGCCGGAAAACTCTACAAAAGAACGGGTCCAGACCATGCGTGCTTATGGTGCCAAAGTAACCTTGACCCCTGCCGATGTAGGGATCGAAGGTGCTCGGGATTATGCTGAATCCAAAGTAAAGAACGAGGGATTCATCATGATGAACCAATTCTCCAACGATGATAATTGGAAGGCCCACTACAAAACCACAGGTCCAGAAATTTGGAGGGATACCGAAGGGCAGATTACCCATTTTGTAAGCAGTATGGGAACCACGGGGACCATTATGGGCACCTCTACCTTTTTGAAGGAGCAAAACCCGAACATTCAGATTGTTGGGGTACAGCCCACCGATGAGTCCAAAATCCCGGGAATACGAAAATGGCCCCAAGAATATTTGCCCAAGATCTTTGACCCCAAAAAGGTGGACAAAGTCATGGAGGTCAGCGAATTGGACGCTACCCTAATGGCCAAAAAACTGGCCAAGGAAGAAGGAATCTTTGCCGGTATGAGTAGTGGTGGTGCGGCTACCGTGGCTTTTAGATTGGCAGAACTATTGGACAGCGGCACCATTGTTTCTATCGTCTGTGACCGTGGAGATCGTTACCTTTCCTCTGATCTGTTCGATTGATCAAACCATTCATTTTTAATGGAGAATAATGGGTGCATTATATCAGATTTTTCTGATTATCCAACATAGCCCACTGTTTGTCGATTAGTTTGAAATTCTTTCATTTTTATCCCCTTACTTTATATCAAATTAGATTCCCAAATCACTTTTGATATGAATGCAATTTCAAAAATCATCACCTGGAAAAGAAACATTTTAGCTTCTTTGGTTGTGTTATTGATCCTGATCGTTTTGGATTTTTATGGAGTTTACACCAATAAATTCTACTTCCTAAAAGCTGATAATTATCTTTTTCCCATACTTTCTACCATTCATTTATTGTATTTGTACGTGGTTTGGTTCAAGATTTCCGAAGAAGAACTGCCAGATCCCAAAATGCGGAATATCGAATATGCATTATACGCCGTTTTAGGGGTATATGTATTTAAGATTTATGACAGTATTATGGTGCTCAATTCCATTGCGGAATATGGGGAACACGTAATTCCTACCACATTTAAACCCATTGCCACACTAACATTGGTGCTCTACAGCATTTTACCTATTCTCACCATCTACACTTTTTGGTTGAGAAGAAGGTATGTTGGAGTCTACAACTTCGAAAACTATAACGACAACCTTAACATTTGGCAATAAGACCATGGCTATAATCCCCGGATATAGCTACCGTACAGGTCTTTGAACTGGAACCCTTGTTCAAAGCGGTGTTTGCTGAGTTTTTTATGGACCACCAATCCCCAAAGCAATAGTTCCTTCATGAAATAGGAATCCTCCTTTGAAATTTCGGGTTGGTATTGTTTGATGAGATGGTTTAGCGGACCTACAGAATCCAGTTTGGATTTGTAATTGACATCCGATTCATCATCCAAAAGATCAAAGCCTTCGCTGTCAAAAAACCAATTGACGAGTTCATCGTATTCGGTTTCCGCTTCTTTGCGCTGAAGTTTGTCGATCTTCGGGAAAAAGTTAGGGAACAAGGATTTAATGGCATCCTCGATCAAGGTCTCCGCCACAAAGCCTGCTCCCTCCTGCTCTCCTTCGTATACCAATTCTATTTTTCCGGTGATGGAGGGAATAACGCCCATAAAATCACTCAAACGAACAGATGTTTTGGCATCCCCTGCCAAGACGGCCCTGCGTTCCGCCGTGCTCAACAAATTTTCAAATGCGGTGATGCTCATTCGCGCACTAACGCCACTTTTGGCATCCACATATTCACTTTTCCGCGCTTCAAAACTGATCTGTTCCAAAAGGTCCATGGCAATTTCTGGCACGTAGATGTTGTCAGATTGCCTGCTATCCAATTGGGCTTCTTGTTTGGTGATTTTCTTTGCAATTTCCACACTTTCAGGATAATGTGTTAAAATCTGGGAGCCGATTCGATCCTTCAATGGGGTCACAATGCTTCCCCTATTGGTATAATCCTCAGGGTTTGCCGTAAACACAAATTGAATGTCCAAATGAAGCCTCAACTTGAATCCACGGATTTGGATGTCCCCTTCCTGCAGGATGTTGAAAAGGGCCACTTGGATCCTGGCTTGCAGATCGGGCAGCTCATTGATGACAAAGATGCAGCGATTGGCCCTTGGGATCATCCCAAAATGGATGACGCGGTCATCAGCATAGGAAAGTCGAAAATTGGCTGCCTTGATGGGGTCCACATCTCCTATCAGATCGGCCACGGTTACATCTGGGGTCGCCAATTTTTCAAAAAAGCGCTCATCCCTATGGATCCACTCCACTGGGGTATTGTCTCCTTTTTCCTTGATAAGCTCAATGGCAAACCTAGAAATGGGGTTCAACGGGTCATCGTGGATTTCCGAACCTGCCACCACGGGCATCCATTCATCCAGCAGTTGTACCATCAAACGGGCCAAACGGGTCTTGGCCTGGCCTCGCAGCCCCAGCAGATTGATATTATGACGTGAAAGAATAGCTCGTTCCAATTCTGGTATCACGGAGTTTTCATAACCCCAAACCCCTTCAAAAACTTCTTCTTTTTTGGAAATTTTGCCCAAAAGGTTTTCGCGCAATTCATCCTTGATGCTCTTGCTTTGGTAACCAGCGGATTTTAAATCGCCTAAAGTCTTTATTTTGGTATGGTCCAATTTCATATGGTCTTTATCCTTTTATTCTTCGTTTTCTGTTCTGTTCGTAATCTTCAAAAATCATTTCCCCCAGCCCCTTCAACCCGGTATAAAAGGCTTTGCCCTTGTTGGCTTTGGTAAATTCGCGCACAAATTGCATCAAATAGGGGTCTTCGGCAATCATGAAGGTGGTAATGGGAATGTGCAGTTTTCGGGCCTGTTGTGCCATGGTGTAGCATTTCTCCACGATATAATCGTCCAATCCCACACTGTTTTTGTAATAATTTCCATCAGGAAGGCGAATACAGGAAGGCTTTCCATCAGTGATCATGAAAATCTGCTTATTGGTGTTCCGCTTTCTTCGGAGGATATCCATGGCCAATTGTAGTCCCGCAACGGTATTCGTATGGTATGGCCCTACCCTTAAATACGGCAGGTCTTTTATGGGTATGGGCCAGGCATCGTTCCCAAAAACCAGAATATCCAAGGTGTCCTTCGGGTAACGGGTTGTTATCAACTCTGCCAAGGCCATGGACACTTTTTTGGCCGGGGTAATGCGGTCTTCCCCATACAGGATCATGCTGTGACTGATATCAATCATCAGCACGGTGCTCATCTGTGCCTTGTATTGGGTATCTTCCACCACCAAATCTTCCTCACTCATGGAAAAGGTGTCCAATCCGTGGTTGACTTGTGCATTTTTCAAACTTTCCGTCATGGAAATGTGTTCCAGGGAATCTCCAAAACGATATTCCCGAAACTCGCCTGTATGCTCATCTCCCCTCCCCGACTTTCCGGTGCGATGGTTACCGGAGCCACTCCGTTTGATCTTACCAAAGATTTGATCGAGGGCACGCTGGCGCAGCATGCGTTCCAACTTGGCTGTCATGGACAAGCTTCCACCTGCCGGACTTTCATCGCCTTCTTCCCCATCATCACCGCCTTTTTCGCCATCCATGTCAAATTCTTCACGGATGTAACCCTTGGCCTTCAGGTCTTCTATAAAATCGTCAATGGTGTAATCGTCATCGGTAAGTTCGTACTCCTTGTCCAGCTCACGGAGCCAGTCCAAAGCCTCCTCCACATCACCTGAAGTATGGGTGATGAGTTCCTGAAAAATCTCGAAGAGTTTTTCGAACGGGGTTTGGTCCGGAGCTTCGTAAGTGGTAAAACGAAATCCTTTTCTTGTGTTCATAGCCATTACATAAAATTAAAGCATTTCCCTGTAACGGCGAGGGCTTTAGAAAAAACTTAACGCTACGAACCAAGAAAAGCGCCGAGCCCTAGAAACCCGACGCTTGGCATCAAACCAACCTAAACTATTCTTCTACAAAGGTGTAACTCGTTTTTACAACCTGTGTTAACCTGAAGTACCCAAACGCATAGTTGTCAGGATTTGTAGTATTAATACAGTTGCCTTTTACGGCCACTGGGGTGGATTCAAAAAGACCAACACCGCCCAATTGGGAGATTAAAATCTTAATATAATCGTAATAAGCCCTTGAAATCCCATGCATTTGAATATTTACTACATCGCCAGGTTTGAAAGGCTCTGTATGGGTATCGTCATCCTTTTCAATTTCATACCACCAATCAATCTCGTTACCGTTCACGAATTCATCCTCCCCTTCTTCCAAATCGGGTAACAGATCCCCTTCCCTGTGAAATTTGAACAGGTAATTGTTCCCCTCTTCCTCTGGGTCGTTAAACACTACATGGACTTCCAACACCTCATCGTCAAATCCATCTTCCCGGTCCTGAAAAACACGGGTGATATCGGTCACGGGGGTCATGGTCTCGGTTGCGGTATAGACTTCTCCGTTGTATTCTATCCTAAGCGAATAGGTCTGTTCCAGAACGGGTTCAAAATTCGTGGTCCGGTATTCACCATTGCCCTGATCGGCAAAAATGTAGCTGTCGCCACTACTATCGTTCGTTACCACTACGGAGGCACCTATTACTCCAGTGTCGGTATCGGTATTAAAAAATGGGGTGGATTCGCGCAGACGGATGGTCTGAATATTTCCTTCCGTTCCTTTCTCCCAATCCAAGGATGCCTCCACTACCAATCGTTTTTGGCCTTCTTGGACTTCCACATCCACCACATCTTCACATGAGGCAAAAGCAATAACAATAATGGCCAATATGATTTTTTTCAATGTTTTCATGCTTTAAAATTTAAAGTTGTAGGTCAATGAGGGTACAATGCCAAAAATGGCTGTTCGAGTAGCTTCGTTGGCTCCGGTTTCCAGATTTTGACCGAAGGAAATTGAAGCGGCATTTTTTCTGCTGTACAGATTGTAGATACTGAGTACCCATTCTCCCTTAAAGCGTTTGTTCTGATATTTTCTGGGTTTGTAATTGACGGAAACATCCATACGATGGTAGGCTGGTAAACGGTCCGAATTTCGAGGGGCATAACTGGCTATGGACAGATCTTCATACACATATTGCCCATTGGGATAGGTTACCGGCCTACCCGTTTGAAAAACCAGATTGGCCCCAAAACTCCATTGGTCGTCCAAATGGTAAGCCCCGGATACGGATATGTCGTGGGTCCTATCAAATGAGGCATTGTACCAGTCACCATTGTTGATGCCGGGACCACCAGCCGTTCCTCCCAAGGTTCTTTGCTCCGATTTGGAAAGGGTGTATGCGATCCATCCCGTAAGATTCCCCTCGTTCTTTCTAAGTAGCAGTTCCAATCCATAGGCCCGCATTTCGCCATTCAAGATTTCAGTCTCAATGGTATTTTGACCGATCAGATCGGAGCCATCTATGTAATCTATCCTATTGTCCACGGTTTTATAATAGGCCTCTGCTTCCAATGAATAGGTCTTGTTGGTAAAATTGCGAAAGTACCCCACCGCATACTGGTTGGACAATTGTGGCTTTATAAAGGGACCACTGGGTGTCCACACATCCAAAGGGGTCGCGGATGATGTGTTGGACAGCAAGTGAATGTACTGGGCGGTGCGTGAAAAACCTGCTTTTAGGGATGATTGCTCGTTAAGGAGGTATGCCAAAGAAACACGGGGCTCAAAATTGCCAAAGGTTTCAATGGCGTCGCTTTTGTCGAAATAAGTCTCCCCTATAACCTCGCCACGTTCATAAATGCCCAGTTCGGGATTGTACACCACGGGCCGATTGTTTGCATAGGTGCTGATGGGTTGTCCACCCAATCGGGAAAAAGCACTGTATCGCAAGCCGTACTGCGCTGTGAGTTTAGGACTCAATTTATGTTCCGCACTTACGTACAACCCACTTTCAAGGGCTTTTTTCTGGTCTAGTTTTAACGGATTTACGGGTGATGTTTCTGCGGTGGGGCTTACTTCCCCAGGGTTAAAATCATAATAAATACCGTTGGCGCCAAAATCCAATTTGAAGGCATCACTCAAATAATATTTAAAGTCGTATTTAAGATTGTAGTTGGTGATGGAGGACACCCAATCAAATTCATCCTGTGCAAACTCCAGGTCGTAGTCATATCGACTTAGAATGGCCGAAAGATTGGAGAACAAACGATCGCTAAAAATATGGTTCCAACGTAGGTTGCCCGATGCGTTGCCATAACTACTGTCAAAACTATCGCCCAGTTTAAAGGCATCACGTCCAAAATAACCGCTCAAAAAAAGCTTGTTGTTACGATTGATGCTGTAATTGGTCTTTAGGTTCAGGTCGTAAAAGCTGACACTGTTATCTTCCCCTGCGGCCTTGAGCAACAGATCCACATAGGAACGGCGACCGGCGATCAAGAAGGAACCGTTGTCCCCAAAAATAGGCCCTTCGGCCGTCAATCGGCTAGAGATGACACCAATGCCCCCGTTCAGTTCAAAGTTCTTGCTGTTCCCGTCTTTTTGACGAATGTCCAACACCGAGGACACCCTTCCCCCAAAGCTTGCCGGAATACCACCTTTGTAGAGTTTAACATCCTTGATGGCATCCGCATTGAATACCGAGAAGAACCCGAACATGTGTGAGGTATTATAAATGATGGCCTCGTCAAGCAGTACAAGGTTCTGGTCCTGTGCGCCGCCCCTCACATGGAACCCCCCAGTGCCCTCTCCATTATTGGTTACCCCGGGCAGCATTTGAAGGGATTTTAACACATCCAGTTCTCCCAATACCACGGGCATTTGTTTAACGGTACCCATGTTCATCTTTACCACACTCATTTCGGGTTTTTGCAATATGGCACGTTCTGGTTCGTCTGCAGTGACCACCACTTCATCCAACTCGGTGGAGAATTCTGAAATTTCCACATCGTGTTTTAGGTCATGATCCAATTGGATCGTGATTCTAACCTCGTTATACCCCATGTAGGAAATGCTCAACACATATTCCCCTTCCGGCGCCGTAACGGAATAAAATCCATATTCGTTGGTGACCCCGCCAATGGTGGTGCCGGTCAAGAACACGGAAGCCCCGAACAGGGTTTCCCCATTGCTTTTATCGGTAATGGTACCGCTAATGGTGTGGCTGGTCTGGCCTATGGCCAGGATACAGCCCAAAAAGAAAAACCACAGCAACCAAACGCTACATTTGATTGCTGGGTCCAACTGTGGTTTACTGTTCATTTTTTGATGTTTTGATGTTTGTACTTAAAATTTTCACCATCATAGACAGGCTAAAAGTTGAAGGGTTGCATACATGGACTTTTTTTAAGGAAACTTTCCTTGCACATTTTGTAATTGATAGATTTTTGCAAGTTTTTTGATTCATGGTGCAACCCTTTACCTTTATGTTTGTCTTTAGTGGAAACAAGGCATCAACCTAAACCTTTGGAAACCGAAATCCGTTTTACGCATAAGGCCATAGTGGAGCAATGCAAAGCCGGCAATAGCAATTCGCAATATGAATTGTATACCCGCTATGTGGATGCTATGTACAATGTGGGATTCCGCTTTTTAGGCAATGCCGAGGATGCCGAGGATATTGTACAGGACAGTTTTGTGGATGCCTTTAAGAATCTGGACAACTTTAAATATGAAAGTAGTTTTGGTGTATGGCTGAAGCGAATAGTCATCAATAAGAGCATCAATTACCTAAAGGCCAAACGCATACCCGTTGTTCCGATGGAGGCCCACGAGTTCCATTTGATGGATGAGGAACCTGTAGAGGCGGAGGCAACGGATATAGGCAAAGTAAAGAAGGGCATTGCCTTACTACCGGACGGTTACCGGGAAATCATCAATCTGTATTTGATTGAAGGATATGACCATGTGGAAATTGGGGAAATCTTGGGTATTTCTACCAGTACGTCAAAATCGCAATACCACAGGGCCAAGAAAAAATTATTGGAAATCATCAATGAACTGTAATGGACAATTTTGAAAAACATATTAGGGACCATGCTTCCCAATTCAACGAGCGAAGGGCGGACAAGGACAAAATGTGGGCCAAGATTTCAGAAGAACTGCATCAAGAAAAATCCAAGGTAATCCCTCTGTGGAAAAGACCCCTGTTTCGTGTGGCCGCATCAGTGCTATTATTGTTGGGCATTGCTGCCTTTTTTGGATTGGCATTATGGAACAACAGTGCCAATAAAACACAATACGCCTCCAAGGAACTGATGGAAATAGATATGTATTACAAAGACCTGGTCTCCTACCAAGTGCAATTGGTAAAGAACAACCAGAACCTTTCTGAAGAAAACAAGGCAGAGTTCCTGTCCTTTATGGATGAACTCGACGCTGAATATGAAGTCCTTAAGAAAGAAATGCAAAAAAACCTTGACAATGAGCAAGTACTGGAAGCCATTGTAGGTAACTACAAAAAGCGTATTGAGCTCATTGAGAATTTGTTACATCAATTAAACGAATCTAAAAAACCGGATGAAGATGAATATGGATACACGTTATAGAAAGGTCTTGTGGATGGCCTTGCTGCTGATTTCGGTGCATGCTGCCACGGCACAGGAAAAGGTATATAAAACCATTGAAAAAAGCTTTCCGTTCACGAACTCGGGCGAGTTTCAATTGGAGAACAAATATGGTAATATTACGCTTAAGGGGTGGGACCAAAACAAAGTTGTGGTGAACATTTCGGTTACGGTAAACCATCGTAAAAAGGAAAATGCAGAGGATTTGCTGGAGCGTATCAACCCAAAGATTAAGACGAGTAATGGCTTTATTTCCATTGTTTCGGAAATCACCACTAAAAATACGGGGTGGTTTGCCGATCTTTTAAATAAGGCCAACCCCATCGATTTTGATCGCAGTCATGTACAGATAGACTATGAAGTATACCTTCCTGCAAAGGCAGGCCTCAAGATTACCAACCGTTTTGGGGATGTGGTCATTGAAAACTGTACTGGTACCCTGAATACCTTAATAGAGCATGGTGATCTATGGATCGGAGAAAATCTGAACAGGGCGGATATTGTTTTGAGGTACGGTAAAGTCCGCGCCAAGGACTTGAACTATGCGGATATAGACTTGAAAATCGGGGAATTGAACATGGAAAATTCCAAAAACCTGCGTTTGCGAAGTGATGGTACGGAAATCCATATCAATTTGGTCAATTCCTTGGAGGTGTATTCCAACAAGGACCATATCTCCATAAACGAAGCAGGTTCTCTGTTCGGAAACTTGGAATTCACCACGTTCAAATTGGAACGGTTGGCAGGCGATATGGACATGAAGATGAAGATTGCGGATTTTCAGGTGTACAACATTACAAATCCATCTGCTTCAATTGCCATACAGCAAGAATCCGCGGATATCACGCTAACGGTTACCAATTTCTCCCACCGCTTTACGGCAACCTTGGAGCAAGGAGTGGTACGACTGCCCAAATCATTTGAGAACGTCAGTTCCGAAATGTTGGACAAAGGCCGTAGGCTTCGAAAAATTGATGCCACCTACGGTAAGGAACGGAAAGGGAGCATTTCCATACAGGGGGAAAAGGGAATTGTGACCTTAAACGATTAAAGAATATCAAAAAATGCAACCCTTTGCCAAATACATTGTCTATAAAACAAAATCAATCAAAAATTCAATTAAAATGAACAATCAAAAAACAACTTCTTTACTTTTTTTCCTATTGTTTGGTATAATGGGGTTCGCCCAAGATGATGATGGACAATACATTACATTCAATGACAGAAAGAATGTAGTGCATGGTGTCTACCTAGGGTTATCCACCTATTTTGGTGAAATCGAGGGAGAGGATACCTATATCGGAGGATTGAAGGTGGCATACGTGGCCGACAGGCAATTTGAAGTAGGTTTTATGGCCAACATACTTTATTCCGAACAAAACATCTTCAATCCGAGAACCAACAATAACGATGATATTGTTGCCGTGTACGGAGGGCTGCATTTGGAACCTATATTGTTTGGCAAGAACAGGGTAAGCCTATCCTTTCCCATATTGATCGGTGGCGGTGGTGTGGGCTATGTGGACCATAATGCTGTAGTGAATGATGAAAACGTCGATTTGGACGATGATGACATTGATGCTGTGTTTGTATTGGAACCGGGTATGAATGTGCTGTTCAACATTTCTAGATATGTTCAATTGGAGGCTGGTTTCCGGTATAGAATGTCCAGCAGAATTGAGTTGGCACAAAGCCCGGTGGATAGGCTCAATGGTTTTTCCGGAGGTATTGGGGTAAAACTGGGTGTTTTTAATATGGGACGTAACCGCTACAAAAAACAATTGGACTAATGGAAAAGAAAAGTGTAGAGAAAGAACCCATTGAAATTCAACTGGTCTATACCCAAAACAACCAAGTTTTTACAAAAAATGACCAAGAAGAATGGTTGCCGGTTTCATTTCAATGGACTTCGCTTCCCTTTTCAAAATAGGAAGAGAGTCCATGCTAGCCTTGCACTAGTGTCTTCCTTCAAGGACTTTGGCGATAGTATCCAATTTGTAACCTTTGGCCTGCAATAAGATCAAATAATGGAACAACAGGTCGGCACTCTCGTTCAAGAAAAGGTCGTCGTTGGTGTCCTTGGCCTCAATGACGGTTTCCACGGCTTCCTCCCCTACTTTTTGGGCTATCTTGTTGATGCCTTTTCGGAATAATGAAGCTACATAGCTGTCCGGATTATCCTGATCATTTTTTCGGGATTCGATAATGCTTTCCAAGGTTGATAAAAAGCCGTAAGCCTGTGTGTTTTCTTCCTCCCAACACGTATCGGTTCCCTTGTGGCAGGTAGGCCCAACGGGATTTACGCTAACCAAAAGGGTGTCGTTGTCGCAATCCACTTTCATATCCACAAGGTTTAAGAAATTACCACTTTCTTCGCCTTTGGTCCAAAGGCGTTGTTTGGACCGACTAAAAAAGGTCACTTTTTGGGTGCGTTGGGTCATCTCTAAAGCTTCTTGGTTCATATAGCCCAGCATGAGCACATTCTTGGTCTTCGCATCTTGGATGATGGCAGGCACAAGGCCTTCTGGGTTTTTGGTGAAATCAATTTTCATACTATGGTTGTTTTTGAATCTGTCACATCTCAACAGCTCCTTCGACTGAGCTCAGGATGACGGGTCGATATGACAATAAACTATATCCTTACGGGAATCCCTTCCTTCTTCAACTCTTTTTTTAAATCTTGTATTTCAATCTCCTTAAAATGGAATACACTGGCTGCCAAGGCAGCATCCGCTTTTCCTTCCACAAAGGTATCGGTAAAATGTGATATGGTCCCGGCACCACCAGAGGCAATGATGGGAATGTTCACCAATTCGGACAATTGGGCCAACGTTTCGTTGGCAAATCCATTCTTGGTGCCATCATGGTCCATGGAAGTGAACAAAATCTCCCCGGCGCCCCGTTCTTCCACTTCTTGGGCCCACTCGAACAAGTCAATTTCCGTGGGCACCTTACCTCCTACCAAATGTACTTTCCATTTACCGTCAATCTGCTTGGCATCAATGGCAACCACAATACATTGCGAACCAAATTTGGCCACCAACTCGTTGATCAATTCCGGTCTTTTTACCGCTGAGGAGTTAATGGACACCTTATCGGCACCGTTCTTAAGCAAGATATCGACATCCTCCACCGAAGAAATGCCCCCGCCCACCGTAAATGGAATGTTTATTGTCTCTGCTACATGATAGACCAGTTCTGCCAAGGTTTTCCGCTTTTCCTCTGTAGCGGAAATATCCAGAAAGACCAATTCGTCGGCACCTTCCTGAGCATAGATGGCTGCCAGTTCCACAGGATCTCCGGCATCCCGAAGGTCCACAAAATTAACACCTTTCACAGTGCGTCCGTTTTTGATGTCCAAACAGGGTATGATTCGTTTTGTTAGCATGTTATTTGGAATGACGCTATTCGTTCTTCACATTCAGGTCCACCCCATCAAAAAAGCCCAAATCGGTGTTTTCCAATAGTTTGGTCCATAGGGCAATCTGCCCGGTATGATAGGACAAGTGCTCGGTGACATGGATAATATTCCCAACCCCTGAAAAATTAAACCCCTGAACGGAACGTTTCCGAAGCAATTCCTGCAACGGAGCTTCATAAAAGGTTCGTTTGGCCTCTTCCACGGTATCACTAAGTTTTTTGAACAATTCCTCTTTTGAAAATCCCGAGGTTGCTGAAAACTCCTCATCTCGCTTGCGGTTGTCTTCTTCATCCTTGATGGAAGCAATCCCGTATTGGGTAATATTTCCACACAAATGAAGCATCAGATTTCCTATGCTGTTGCTGGATTCGTTCGGTTTCTCCCAAATTTGGTCCTCGGATAATTTGTCCAAACAGATTTTGATCATGCGAAGGCTTTCATTCATGCGATAGCCTGCATTCCAAACCAATTCTTCCCGAAGTTGTTGCTCTTTATCCATGTCCTAGAATGTATTGTTCCAATTGTTTTAAGCTGATCCTGTTTTCGTAAATGGCCTTGCCAATAATGGTGCCCTCGCAGCCAATTTCGGCAAGTTTGGGGAGTTCGTCAAAGGTGGAAATGCCTCCACTGGCTATCAATTTCAATCCTGTTGTGGTTTGGGACAGGATTTTTCGATATAGATCAAACGCAGGCCCTTGCAGCATACCATCCTTGCTGATATCGGTACAAATGACATATTGAATGCCATCCTTTTGATAAGACTGTATAAAAGGTGTCAACTCTAAGTCAGATTCTTCCTGCCATCCCGAAACGGCCACCTTTTCGTTGTTGACATCCGCACCCAAGATGATTTTATCGTGCCCGTAGGTCTCCAGCCAACCTAAGAAGGTTTCCCTGTCCTTCACGGCAATACTGCCTCCTGTGATTTGGGTAGCCCCACTTTCAAAAGCAACATGAAGGTCGTTGTCCGTTTTTAAGCCCCCACCAAAATCAATCTTCAGACTGGTTTTGGAAGCAATATTTTCCAACACCTTGTGGTTGACAATGTGCTTGGATTTTGCTCCGTCAAGGTCCACCAAATGAAGGTGTTGAATGCCGCGTGCTTCAAACTGTTTGGCAACTTCCAACGGATTTTCATTATATACTTTTTTGGTCCCGTAATCCCCTTTGGAAAGGCGGACACATTTGCCCTCAATGATATCTATGGCCGGAATCAATCTCATACGTTAATCATATTTGGCGCGGTCAATGGCTAACCACATCTCAGAATCCCCTACTCTTTTAAAACCAAAGCTCTCGTAAAAACTATGGGCATCTTTTGTTTTTAAGGCTATTGTTTTAACTGTTTGAATATCTGGTCGTTCCAAGATATATTTTACCAGTTTTTTGCCCAATCCTTTGCCTTTATATGGGTCGAATATCACCACATCCATGATATAAGCGAATATCAAGGAATCTGTCAACAGTCTGGCGAAACCAACTTGTTCATCCTTGTCGGCGTAAAGACCAAAACAGACGCATTTGTCAATGGTCATCAAAGTTTGATCCATGGTTCTACCACGACCCCAGTAGGTGGAAGTTACTTCCTTGTGGATTTTTGGAACATCCAATTTGCCCTTGTCCTCTGAAATATAGAATTCCATCTAAATAACCGTTAAGAAATTGTTCAAAATCATACTACCAATATCACTGCTCTTTTCAGGGTGAAACTGGACCCCGTAAAAATTATCCCTTTTTAGGGCAGCACTGTATTCCATACCATATTCGGAACTGGCAATGGTTTCTTTGCCCAACGGAGCATAGAAACTGTGCACCAAATAGATATAGGATTTTTCAGGAATCCCTTTGAACAGGTCCGTTTTTAAATCCGTTATTTGGTTCCAACCAATCTGTGGCACTTTTACCAGATTTGAAAATTTCTTCACATCGAGATCAAATATGCCCAGTCCTTGTGTATTCCCTTCTTCTGAGGAATGGCACATGAGCTGCATGCCCAAACAAATACCCAAAACGGGTTGTTTCAATTCTGGAATGATTTTGTGCAACCCACTGGACTTCAATTTGGCCATAGCGGAACTGGCCTCTCCTACACCGGGGAAAATAACCTTGTCCGCTTCTTGAATTTCTTTGGCATCATGGGACAACAAGGCATCATATCCCAACCGTTTGATGGCAAAGATGATACTTTGGATGTTTCCTGCACCGTAATCAATAATGACTATCTTCATAAAGTACAAAGTTTGATGTACGAAGTACGAAGTTATTTACCTGTATTATTACTTACCATTGGTTCTTGCTGTTTTAATGGAAGAAACGATGATGGCCAAAATTTCTCCAGCCTCAGAATGGAGCGATTTTATTTCGGTCTGATTATTCTCGCTAGTTTCTATCAAAAGTTCCAAGAAGTACATACTCTCATCTATTTCTTCCTCAACTATTTTGAGTTTGTTGATAAAATCTGCCCTTGATTTTGCCCTTTGTGAAGCCCTATAATTTGCTCCAACGGAACTCGAACACCTAATCAATTGATTTACATAAGCATTGTATTCCCTCGACTTTGGAAAATCTGAGCAAAGCTTCCAAATATTTAAGGCAAAAGCTTTAGTTCTATCCTTTAAATTGTTCTTCATTGGCTTTCGTACCTCTAATTTTGTACTTCCTACTTTTAGAGCATCCCCTTCGTAGAGGGCAACACCATTTTCTCCGCATCGCGCTTCACCGCCATTTTAATGGATTTGGCAAAGGCCTTGAATATGGCCTCAATCTTATGGTGTTCATTGGTCCCCTCTGCTTTGATGTTCAAATTGGCTTTGGCCCCATCAGTGAAGGACTTGAAGAAATGAAAAAACATTTCTGTAGGCATTTCGCCAATTTTTTCCCTTTTGAACTCCGCATTCCAAACTAGCCAATTCCTTCCTCCAAAATCTATGGCTACCTGAGCCAAACAATCGTCCATAGGCAAACAAAACCCATAGCGTTCAATGCCCAATTTGTTGCCTAAGGCTTTAGAAAACACTTCGCCCAGGGCAATAGCGGTATCCTCAATGGTGTGGTGTTCGTCCACCTCCAGGTCCCCATCAACCTTTATGGTCAAATCCATTTGTCCATGGCGCGCCAATTGGTCCAACATATGATCAAAAAAAGCCAACCCTGTTTGGATGTCACTCTTGCCGGTTCCATCAAGATTCAACTTGATCTGGATATCCGTTTCATTGGTCTTCCGACTGATTTCGGCAACCCGGTTTTCAAGTTTTAGAAATTCATAGATTTTTTTCCAGTCGTTGCTTTCCAAAGCAATGTAGGGATCCAACTCTTCCCGCTTTACGGTAATTTCTCCCGTTCCCAAATGGGTTTCATCATTAATGTATATGCCTTTTGCTCCTAGGTTCTTGGCCAGTTCCACATCGGTCAAACGATCTCCGATCACAAAAGAATTGGCAAGATCATATTCCTCAGAAAAATAGGCTGTGAGCATCCCAGTACCGGGTTTTCGGGTTGGGGCGTTGTCCTTGGCGAAGGTTTTGTCGATAATAACATTATCGAAGACCACCCCTTCTGCCTCAAAAGAGTTGATGATGAAATTGTGTACGGGCCAAAAAGTGTTTTCTGGAAAAATGTCAGTTCCCAACCCATCCTGATTGGTGATCATTACCAGTTCATAATCCAGTTCCTTGGCAATTTTGCCCAGATAGGTAAATGCTTTCGGATAGAAGACCAATTTTTCAAAGGAATCTATCTGCTCGTCCACCGTTTCTTTGATGATGGTACCGTCACGATCAATGAATAATACTTTTTTGCCCATGGTCATAATTGCTTTAAAATGGCTATCAATGTTTTGTTTTCGGTTGGTGTCCCAACAGTAAAGCGAAGGGTGTTTTCGCACAAAGGTTGGGTGCTACGGTTCCGCACCACCACCTGTTTTTCCAATAATTGCTGATAACGCTTATCGGCATTATCAACTTTGGCCAATACAAAATTGGCATCGGAGGGGTATAACTTTTCCACAAATTCCAAGCTTTGCAAGGCTTGTTCCAGATTTGCCCGTTCTTCCAAAATTTGAATCACTTCCTGTTGTACGGCATCCTCGTTCAAAACACGTTGCAATGCTTTTTGTTGGGTCAATTGGTTAATGTTATAGGGCGGCTTTATCTTATTTAAAATGGAAATAATCGCTTCCGAAGCATAACAAATACCTAACCGGATTCCCGCCAAACCGTACGCTTTGGATAGGGTTTGGGTTACAATCAGATTCGGGTACTTTTCCAGTTGGTTCAACCAACTTTCTTGGTCCGAAAAATCAATATATGCCTCGTCAATGACCACCAATCCGTTGAAGGACTCCAAAAGCGTTTCAATATTTTCTTTTTTAAAGGAATTGCCGGTAGGATTATTGGGTGAACAAATGAAAATCAGTTTGGTATGCTCGTCCACAGCTGCTAAAATAGCAGGAACATCAGGTTCAAAATCTGTGGTCAACAATACTTCCTTGTTTTCCACAGCATTGATTTCCGCCAGTACTTTGTACATGCCATATGTAGGTGGTAAGGTGATTACATTATCTTGATTGGGTTCACAGAAAGCCCTATAAATCAAATCCAAAACCTCGTCGCTACCATTACCCAAAAGCATATTGGTTTCCGATACTCCTTTCTGTTCTGAAAGAATCGCTTTCAAGCTTCTCTGGTACGGATCTGGATATCGGTTGACCCCATTTTCAAAAGGATTTTCGTTGGCATCCAAAAAAATCATGGTGGACCCATCTGAAACATATTCATCTCTTGCCGAGGAATACGGTTTTAGGGCTTTTACAGAATCCCTAACTATGCTATTTATGTTGAAGGTTTGTGTCATTTCAAACTTTTTAAACGAAGTGTCACCGCATTTTTATGGGCTTGCAATCCTTCGGCCTCAGCCATCAATTCTATGGAAGGGCCAATGGCTTTCATTCCTTCTTCGGATATTTTTTGAAAGGTCATACTCTTCATAAAGCTGTCCAGGTTGACGCCACTATACTGCTTGGCGTATCCGTTTGTGGGTAAGGTATGATTGGTTCCAGAGGCATAGTCCCCTGCACTTTCAGGGGTGTAATTACCTATAAACACCGACCCTGCATTTTGGATGTTTTGAAGGTAAAACTCCTTATTTTCCACACAAACAATAAAGTGTTCCGGGCCGTACTCATTGATTAAATTCATGGCCGACTCATCGTCTTTCATCAGGATCAGTTTGCTGTTTTGGATTGATTTCTCTGCAATGGCTACTCTTGGCAACACTTTTATTTGAGATTCGATTTCCTCTTCTACGGCATCGATAAGTTTTTCGGAAGTGGAAACCAAAATCACTTGACTATCGGTTCCATGCTCTGCTTGGCTCAACAAATCCGACGCAACAAAAGCGGCATTGGCAGAATCATCGGCTACAACGAGAAGCTCACTGGGACCGGCCGGCATGTCGATGGCAACTCCATATTTAGTGGACAATTGCTTGGCAACCGTTACAAATTGGTTGCCAGGCCCGAATATTTTATACACATTGGGTATGGTTTCCGTTCCTAATGTCATGGCCGCAATGGCCTGAATTCCACCAACTTTGAAAATTTTGGTTACCCCGCAAAGTTGAGCGGCAAACAAAATGGTCGGATTTACGTTGCCTTTTTTATCTGGAGGCGTACACAACACGATCTCTGTACAACCTGCCAATTTTGCCGGTATGGCCAACATCAAAATGGTGGAGAACAAAGGTGCCGTGCCCCCGGGAATGTACAGCCCTACTTTTTGAATCGGTCTTTTTTCTTGCCAACACAAAACTCCTGGCATGGTTTCCATTTCCACTTTGGCTGTTTTTTGGGCGGCATGGAATTTTTCAATATTGGATTTTGCCAAGAAAATGGCCTTTTTCAAATCGGTTGAAACCGAATCGGTCGCTGTTTGGATTTCCTCGTCTGTTACCAAAAGCGAATCCAATTGCACATGGTCAAACTGGTCTGTATATTTTTTGATGGCCAGATTACCATCTTTTTGAACGGCTTTGAAAATGGCTTCCACTGTTTTCTCAATATCCGCTACCGTTTGGGTCGGTCGCTTAAGAATCTCTGACCAGTCCTCTTTATTTGGATAAAAAATCTTGTTCATTTCAATATATTTTGATCAAGTGTATGCCCAAGGCTTCATATCCTTGATTTTCCCAGAATTTCTTTCCTCTTATATTTTTGGCATAGCAATTCACTTCTGCTCGGTCGCAACCAATTTCTTTGGCATATTCATCCAAAAAATTCAACATCAAATCCCCAATGCCCTTGCCTTGATATTGTGGAGATATAATGACGTTATCCGGTTCCACGTGTTTGCCCGCATACAGTTTGTTCAACATCCAAACCCCGCAAATGCCGATCAATTCATCTTTGTCATATACCCCGATGCATTTGTACCCCATCGGAATCATTTCATTCAAACGGGTTTGCAATATATCCATGGGGATGGTTTCCCTGTTCAAAACATAGGCTAGCGGAAGAATACTGCTCAGATTTTCCGTTGGTATCCATTTTATGGTGAATTGAGGTTCCATTGTTATTTACATTACCATTTTTTCAATAGGACATACCAAAATACCTTCTGCACCGGCTTTTTTCAAGGATTCGATGACTTCCCAAAACGTATCACGTTTGATAACTGAGTGCACCGAGCTCCAACCCTCCTCTGCCAATGGCAAGACCGTGGGGCTACGCATCCCAGGTAAAATGGAAATGATCTCTTCCAATTTATCGTTGGGGGCATTCAACAAAATGTATTTGTTCTGGCGGGCCTGAAGTACCGATTGGATCCTAAACTGGATTTTCTTCAGTATTTCCCTTCGTTCATCAGAAATCTTTGGAGAAACGGCCAAAACCGCTTCACTCTTTAAGATCACTTCCACTTCTTTCAAATTGTTCTTGAACAAAGTGCTTCCACTGGATACAATATCACAAATACCATACGCTAAGCCAATGTTCGGTGCAATTTCCACCGACCCATTGATCAAGTGCAAATCGGCGGTAACGCCTTTGGATTTCAGGTATTCATTCACCGTATTTGGATAAGAAGTGGCAATTTTCTTGCCCTCAAAATCTTTTACTGAATTATACTTTACCCCTTTAGGAACCGCAAGGGACACCCGGCATTTGGAGAAATTCAATTTTTCGGCCACGGCAATGTCCTTGCCTTTTTCAACCAAAACGTTATCGCCGATGATAGCAATATCCACTACCCCATCCCTTAAATATTGGGGGATATCGCCATTGCGCAGATAGAAAACTTCCAAAGGAAAGTTGGCGGCCGTTGCCTTAAGTTGGTCCTTTCCATTGTCGATGGAAATACCGCAATCCTTTAGAATCTGCAGGGAGTCTTCATTTAACCGACCGCTCTTTTGTACAGCAATCCGAATTTTTGTCATTAGTTCAACGATTATGTTCAAAAAACCAAATGGGCATAAAAACAAAACCCGCTTGATTTCTCAAACGGGTTAGAATATATTTTAGATACAACAATACACTTCTATCTCGCTTGAGGGCAAGTATAAAAATGATGGTGATGTACGTTCTTATTTCTCATAATGCTCCAAATTTAGAACATATTTTTTTATCAAAAAAGGGTTATTTAGTTATTTCCCAAAATAAGGGGCAACCCATCATTCCCCGATCCCACTACGACCACTTTGGTGTTTGGGGACTGGGCCAACATCAGAGTAGCTTCAATTCCTTTGTCCTGAAGGATCTTATCGGTCAAGGAAGCACTCAAAATCCTATTGGCATCCGCTTTACCTTGAGCTTCAATACGGACTTTTTCCGCTTCCTTTTGAGCGGTGACCAGCCTAAACTCATATTCCAAGGATTCCTGCTCCTGCTTTAACTTGCGTTCAATGGCCTCTTTTATGGTATTTGGTAAAGTAACATCTCTCACTAAAATTTCATTCAATTGAATATACTGACCATCAACGATGTTTTTTGTTTCTTCAAAAATCTCGTTCTGTATGGCGTCCCTTTTGCTAGAATACAATTGTTCCGGCGTATATCTTCCTACCACACTTCTTGCAGCGGAACGAATGGCGGGAAGCAAGATTCGGTCTTTGTATTGCTCACTTTTTTCTTGGTGTAATTTTCCCAAGAATTCATATTTGGGTTGAAACCATGCAGAAGCATCCAATTGAATGTCAAGTCCATTGGAAGACAAAACCTTCATTTTTTCAAAAACTTCTTGTTGGCGCACCTCATATATGAACACTTTGTTCCATGGGGCCACCAAGTGGAACCCTTCCCCCAAGGGAGGTTCATCGGTCACCACACCATCCCCAAAGGTCCGGTAGAGTACTCCTGCCTCTCCAGAACCAATGGTCACCGCGGATTTGGAAATTAAAATGATCAAAAGAATAATGGCGGCCAATGCTGGCAGCGCAATTTTGGGCAATTTGTCCATGTAGTTTGATTTAAATTAGTCCGTTGTATTTTCTGATGAACCATTCCAAAGCTAAAGTGAAGGCCATCAGTCCAAGTAAAATACGGAAATCTATTAAAGATACAACATTCTGCCTGTTCTTTTGGACGGGCAAAAATTGTTGTGAAGTGGTCAAGTTTTCAATGAGGGAATCAACCTGATCAAAATAGTACAATTTTCCTTGGTTCTTTTGTGCCAACCGGTCCAGTTTCTGGTAATTGGCAGAGGATAATTGTTTTTCGGGATTGAAATCCAATATTTTAAAACTACCTGTACGACTTAGATTTTCTCCAGAAACGGTCACGGTAAAATCATATTCTCCAGCCTCCAAGTCGCTTAGATCCACTTCAAAATAAGAGCCTTTCAGTAACATGGGAGCCTCACGAACCAATTGATTTTCTTTTCCTTCCACTTTGATGGTTATCCGTGCATCGGGATCAAACTGGTAGCTCTCATCAAAATAGGACGCCCGTATCTTGGCCGAACCGGCATTGTCAAATACCAGGGTATAATCGAGTTCCAATCGGCTCCTTTGGTTGTTCGACCCCAAATAGACCATAAGGTTTCCCATAAACTCATCAAACTTTTTAAAACTTTGGTCATTGCGATACACCTGTGCCCTCCATCTCCAAAGATTTTCCCCAAACAGAGCTGCTTCCCTTTTCTTGCCTTCTGTGATAATTGTAAACAAAGGCTTGTCCAAATCAACCCCTCTAATTTGTTGGAACATCAATGGAGATGATTCCTTCAAAATAGATATATCTCCAAGACTTCCGATAAGTGGTGGAAAGTTATCCACCGTAAAATCACCCAAATTGAAAATGCCAAAGGCATTGTTCAAAACAGGCAGAATATCTTCTGTTTGGTTGTTGTTGTCTTTGGAAAAGCTACTCTGTACCTGGTTCAGAAAATTCCAATCTGTTTTGCTCCCCGTTATCGTAAAATAATTGAGTCCCGTTCTTTGTAGAAAGGTATAAACTTCCCTAAAACTTTGGGTGGGTTGGTACAAGATCAAAATATCGGCATTCTCCAAATCTTTGGTGCCAACACTAGGTTTTACTACAGAAACAGAACGTTGTTCATTAGCTTCAATGGACTTTTTGAGTGCCCCGATATCAGGGTGCAGCATATCGGAGACAATCACCACATTGGTTTGTTCATCAATAACCTCGATGGCCGATTCCTTGAAATTATTCGAAGTGTTCCTTTCATTTTCCAGTATACCCACTTCAACTTTAATGGTTTTAATGCCCACGCTTTCCGCCTCGATCAAGGTGTTCAAGGTCTGGCTGTTTTTCGTTGGATTTAAGTTGACCTGCTCCTGATGCACCCTTTTTTCATTGATGGAAATGGAAACTGTTCTGGAAATTGGCCTAACTCCCCGATAAAGAATGGTCGTTTCAACTGGGAACTTATTTTTTAAAAAGGCATATTTGTTGGCATTGATCAAGCCGACCGCCAAATCTTCATACTGGGTGGTGTCGCCTACCACAACTGGGTCAATGGTCAGATGGTTCAAATTGAGATATTCGTAATCTCGACCCAATGTTTGGTTTCCATCCGAAAAAAGGACCGCGGCATTAGTGCCATTCAGAAAAATTTGATCCACCGTGGAAAGGGCCTTGGCAATATCGGTATTGTTTTGGTCAAATCGAATGGAATCCGTTGCCTCCAAATTGGAACCAAAAGCATATTGATGCATGGTAAACCGATCGTTCAGTTGTGGATTTGAACGAATCTGTTCTATCAATACTGAAAATTCCTCTTTGGAAGTGGCTTCATCCATAGAGGAAGAGTCATCCATCAACAATAGCAGATTGGTCTTTTCCAAATAATAGTCGTTGTTGACAAACTTTGGATTGATCAAAAGCAAAAGGCCACAGAATAAGGTCAGGAACCTCATTGCGGCCAATATGAATTTTAAATTACCCTTGCGAGGGTTTTTATAGAAGTATTGATAAAAAACTAGACTGAGCGCGGCAACCGCTGCAAGAACAATAAGGAGTACCGTGCGCAATTCCATCCATTCTATGTTAGCATGCCACCATCCACGTTCAACACTTGGCCGGTAACATAATCAGAAAGATCGGAAGCCAAGAACAAACAGGCGTTGGCCACATCTTCAGGTGATCCACCACGTTTTAGAGGAATGGCATCCCTCCAACCTTGTACGGTTTTCTCATCCAATTTATCGGTCATTTCGGTTTCGATGAAACCAGGGGCAATGGCGTTACAACGAATATTCCTTGAACCCAATTCAAGGGCCACAGATTTGGTGAAACCGATCATCCCTGCCTTTGATGCCGCATAATTGGTCTGTCCAGCATTTCCTTTTACCCCAACCACACTACTCATATTGATGATGGAACCTTTTCGCTGTTTCAACATGGTGCGTTGTACCGCTTTGGTCATGTTAAAAACGGATTTCAGGTTGATCTCGATCACCGAATCAAAATCCTCTTCCCCCATACGCATTAAAAGGTTGTCCTTGGTGATGCCTGCATTGTTGATCAACACATCGATTCTACCGTCGAAATCTTCCAGAACCTGGGCAATTAATGCTTCTGAGTCTGCATAACTGGCAGCATTGCTCTTGTAAGCTTTGGCTTTCACACCCATTCCGGTGAGTTCTTTTTCCAGCTCCAAAGCTGGTGCTTCACTGGAACTATAGGTAAAGGCCACATTGGCCCCGTGCTTTCCAAATACTTCGGCAATTCCTTTTCCGATTCCGCGACTAGCTCCTGTAATGATTACATTTTTCCCTTCCAAAAGTTTCATAAGATGATTGTGTTTGAATGGTTATCCACCAAATATAGTTGTTGTTTTAGGTTTAGAC
>JASBTS010000125.1 GCA_030148305.1 Allomuricauda sp. | reverse complement strand
CGATTTTGATAACAAAAGGTCTACAACAATATGTCTAAAGACATCCGGATTAGAAAGGGGTTGAACATCAACCTCGTCGGGGCAGCAGAACAGACTACTTCCAAAGCCGTTACAAGTAACGTGTATGCCCTGAACCTGAATGAATTCCACGGAATCACTCCAAAAATGTTGATAAAACAAGGGGAAGAGGTAAAAGCGGGCGAGCCCCTCTTTTACAACAAAAACAAAGAGGAAATGCACTTTGTGTCCCCAGTAAGCGGTGAGCTTGTGGAAATTGTGAGGGGGGCAAGGAGAAAGATTCTGAGCCTGAAGATCCTAGCGGATAAAACGCAGGATTACATGATCAATAAAGTACCAGATCTGGATACGGCCGATGGTGCTGCCATAAAGAACTACCTGCTCCACAGTGGCGGGTGGCCATTTATCAAACAGCGCCCCTTCGATGTCATCGCCAATCCCGATGGAACACCCAAAGCTATTTTTATTTCAGCCCATTCCACTGCTCCATTGGCTGCCGATGTGGATTATGTGTTGAAAGGAAAAGAGCAGGAGTTGCAAGCTGCCATTATTGGCTTGGGAAAAATGACTCCGGGTAAGATCCATGTTTCTATCGGAAACTCCAGTCGTTCACCTTTCGCCGATTTAAAGGGAATTGAACTGCACAAGGTTTCCGGTCCACACCCAGCAGGTTTGGTGGGAACACAGATCAACAAGATCGATCCTATCAATAAAGGTGAAGTGGTCTGGACCGTTTCTCCGCAGGATATGGTAATCTTGGGTGAATTGTTGCTTACCGGTAAATTCAATGCCGAAAGAACCATTGCTTTGGCCGGTTCGGTGATCAAAGCTCCAAAATACTACACTACCAAGATCGGTGCTGAAATTTCTACCTTCCTTTATGCCAGCGGTGTAAGTGAGGATAGGTTCCGATTGATCAATGGTGATGTGCTAACCGGTAGCAAGACCACTACCGAAGGATATCTAGGTTTCTACAATAATACGGTTACGGCCATTCCAGAAGGGGACGATTACGAACTTTTTGGATGGAACAAGCCGGTTTTCAATAAAATTTCTACCACTAGGGCATTAACCTTCTCTTGGCTTCAGCCCAACAAAAAGTACGATTTGGACACCAATACCAATGGTGAACATAGGGCTTTTGTGGTAACAGGTCAGTATGAGGAGGTATTCCCAATGGATATTTATCCCCTTCAGTTACTCAAGGCCTGTATGGTGCAAGATTTGGACGAGATGGAACAATTGGGACTGTATGAAGTGGCCCCAGAGGATTTCTCGTTGACGGAATTCATATGTATTTCAAAACAACCACACCAGCAGATCATCAGGAATGGATTGGATCTGTTGCAAAAAGAACTTGGATAATATGGGCATGAAAGATAAATTACATCAGCTTAAACTAAAGTATGAGGGCAAAAAGATGGCTCCTGCCTTTAATGCGCTCCATACCTTTCTTTATACGCCGAACGAAACTACACATTCTGGTGCACACGTACGCGGTGCGGACGACCTAAAGCGTACCATGAACACGGTGATCATGGCTTTGGTGCCGTGTTTGATCTTTGGTATGTTCAATGCGGGATACCAACAGTACATCGCCATCAATGGTGCTCCTGAAACCTTTTCCTTGTTCAACGATTTCTTGACCTGGAGCAATTTCTTGGTAGGTATAACCACCATTTTACCTTTGGTGATCGTTTCTTACGGAATCGGTTTGGGTATCGAGTTCTTGTTCGCCGTGATCAAAGGACATGAGGTAGAAGAAGGCTATTTGGTAACCGGTATGTTGGTGCCATTGATCGTTCCGGTGGATACCCCACTATGGATGTTGGCCATTGCCGTTGCCTTTGGTGTTGTGATCGGTAAAGAAGTGTTCGGTGGTACTGGGATGAACATCCTAAACCCGGCCTTGACCATACGTGCCTTTTTGTTCTTCGCTTATCCAACCTGGATGAGCGGTGATAAAGTATGGGTTCACGGAGCCAAAGCAGGTTTGACCCAAGCGGGTTCTACCGATGCTATATCCGGAGAGACCATTTTAGGATCTTTGGCCCAAGGTACTGCTGATCTTTCGTATTCACTATCCGATATGTTCTACGGATTTATTCCGGGATCAGTGGGTGAGACTTCTAAAATCTTGATTTTGTTGGGTGCATTGTTCCTGATTTTCTCCAAAATCGCCTCATGGAGGATTATGGTGAGTGGTGTGTTGGGAGCTTTGGCCATGGGATTGATTTTTAATGGTATTGTGGATGCAGGTTGGCTGCCCACGTATAGCAAATTCTACACCTTGATGAGTTTCCCTTACTGGCAACATCTTTTGGTAGGAGGTTTGGCCTTCGGTATCGTTTTTATGGCAACAGATCCTGTAACGGGATCACAGACCAATAGAGGCAAGTGGATCTATGGATTCTTGATCGGTTTCATGTCGGTGATGATCCGCGTGTTCAATCCAGGGTATCCTGAAGGTGTTTTCTTGGCTATCCTGTTGATGAACGTGTTTGCACCTACAATTGACCATTATGTGGTTAGGGGCAACATCAAAAAGCGATTGAAAAGATTGAAGACAGCTACCATCTATCCCAAAACTTCGGATGAGGTGGATTCATTAAAAACGGAAACAGCATAAGCATTATGGCATTCAATACAGAAAAAAATAGCTACACCGTAATCTTTGCGGCCCTTATGGTGGTCGTTGTGGGTTCCTTGTTGGCATTTGTGGCTTCGGGACTTAAGCCAAAGATCCACGAGAATGAGCGTTTTGAAAAGCAGCAGAACATCCTTTATTCAATGGGGGTAAATGATAATGTTGGTGAAGGTGATGTAACTTTTGTCCCAACATCATCCGTGGAAGCGGATTTCAGCAAATACATTGTGAAGCAAATGGTGTTGGACGGTGCTACTGCCGTTGAAAAGGAAAACGCCTATTTGATCGATGTTTCCAAAGAAATTGCCAAAGCTAAAAATGGCGAAAAAGCGGAACTTCCCTTGCTTGTCGGTGAGAAGGAAGGTAAAACTTTCTACATCATTCCATTATATGGAAGAGGTCTTTGGGATGCCATTTGGGGGTACATTTCGTTGGATGACCACATGGTGGTGCAGGGCGTATATTTTGATCACAGGGGAGAAACCCCAGGTCTTGGTGCCAACATCAAGCAACGTTTTTTCATGGATGATTTTACAGGAGAGTCCATCATGTCAGGAAACACCTTTGAAGGCATTACCGTAGCCAAAGGAAATGGCGACCCGTTGAATACCGATAAGGAGGACAACCAAGTGGATGCCCTTGCAGGTGCAACCATTACAGGAAACGGGGTAACCGCTATGATCAAGGATTGCATCAAGCTGTACAAACCTTATTTACAAACCATAAGAACAAAATAATATGGCACTACTATCAAAAAAAGATTCCAAACTGGTGCTGGATCCCTTGGCGGACAATAACCCGATTACCATTCAGGTTTTGGGTATCTGTTCTGCCCTCGCGATTACTGCTGAGCTCAAGGCCGCTGTGGTAATGGCACTTTCAGTGTTGTTTGTATTAAGTATGGGTAACGTGGCGATTTCCTTATTGAGGAACATCATCCCGTCCAAGATCAGGATTATTGTACAATTGGTGGTCGTAGCTGCCTTGGTAATCATCGTGGATCAGGTATTGAAAGCCTTTGCTTACGAGTTGAGCAAGACGTTGTCAGTTTTCGTGGGATTGATCATTACTAACTGTATCATCATGGGTCGTTTTGAGGCCTTTGCCCTGGGTAATGGTCCTAAAAAAGCCTTTTTGGACGGAATCGGTAATGCCTTGGGATATGGTATTATTTTGGTGATCGTAGGTTTCTTCAGGGAACTTTTGGGTTCTGGAACCTTGTTCGGGTTTAAGGTTTTGGGTGATCCCGTGACCAAAACAGGATTGTATTCCATTGGTTATGAAAACAATGGATTTATGATCATACCACCTGCGGCATTGATTGTGTTAGGTATCATTATTTGGGTGCAACGCTCCAGAAATAGGGCATTAATAGAAGAAGCTTAAGGATATGTTAGAGCATTTAGAACTTTTTTTCAAGTCGATTTTTATAGACAACATGGTGTTCGCTACCTTTTTAGGAATGTGTTCCTATTTGGCCGTTTCCAAAAAAGTGACCACTGCTGTGGGACTAGGTGCCGCGGTAATCTTCGTATTGGCGGTAACCGTACCTATGAATTGGTTGTTGGACAAATATTTGTTGAAAGATGGAGCCTTGGCCTGGATGGGTCCGGAGTATGCCGACTACGATCTTAGCTTCCTATCGTTCATTCTGTTTATCGCGACGATTGCTACCATGGTGCAATTGGTAGAGATCGTGGTGGAGAAATTCTCTCCATCCCTCTACAACTCCTTGGGTATCTTTTTACCCTTGATTGCTGTAAACTGTGCTATTTTAGGTGGATCATTGTTCATGCAAACCCGTGACATCCCTAACATTGGGTTGGCTTTCAACTACGGAATTTCTTCAGGTATCGGATGGTTCTTGGCGATTTTAGCCATTGCCGCCATTCGCGAGAAAATCAGGTATTCCAACGTACCCGCACCCTTGCGTGGATTGGGTATTACCTTCATCATTACAGGATTGATGGGTATCGGTTTCCAGAGTTTTGGTGGAATGCTTACCGGTGACAATGAGCCGCCAGAAGAGGCCCAAACCACTACCGTGAAAGCTGAAAAAGAAAAAGAAATCAAAAAAGAGATTGAGGATAAGGAAAAAGCAGTCTCTTATAATGAAGCCATAAACAAATAAAGATGATAATAGCCGCAAGTACCGGAGGTACTATTCTGATTACCGTTGTAGCATTTCTTATTTTGTTACTGATGTTGGTGGCCGTTTTGTTGTTCACCAAAGAAAAGCTATCCCCATCTGGTCCGGTGACCATCACCATCAATGGTGAAAAGAAGGTAGAAGTGGCATCGGGAGGTTCCTTGTTGTCCACTTTGGGTAACCAAAAAATATTTTTGCCATCTGCCTGTGGAGGTGGTGGTACCTGTATTCAATGCGAGTGCCATGTCCTTTCCGGAGGCGGTGAGGCATTGCCAACAGAAACCCCGCACTTTTCCAAAAAGGAATTGCAGCACGGTGCCCGTTTGGCCTGTCAGGTGAAAGTAAAACAGGATATGGAGATCACCATTCCTGAAGAAGTGTTCGGTATTAAAAAATGGAACGCCAAAGTGGTGCGTAACTACAACGTAGCTTCTTTTATCAAGGAGTTTGTGGTAGAGATTCCAGAAGATATGAATTATAAGGCTGGTGGTTATATCCAGATTGAAATCCCACCTTGTGAGGTGAAATATTCGGATATCGATATTACCGCTCACCCTGAAGAACATGAGACTCCGGATAAATTCCAAGCGGAATGGGATAAGTTCAATTTGTGGCCTTTGGTCATGAAGAACCCTGAAACTGTGGAGCGTGCCTATTCCATGGCTTCTTACCCTGCTGAAGGACGTGAGATCATGTTGAATGTTCGTATTGCAACCCCACCATGGGATCGTGCTAAAAATGGTTGGATGGATGTAAACCCGGGTGTTGCATCATCCTATATCTTTAGCTTGAAAAAAGGCGACCCTGTTGTCATTTCTGGTCCGTTTGGTGAGTTCTTCATCAACGAATCCGAAGCTGAGATGCTTTATGTGGGTGGTGGAGCCGGTATGGCACCAATGCGTTCGCACTTGTACCACCTGTTCAAAACCTTGAAGACCAATCGTAAGGTGAGCTACTGGTACGGTGGACGTTCCAAAAGGGAGTTGTTCTATTTGGATCACTTCAAGCAATTGGAAAAAGAATTCCCTAACTTCAAGTTCTATTTGGCCCTTTCTGAACCACTTCCAGAAGATAATTGGAAAGTGAAGAAAGATATCAATGATGAATCAGGTGACGGTTTTGTTGGATTCATCCACAATTGCGTGATTGACAACTATTTGAGCCTTCACGATTCCCCAGAAGATATTGAATTGTACTTCTGCGGACCACCGTTGATGAACAAAGCAGTTGAGAAAATGGGTCAGGACTTCGGTATTCCAGATGAGAATATCAGGTTCGATGACTTTGGAGGATAATTAAAAAGTTTAATCCTAACCTCGAGCTGAAATCCTGAGAATATCGAAGGAACCATCGAGAGGTATTTATAAAACCAACCGATGCTCTCAAGGCATCGGTTTTTTATTGCTATGAGTAGACCGTTAACAGAACAGGAACTGCATAATCTGGCCATGAATATTGTGGGGCGGGAACTCGAAGCCGACGGCTTTGAGTTTATGGCCATCAACAGCAAGCTTAAAAAGAACCCGCAGTATGTTTGTTTGAAAGAAAAAGTGCTGCATTTCATTGTGGTCAGGAATGTTGAATTTCCGAACGATCCACGGGTATATGATGCGGAATTGATGCAGAAGGTAAAGGACCATGCTGAAAAGTTTGAGGCAAAAACCTTTTTTGCAGGAGTTGGCCTCTCCAATGCATTGGACCAAGAGTTGCCTGTCCATTTGGATGAAGAATATATTGTGGAATACCAAGGATTAATTGAGATTTAAATGTTGAAAAGAGCACTTTTATTCGTTGTTGGAACCCTGCTGTTGGGCTGTGGACCTAAAACTTGGGTGAAGAACCAAAACTGGGGCAATGCCTTGGGTACTACCTATTCCATTATTTATTTGGCCGATGAGGAGTTGGACTGTCAACAGGAAATCGATTCGGTTTTTCAGGTGTTGAACCAGTCCATGTCCACCTATATTCCCACTTCGGATATTTCTAAGATCAACGAAGGGGACTCGACCATTGTGGTAGATGATATGTTCAAGGAAGTTTTTGATATTTCAACCCAAGTCCATGAGGCTTCTAACGGCTATTTTGACCCCACAGTGGGCGTTTTGGCCAACGCGTGGGGATTTGGACCTGGTAAGCAAATAACGCTCGACAGCCTTAAGGTAGACAGCCTTTTGGGTTATGTGGGATGGGAAAAGGTGAAGTTCAACAAGGATCATACCATTACCAAGGCTCATCCGGCTATTCGGTTCGATTTTAATGCAGTGGCCAAAGGCTATGCTATTGATCGACTTGGTGCTCTATTGGATGCCAAGGGCATCGACAATTATTTGGTGGAAGTTGGGGGAGAGGTGTTGGCCAAAGGCACTAATTTGGTTTCTGGGAAGGAATGGACCGTTGGCATTGATGATCCCCAAGTGGAAACCGGTAGGCAATTGAAACGCATCGTGACCTTGAAGGATGTGGCCATGGCCTCATCGGGTAATTATAGAAAGTTTAGGGTGGACCCTGAAACCGGTGAAAAATATGTGCATACCATTGATCCCAAAACGGGGTACACCAAAAACTCCAATGTATTGGCAAGTAGCGTAGTGGCCAAAACTTGTGCAGTTGCAGATGCCTTTGCCACGTCCTTTATGGCCATGGACCTTGAAAAATCCAAGGCAATTTTGAAAGACCATGACGAACTGGAGGCTTATATCATTTATTTGGATCAAGATGGGAAGACCCAGGAGTTCTTTACTCCTGGATTTGAGGCTTTGGTAAAACAGTGATTATTTTCTGACCAACGGGATGATTTCACCCTTTGCCAATCGGTATTTTTCCACCTCTTCCTTTAGAAGCACGTTGGTGTAATCCACTTCTTCAACGGTAAATCCGATGGAACGTAGCTTGTCAAAATAATCCCTTCCATAGATTCGGACATGGTCATACTGTCCAAAGATTTTAGCGCGTTCCTTTTTATCGATAATGCTATCGTCTTCAAAGGTTTTTTCCCGTTTCAAATCTTGCGGAATCTGAAAAACGCCCCATCCTCCTGGTTTTAGCACGCGATACAGTTCTTGCATGGCCTTGGTGTCATTGGGGATGTGTTCCAGAACATGGTTGCAAAGGATCACATCGAACGAATCATCCTCAAAAGGAAGGTTGCATATATCTGCCTTAACGTCTGCTAAAGGGGAGTTTAGATCCGTGGTGGTGTACCCCAAGTTTTTTAACTTTTTGAACCTTTTGTAAAACGCTTGTTCGGGGGCAAAATGAAGGAGCTTTTGGGGAGCGGTAAATAAATCGGTTTCCTTTTGTAGATATAGCCAAAGCAAACGGTGACGCTCTAAGGAAAGGGTAGAGGGGGAGAGTACATTTTCCCTAGGATTTTCATAACCGTAGGGAAGAAAACTCCTGAAACTATTTCCATCAATGGGGTCGGTGAAGTTTTTTCCTTTTAAAGTAAATGCTATAAAAGGTCGGACCCAATAACTCAACCTGATGAGTAACGGTCTTGGGATGAGATTGAGAAAGTATTTAAATATTTTCGACACGAATTACACTAATTTACACGAATGGCTTAAAGTAATACTCTCTTATAATTAAGTTGGTCCTCGCCAAAATTCACAATCAGCATTAAAATGATTTTTAGAATAATTGGTGAAATTCCTGCCTGCGGCAGACTACAAATTGAAGAATTTTATAGCACCAATTTTTTGGCTCTAAACTCGTCTTCCTCGTCACTGGTGATTCCCAATGCTTCATAAATGTATTGGAAGGTGGAAAGCAGTTCCGGTTTACCATCCACTAGGGCCACATCGTGCTCAAAGTGGGCACTGGGTTTTCCATCAGCGGTTAAGATGGTCCAACCGTCTTTCAATTGTTTGATGCGTTGGGTGCCCATATTGATCATGGGCTCAATGGCCACAACCATACCGTTCACAAACTTTTTACCACGACCCCGTTTGCCATAATTGGGCATCTGGGGATCTTCATGCAACTCCCTTCCCAATCCGTGTCCTACCAATTCACGAACTACGCCGTAGCCATGGTCCTCACAGTATTTTTGAATGGCATAGCCCACATCCCCTACACGGTTTCCTTCTTTAAATTCACGTATACCAATGTAAAGGGATTCTTTGGTGACTTTCAGCAATTTTTTGGTTGCCTCTGCCACTTCTCCCACTTGAAAAGTGTAGGCATGGTCTCCATGAAATCCATTTTTTACGGCTCCGCAGTCCACAGAAACAATATCACCCTCCTTTAGGGGTTCGTTGTTCGGAATGCCGTGTACAACTTGGGCATTGGGGCTCCAGTTTAGGGTATTCGGAAAATCGTACATGCCCAAAAAACCGGGTACGGCACCTTGGGAACGAATATATTCCTCCGCCATTTTATCCAATTTCAAGGGATTGGCACCTGGTTTGATTTCTTTGGCCAACATGCCCAAAGTTCTGGAAACAACAAGTGCACTTTCGCGCATCAATTCAATTTGCTCTGCTGTCTTTACTTGAATCATAGCCGCAAAGATAAATTGAATCTATGGATTTTGTGCCATTCGGCTAAACCAAAGGTTTTTGGGTCATCAAGGCAGGTTGTGGAACCCCTATCATCTTTAAGATGGTTGGGGCAATATCTCCCAACACTCCGCTTTTAACCTCTTTAATGTCCTTGTCCACAATGATCAATGGCACAGGGTTGGTGGTATGTGCGGTATTCGGACTTCCATCTGGGTTTATCATAGTGTCGCAATTACCATGATCGGCAATTACGATGGTGGAATAACCATTCTCCAAACCGGCAGTGATAACATCCTTGGCACATTCATCTACCGTTTCACAGGCTTTTACCGCAGCCTCCATGATTCCAGTATGACCAACCATATCTGGATTGGCAAAGTTCAGGCAAACAAAATCGGTTTCCCCTTTTTTCAGTTCGGGAATTATGGCATCCCTAATGTCATA
>JASBTS010000121.1 GCA_030148305.1 Allomuricauda sp. | reverse complement strand
GGGCAAGAATGCCAAGTTTTTGTTGACAGGAGATCCAGGACAGATCGATTTGCCCAGGAGGGTCATTTCAGGTCTTAAGGAAGCTTTACTTATTTTAAAGAATGTGGATGGTATCAGCATTATTTATTTGGATGATAAGGATGTGATCCGACATAGATTGGTGAAGAAGGTCATCGATGCCTATAAAAACATAGAGCACCAAAATCAATTCTAATATGGGACTGAATACGTTGATGTCCACGGACTTTGAATTTCCGGGACAAAAATCTGTTTATAAAGGTAAGGTAAGGGAAGTATATACCCTTCAAAATGATGTTTTGGTGATGGTGGCCACGGACCGTTTGTCCGCTTTTGATGTGGTCATGCCCAAGGGTATTCCTTACAAGGGTCAGATCTTGAACCAGATTGCGACCAAAATGATGAAGGATACGGAGGACATTGTGCCCAATTGGTTAATGGCCACTCCAGATCCCAATGTAGCTGTCGGTGTGGCTTGTGAACCCTTCAAGGTTGAAATGGTGATTCGTGGATACCTTTCCGGACACGCAGCCAGGGAGTACAAAGCTGGCAAAAGAATGTTGTGCGGCGTTTCCATGCCCGAAGGAATGAAGGAAAACGACAAATTTCCAAGTCCTATCATTACTCCGGCAACCAAGGCCGAAAAAGGGGATCATGATGAAGATATTTCCAAAGAGGATATTTTAAAAAGAGGTATCGTTTCCAAGGAAGATTATGAGGTGCTGGAACAGTACACCCATGCTCTTTTCCAAAGGGGTACCGAGATTGCTGCCAAAAGAGGCTTGATCTTGGTGGACACCAAATACGAGTTCGGTAAGACCAAGGATGGCAAAATCGTATTGATCGATGAGATCCATACACCGGATTCTTCGCGTTATTTTTATGCGGAAGGATATGCGGAGCGTCAGTCCAAAGGTGAAGCACAAAAACAATTGTCCAAGGAATTTGTTAGGCAATGGCTCATTTCCAATGGGTTCCAGGGCTTTGAAGGGCAATCGGTTCCTGAAATGTCGGATGAATATATCGAGTCGGTATCTAATCGATATATCGAATTATACGAGAACATCACTGGTGAAAATTTCGTGAAAAGTGATATTTCCAACATTAATGACCGCATCTTCAGGAATGTCAGCGATTTTCTGTCCAAATAGCCATTAAATTGCCTTCCTTTCAATATTTATGGGCTTAAACTGATGATTTCGTTATTCTAAAAGATTTTTTTGTTCAAATATTTAAAGCTAATTTGGTATATTTATGCTAATTAAGTATATCCAATGCAAAGTTGTCCAAATTGTTCCTCTTCTGAATTTACCAAAGCAGGTGTCATTAACGAACGGCAGCGGTTTAAATGCAAATCCTGCGGCTATTATTTTACAGTTCCCAAGCTGGGTAAACAAATTGATGATTACTATGTGAATAAGGCATTACAGCTTTATTTAGAGGGACTTACCTATCGAGAAATAGAAAGGATTTTAGGGGTTTCCCATGTTTCCGTAATGAACTGGGTTCGTAAATACAATATTAAACGGCCCTACAATTCCAAATACCATCCCACTTACAAAATCTTGAACTTGGGAGAACTTCAAAAATATTTTCTCAATCCTGAAAATCTGAAGGGTGCGGGCCAATTGGTTACCGAGCTTGGTGATAAATTTATGTTGATAAAATGGGACCGTTTCAAGGATTAAGTATAGATATTTAGCAAAAATATATACTGATTTTTCGCTCAGTACTTTTTTTTAAGATGTTCGTAGTGCACATAACTCACTAACATCCAAACTGAAATGAAAAGAATCCTTCTTGGAGTGGCACTGTTTCTTCTGTTCATTCCTACTTCATTCTCGCAAGGTAACACCGAATATACGGGGGGTTACAAAATTAATTTTAACGAAGATGGCTCTAAATATCTTCGAATCATCGCATGGGGGCAATTCTGGGCCCAATACAACGACAACGTTCCGGATGATGCCAGCAAGTTGAACCTTAGCGTAAGGCGTGCCAGGGTATTGACGTTTACCCAATTGAACAAAAAGTTTTTGATTCTTACCCATTTCGGGTTGAACAGTTTGAACGGTAGTAACTTGAGTCCTACCGGTAAAGGGGAATCATCCCAACTGTTCTTCCATGATTTTTGGGGAGAGTGGCAGATTGGCAAGAACATAGCAGCAGGTTCTGGGCTACATTATTGGAACGGGATTTCCCGCTTGAACAATAGTAGCACCTTGAACTTTATGACCTTGGACAATAACAGGGAGTCTTGGGCCGCTTTGGGTCTTAGCGACCAGTTTGCGCGCCATTTAGGGGTTTACCTAAAAGGAAAAGTAGGAAAGTTACAGTATCGAGTTTCATACAACGAGGCTATTACTACCACTTTGGATTCTGGGAACGACCCAACACCAAACGGCAGGGCGGTGTATCGCGGTAGGGAACTATTGGGTTCAGGCAATGCGGGAAAAGTGGTACAAGGATATTTTGACTACCATTTCTTGGATGAAGAATCTAATTTCCTACCTTACAAGGTGGGAACATATCTAGGAAGCAAGAAAGTATTCAACATTGGAGCTGGATTCCTGAACCATAAAAACGGTGTTGTGGTGATGGATGGAACAGGAAATTTGGAAGGAGAGGACGTGAACATTTTCGCTGTAGACGCTTTTTATGATGCTCCCCTAGCTGATGATGGTTCTGCGATTACTGCTTATGGCGTTTTCCAGAGCAATGATTACGGTCGCAATTTTGTCTTGGGCCCATATGGAACAGGAAACATGATCTATGGGCATGTGGGCTATTTGATTCCAGGAGCGGCAGATAAGTCAAGGGTACAACCTTATTTGTCTTACCAAACAAGGACTATTGATGCAATTGATGA
>JASBTS010000113.1 GCA_030148305.1 Allomuricauda sp. | reverse complement strand
AGTGATTTGGTTTGGCCCTGCGATGGAGTACATTTCCCGTGGGGCGGGGCTTTGCGTTTTTTGCAAAGTATAGCAACACGGGTCAGCTTTAGCTGAATGTACTCCATCTTGTTTATAGAAACGTAAAATACATCTCTATACACCCAAAACGGAGTGTTATCGATGCTTTTCATCATCTTTTATTTATCAGCGAACCCAACTCTTTCCAAGTCACAACGTAAATGTTTTCTTCCTTCAATATTTTGGCACATGCTTCACTGGTGAAGAAATCAAAGTCCTGCTGGCGCCATTGCGCCCCCCAATACGGATGCTCGTAAGTCATCCCCTGGCTTTCCAAAGTATCGTACCCGCAATGGATGATCATCACATGCACACCCGGTTTTAAATTCCGAAGGGCATTGGCATAATAATCGGCCATGCTGTTTTCATAATCGGGGATATTGGCTCCCAAAATTTCATCGATCACCACAGGCATCTTGGTGCCTTCGGCTCCACCCAACTGTTCTATTTGCTGGTTTACCATAGCAGGAATACCAAACTCCTTGGCCAATTTTACATAGAGTTCATAATATCTAGGGTCACTGGAAAACAAGCACCCCATATGACTGTCCAAATGGGTGGGTTGTATGCCCATGGCAATCGCCTTCTTGATCTGGGCCCTGAGTTCCATCTCCACTTCCTCTATTTTGGCATGTTCCCACAACTGGGCACAATCGGGGTAGAAATAGCCATTTTCATCCAACAAACTGGAAACCTGTCCTGCAGGGGCCACCGGACCCCAACGAAGATATTCCCACTCACTGGTCAAGGTAAGGTGAATGCCCATATCATGACTGGGATGGGCCTTGGCATAAGCTGCCACTTCGGCCAACCAAGGCGTGGGTACCATAATACTGGCACTTTTCACCGACCCATCGGCAAAGGCTTTAAAAGTAGCTTGGTTTACCGAATGGATCACACCCAGGTCGTCCGCATGAATGATGAGTAATTTAGCATCGGTAGGATAGCCCAATTGTTCTGCCAAGGATTTTTGGGCATAGAGTGTTGTCCCTAAACATAAGAATGCGAGGGCAATGGTGAATAGCTGTTTCATTTGTTTAGTCTTTGGATTTGACCCTAGTCAACAAAAAGATACCAATTAAAAAGAATACGCCCAAAAAGATGGTGCTGTTTCGCATACTGCCGGTCAATTGAGCCACCACCCCGTACAAAAAGGTACCGATGATGATCCCGATTTTTTCGGCAACATCATAAAAACTGAAAAAAGAGGTGGTATCGGTGGTATCGGGTAAAAATTTGGAATACGTGGATCGTGAAAGTGCCTGTATGCCCCCCATAACGATACCCACCAATCCGGCAGCGGTATAAAAATCCATCGGGGTCTGTAAAAAATAGGCATACACACAGAGCATGGCCCAGATGATGTTGATCACGATCAACGTACGGATATTTCCGAAAACCTTGGAACACCAAGCCGTTACCGTAGCACCAATGATTGCCACCAACTGAATGACCAAAATACTGATGATCAATCCCGTAGTTCTTTCACTATCGGTACCCCAGGCAATTTCTTCCTCACCAAAATACGTAGCGATCAACATGATGGTCTGCACCGCCATACTGTATACGAAGAAAGCACCCAAGTAGCGTTTCAGTCTAACATTTTCGCCCAACTGGTGCCACACACTTTTTAATTCCTTAAATCCGTTTAGGATGATGTGCTGCCTTGCTCCCTCCCTTTTGTATCCTTTCGGAAGATTGGCAAACGTGTATTGGCTAAAAAGTATCCACCAGATACCTACGGAAATAAAAGAGTACTTCATGGCCTTGATCTCGGCCACCTCACCTTCATTGGTGATGCCGAACACATCCGGTTTCATGACCATGGCCAGATTGAAGACCAATAAAATAACACTGCCAATATATCCGAGGGAAAAACCCTTCGCACTGATCCGATCCTGCTGTTCAGGATAGGCAATATCCGGTAAATAGGAATTGTTGATGGCAAAACTTACCCAAAAGCCCACCAATCCGAAGAAATAGCATACCAGTCCGAAGTAAATGTTCTCCAAGGAAAACCAATACAGCCCAATACAGGAAGCCGCACCGAGATAGCAGAAAAATTTCAAGAAAACCTTCTTGTTGCCCAAATAATCGGCTACACCCGATACTAACGGGGTAACAATGGCAATAAAGACGAAGGCCAGGGAAGTGACATAACTGATCAAGGGAGCCCGGGCAATTTCACCTCCAAAAATGGTTACTTTTTCAATCCCAGCCACCCGAAAAAGGGCACCGTAGAAAATGGGGAATATGGCCGATGAAATAACAAGACTATAAACAGAATTGGCCCAATCGTAAAACGCCCAAGCGTTCAATAACTTTTTAGTCCCCTTTAGTGCCAACACCTGTTCCATATGTAGTGGTTTAAAAGAAAAATGTCATCTCGAATTCATTTTAAAAATCTAACTATAATATATCAGATTTCTTGTTTTGTTCGAAATGACATTTTATATGTTTTTGGTTTTCACGCTATTTGAACGAAGTTACCCCAAATTTCCTTGCCTCTTGTTTGGCAGCTGGGGCCCAGGCCGTTAAATTACTGATCCTGGTATCGTTGGATGGGTGCGTGCTCAAAAATTCCGGTGGTGCTTGTCCGCCTGATTGTGCTTTCATACGCTCCCACAATCTGGCCGCTTCATCTGGATTGTAACCCGCAATGGCCATGATCTGCAATCCAATTCGGTCCGCTTCGGTTTCATGGCTTCTGCTAAAGGGCAACATGACCCCAACAGTTGAACTCAAACCATAAGCGGTATTGAACATATTTCTTTTCTCAGGGTCTTGAATGGCAACATTCCCAGCAACTGCACCAATCTGCTGGATCATTCCGGCACTCATCCGTTGTGCGCCATGGTCTGCCAAGGCATGAGCCACTTCGTGACCCATCACTACAGCTATACCGGTTTCATTTTGGGTGATGGGCAAAATGCCTGTGTAGACCACGATCTTCCCCCCTGGCATACACCAAGCGTTCACGGTCTCATCTTGTACCAAATTGTATTCCCATTGGTAATCCTTCAAATACCCCGGATAACCATTGGCATCCAACCAACGTTCCGCGGCCGATGCGATTCGTTGCCCTACCCTAGTGATCATTTGGGCATCTGTGGTGCCCTTCACCACTTTATTCTCGGACAAAAACTCGTCATACTGGGCAAATGCCATGGGAAACATTTGGCTGTTCGAATAAAAATTCAAGGTGCTTTTTCCCGTAAAAGGATTGGTTTTACAAGAAACAACGGCCAAAAAAACGGCTATGGATAGAACTAACTTTTTCATATTATTAACAGTGTTTAGTACTAGTAAAGTACAAAAAAAATTATTTCCCGATGATGTGGAGCTCGGTGAAATCCTTGCTGACCTCAATGGAATTATTTCCGTTCAATTTGATGTCCTTCAAGTTCACTTCCTCATTGTCCAACTCCACGGTACCGATGATAAAAGGCAACCCATGAAGGGTCAATTTGAATTTTTCATACGGGGTGATGTAATTCCCATCCTTGAACTGTTGAATGATCAATTCATTGTTTCTACCTGTCAATCGGAACCTGCGCAAACTGTACCTCCCTTTTTTGTAATCGTACCCGTCCTGTTGGTCTTCGTACACGATGGAATTTTCATTGCCCTCCTTATAGTACACATCAATGCCCAACTCGGTAATGGCTTTTTCTCCCACAAATTGTTGCACAGGATACTTTGGGATCATTGCCCCTGCCTTCACATATAACGGTACTCTGTGGATCTCGGCAGGTACCCACCGTTCCATTCCACCCGGAACCAATTCGTCGGTCCAATAATTGTACCAATCGCCTTTGGGAAAATACATTCTTCTTCCTTGGGCATTGGGCTCCTGTACCGGGCAAACCAACATTTGCTCCCCGAACAAGAATTCATCTGTACGGAAATGGGTCTGTTGATCTTCTTGATCATAGAACACCAAAGATTGCAGCATGGGCATACCATCTTTGATGTATTTGTAGAACATAGTATACAGATAAGGCAACAATTGGTACCTCAACTCAATAAATTCTTTTACGATGCCCGTAATCTCTTCCCCGAAAGACCATGGCTCTTGATCACCATGATCCCCGCTGGAATGCACTCGGCAGAACGGATGGAAAATAGCCAACTGAATCCAACGCGCGAACAATTCGCCATTGGGCTGCTCGGCAAATCCGCCAATATCGGAACCCACAAAGGAGTAACCGCTCATACACATACGTTGCATCTGCACATTGGCGATCCAAAGGTGCTCCCAAGTGGCTACGTTGTCCCCTGTCCAGGTGGCACAATAGCGTTGCGTACCTGCGTAAGCGGCACGCGTAAGCACGAAAGGCCTACGAGGGAAGGTAAACTTTTTCACCCCTTCATAAGTGGCCCTAACCATTTGCATTCCATATACATTATGTGCTTTTCTATGGCTACAGGGGTGACCGTCATAATCGTGACGTACATCCAAGTTTGCAGTTTTGGAAGGCACTTCCATCACGGCGGGCTCGTTCATATCGTTCCAAACGCCACGAACGCCCATACCCGCGATCATTTCTTTGTATAATCCGGCCCACCATTCGCGTACTTCGGGATCGGTGAAATCTGGAAATTTACATTCCCCTGGCCAAACTTTCCCTTTAAAATGGGGACCATCGGCCCTTCGGCAGAAAAATCCATTGTCCATGGCCTGTTGGTACACCCAATAATCACGGTCTATCTTGATTCCCGGATCGATCATGGTGATCACTTTAAAGCCATCTTCTTCCATTTCCTGAATCATTTTCTTCGGATTCGGGAAGTAGCGGTTGTTCCAAGTGAAGCACCTAAATCCTTCCATATAATCAATGTCCAAATAAATGGCATCACAGGGTATTTGATGTTCCCTGAAAGAGGATGCAATTTCCTTGACCTTGCTTTCCGGATAATAACTCCATTTAGATTGATGGAACCCTAGCGCCCACAATGGCGGAAGTTCCGGGACCCCTGTCAAATCGGTATATGATTCCACCACATGGCTCATTTTGGGGCCGTAGAAAAAGTAATAGTTCATTTCCCCTCCATCGGCCCAAAAGCTGGTCACTGTCCTTTTTTCGTTGGCAAAATCAAAATAGGTACTGAAAGAGTTATCGAAGAAAATACCATAGGCAATGCCTTCCTTCAACCCGATATAAAAAGGAATGGCCTTGTACAATGGTTCTTGATCCTTGCCATAGGCATAGGAATCCGTCACCCAATTGTTCACCCTTTTTCCCTTCAGGTTGGTGTGTGAGGCCTTGTCGCCCATTCCGTAATAGCTTTCGCCGGAATGGCAAATCTTGCTCATCTTCACGATGTTGCCCCCGTAATCAAAGTTCTCTTCCCAATGGAAGCCCAACTCCTCGTCGTTCAACACCACATCCTTCAAATCCGTGATCTGGACCTTAAGGTCTGTTTTGCTTACATAAATCTTGATCTTGGAGGTGGTGATCACATACTCCGGGATTTCTTCTGTTACCTTGAGTTCGTTATAACCCAAATTTACATCTTCACTGATGGCATAGGAAAAATCGGGTTCAAAAACGTACTCGGTGGCGTATCGAAATCGTACTACACTATCTCTAAGGATGGTTATCTGTAGGATCACCCCGTTTTGGGTGGTGAAATATATCTTGTCGTTTTCCTGTTTAAAATCGACTATATGGTTGGGGAACTGGTTTCCCCTTCTCTCTATTTCCGTGTTGGTTATCATCTCTAGTCAATTGAGGCTAACAAAAGAAACACATTAGCGCGAATAATGAAAAAGATGTTGTGAACTTCAATAAACTATAACGTTATAGTATGTTGGTTACTTGTACACCACTACTGATAAAGGTGGTAAAGTCATCACAACGGACTGATCGTGGCCGTTCCAAGGGGTCTTCACAGGCTTCATGGTTTTCTTGCCCATTCCACTACCGGAATACCTTGCATCATCACTATTGAAGACCAATTTAAGGGCCGAAGACTTAGGTACCCCTACCCTATAATTCTCTCGGGGAACCGGGGTGAAGTTACATGCGACGATAAGGTCATCCTTGGGATCATTGCCCTTTCTGATAAAGGTGATGACCGTATTTTCCTGGTCATTGTATTCAATCCATTGGAATCCATCGGGGCTGAATTGTTTTTCGTACAAGGCGGGATTGCTTTTGTACATTTTGTTCAGATCTTTGATGGTTTCTTGTACCCCTGAATGGAATGCGTATTGGGTCAAATGCCAATCCAAACTTTGCAAAAAGTTCCATTCGGATGATTGACCGAATTCCCCTCCCATGAACAAGAGGTTAGCACCAGGGTGGGTGAACATGTATCCGAACATCAACCTTAAATTGGCAAAACGTTGCCATTCGTCACCCGGCATGCGGTACAAAAGCGAATTTTTGCCATAGACCACCTCATCATGCGAGAGGGGCAACATAAAATTCTCGGTGAAGGCATAGGTCAAACTGAAGGTGATGTTGTTCAAATCATAAGACCGATAAATAGGTTCCTTTTTGAAAAACTCCAAGGTATCGTGCATCCAACCCATCATCCATTTCATGCCAAAGCCCAAACCACCATAATGGACAGGTTTGGTTACTCCACTAAAAGCAGTGGATTCTTCTGCAATAGTCTGTATTCCTTTAAAACTGGCATATACTTCTTGGTTCATTTCCCTAAGGAAAGACATGGCTTCCAAATTTTCGTTATTGCCATACATATTGGGTTCCCATTCACCATCTTCCCTAGAGTAATCCAGATACAGCATGGATGCAACGGCATCTACGCGCAGTCCATCCACGTGGTACTGATCCAACCAAAATACAGCGTTACTGATCAGGAAGGCCCGTACTTCGTTTCTTCCATAATTGAAGATGAGGCTTTTCCAATCGGGATGATACCCTCTTCGTCTATCAGGATGTTCATATAGGTGGGAACCATCAAAATACCCCAATCCATGGGCATCTTCCGGAAAATGGGAAGGTACCCAGTCCAAGATCACCCCAATGCCCCTCTGATGGAATTTGTCCACCAGAACTTTAAAATCTTCCGGTTTTCCAAATCGGGAAGTTGGTGCAAAATACCCTGTCAGTTGATATCCCCATGAAGGGTCATACGGATATTCCATCACTGGCATAAACTCTACATGGGTAAAGCCCATATTATCCACATAGTTGACCAGCTCATCTGCCATTTCCAAATAGGTGAGCGACTCCCAGCCATGTTTTTTCTTCCATGAACCCAAATGCACTTCGTAAACAGAATAAGGCTTGTCCAACCCATTTTTATCCTCACGGGTGTCCATCCAATCTTGATCCTTCCATTTATAGGGTGCATCCCAAACCAATGATGCAGTATTGGGTGGTAACTCACAAAACCGGGCAAAAGGATCGGCTTTTTCGGTCCACATATCGTTATTATGCGAATGGATCTTGTATTTATATTTGGTGCCTTTGTCAACACCTGGTATAAAACCTTCCCAAATGCCACTGCTGTCCCAACGCACATGAAGTTCGTGTTCACCTACGTTCCAATAATTAAAGTCCCCGATCACACTCACCGATATGGCCGATGGTGCCCAAACAGCAAAATAGGTGCCTTTTACCCCATTGACTTCGGTAAGATGAGACCCTAATTTGTTGTACAATCTAAAATGTTTACCAGCCTTAAAAAGGTCGATATCAAAATCGGTAAAAAAACTATGTGGGACTACCTTGGACATAAATGCGGGTTTAATATATACAATAATACACATCTTTGGGCAAGAATTCGATATTGACAACTTCTTTGCTCATTAAAACAACATTTTTTAAAAATTGGAACGCTTTTTGATTTTCTTGCAGAAGAAACAAAAATGAAGACAAATCAAAAATCCAAAATCATGAATAAATTTAGTACAATTTTAGGGGCAGTTCTAGTAATGTTTACCGTGGCCTGTGAAGGTCCACAAGGCCCTCCTGGATATGACGGACTTGATGGCTTGGACGGACTTGACGGTCAGGATGGCATTCAGGGCCAAGTGGTTGAAGTGGAAGGTGTGACCTTTGATTATGATGCAGGTTCCAACCTATACAGCACCTTGATCACGTTTTCGGACATTACCGATTTTGAAGTATTCGAATCCGATGCCGTTTTGGTCTATCGTCATGATGGCTTGATTGACCTTTCCGATGGTTCCACCGCCGATGCTTGGAGCCAATTGCCACAGAATTTCTTTTTGCCAGAAGGTACCATGCAATATGTATTTGCCCACACCTTTGTGGACCTTGAACTTTTTATAGATGGCAATTTTGACCTTTCCGGTTTGGACACCGGGTTTACCGACAACCAAATTTTTAGGATCGTGTTCATTCCAAGCGAGTATGCCACATCATCCAAGTTGGACACCTCCAAAATTGAAAACGTAATGTCTGCCCTGGGCATTAAAGAAGATAAAGTATTGAAATTGGATCTGAATTGATTCTTTTTAAAGTATTACCTTAAAGTCCCATTGTTTTCAGTGGGGCTTTTTTGTTAAAACATATTTAATTCTGAAAGGATAGTCCATTTTAAACGTCTATTCATAAAAACGAAACATGGGAAAAAGATTGCTATTGATGGTACTTGTAATTTTTATTGGCTGCAAGGGAACATCACAAGAAGAGAAAAAGGAAAATAAAAAAGAAACCGCTTTCAAGGTCAATAAAACGGATGCAGAATGGCGCGCCGAATTGACCGACGCACAATATTATGTGCTTCGTAAAGAAGCTACGGAAAATGCCTTTTCCAGTAATCTGCTCAAAATCAAGACAAAAGGCACCTATGTTTGTGCAGGATGTGGCACGCCCGTTTTCCGAAGTGAACATAAATTCGATTCGGGTACCGGATGGCCCAGTTTTGATCGGGAAATTGAAGGAAACGTTGCCTATGACGTGGATTACAAGATCGGCGTGGCCCGGACAGAAGAGCATTGTGCCGTTTGTGGTGGGCATTTGGGCCATGTATTCAATGATGGCCCAAGGGAAACTACAGGAAAAAGGCACTGTATTAACGGCGTAGCCCTTAACTTTATCCCCGACAGCAAAAAATAATTACATGGACAAATACGGTGTTCAAAAATCCGAACAGGAATGGCAAGACCAGCTTTCCCGCGAGGAATATTATGTATTGAGACAAAAAGGGACCGAAAGGCCCTTTACCGGCGAATACAACCTACATTTTGAAAACGGTGACTATCATTGCAAAGCTTGTAATGCCAAACTTTTTGAAAGCGACCACAAGTTTGAGAGTGGTTGCGGCTGGCCTTCCTTTGACCAAGCGGTTGAAGGTGCCATAGAGTACATTCGCGATACTTCACATGGCATGATCCGTACCGAAACCCTTTGCGCCAACTGCGGTAGTCATTTGGGCCATGTGTTCAATGATGGACCGAGAGAAACCACGGGGCAACGCTATTGTATCAATTCGGTTAGCATCGGCTTCGATCCAAAAGATTGATGAGAAATGGATTTTCAGGAAAATTATCTGGCAAACGTGAAATTTGAGTTCCATCGGTATAAAACCTTGGGAGATAAAACCTTTGCCCAACTATCTGAAAAAGATATCCATTGGAAATATAAGGAAGGGGACAATTCCATCGCCTTGATCGTAAAACACATGGTGGGCAATATGTTGAGCCGATGGACCCATTTTTTGACCCAGGATGGCGAAAAATCGTGGCGAAACCGTGAAATGGAATTTGAAAATCCCTACGCAACAAAAAAAGAAATGCTATCGGCTTGGGAAAAGGGCTGGGAATGCTTGTTCAGTGCTTTGGGCAGTATTGATGCTTCCAACTTTGGCAATAAAATTACAATACGTGGTCAGGAACACACCATTGTGGAAGCGATCAACAGACAAGTGGCCCACTACTCCAGCCATGTGGGCCAAATTGTTTTGCTCGGAAAAATGATAAAAGGTTCTGATTGGCAGTCGCTTTCCATTCCAAAAGGGGACTCCGAAGCCTTCAATCAAAAAATGTTCGGTTCCCAGCAAAGCTGATTTCACAAACAAACTCATTTTTGGTTTTTTTCAACTTGGGATTTGGAAATGGTTTTCCGTACTTTTGCACCTGCCAGCAATTAGGCAGGCTTCGAATCTAACAACTAAAATCAAGATCAATGAGCAAGTTCGATGTTATTGTTTTGGGAAGTGGTCCCGGTGGGTATGTTGCCGCAATCAGGGCCTCACAATTAGGTTTCAAAACAGCCATTATAGAAAAGGAAAGTTTGGGGGGCATTTGCCTTAATTGGGGCTGTATCCCGACCAAGGCCCTTTTAAAATCCGCTCAGGTTTTCGAGTATTTGAAGCATGCAGAAAGTTATGGATTGAGCGCCAAAGAGATAGATTATGATTTCGGTGCCGTGGTGAGCAGAAGCCGTGGCGTAGCCGATGGGATGAGCAAAGGCGTTCAATTTTTGATGAAAAAGAACAAGATAGAGGTCATCAATGGGGTTGGCAAGCTAAAGCCAGGAAAAAAAGTTGAAGTAAAATCCGATAGTGGAACCACTGAATATACCGCAGACCATATCATCATAGCAACCGGTGCACGTAGCCGCCAGTTGCCAAGTCTTCCACAAGACGGCAAAAAAGTTATCGGGTACCGTGAGGCCATGAGTTTGCCCAAACAACCCAAGAAAATGATCGTAGTGGGCAGTGGTGCCATCGGTATCGAATTTGCCTATTTCTATAATTCCATGGGTACCGAAGTGACCGTGGTGGAATACCTTCCGAACATTGTTCCTGTTGAAGATGAGGATGTATCCAAACAACTGGAAAGAAGTTTCAAAAAGGCTGGGGTAAAAATCATGACCTCTGCGGAAGTCACCAAAGTGGATACATCAGGTGAAGGCGTGAAAGCCACCATTAAAACCTCAAAAGGGGAAGAAGTACTTGAGGCCGACATTGTACTGTCTGCCGTAGGTATCAAAACCAATATTGAAAACATCGGTTTGGAAGATGTAGGGATTGCCGTGGACCGTGACAAAATCCTTGTGAACGATTACTACCAAACCAATATTCCTGGGTATTATGCTATTGGTGATGTTACGCCAGGTCAGGCATTGGCACACGTCGCTTCTGCGGAGGGCATCCTTTGTGTGGAAAAAATAGCTGGCATGCATGTAGAAGCCTTGGATTACGGAAATATCCCTGGTTGTACCTATTGCACCCCAGAAATCGCTTCTGTTGGTCTAACCGAAAAACAGGCCAAGGAAAAAGGATACGATATCAAAGTTGGTAAGTTCCCATTTTCTGCAAGCGGAAAGGCCAAAGCAGCAGGTAACCCTGACGGTTTTGTAAAAGTAATTTTTGATGCCAAATACGGCGAATGGTTGGGTTGTCACATGATCGGTGCCGGTGTTACGGATATGATCGCCGAAGCTGTCGTTGCTAGAAAACTGGAAACTACAGGTCATGAGATCCTAAAAGCGGTTCACCCACACCCTACCATGAGCGAAGCGGTTATGGAAGCTGTGGCGGATGCTTACGGTGAAGTGATCCACCTATAATCTCAACTATGCTAAAGCTTTTTAGGGCCACTGCTATTTTAGAGGGAATTTCCTATTTGGCATTGTTCGGAATGACCATGCCCCTGAAACATTGGGCAGATATTCCCGAGCCGAATAAATATGTGGGGTATGCCCACGGAATTTTGTTCATACTCTATGTGGTGGTGGCCGTAATTTTTTGCTGGGAACGCAAATGGAACCTGAAAAGATTCATCATTTTGTTCTTGGCCTCCCTGCTACCTTTCGGTACTTTTTATGCCGATAAAAAATACTTAAGGTACTAGCTTAAAAAACTCTGGATGGCCAGATCATAGCTCTGAAGGCCAAATCCCAAAATAACCCCTTTCGCCCCTGAGGAGATAAAGGACACGTGACGGAATTCTTCCCGTTTATGGGTATTGGAAATATGCACCTCTACAACAGGAGTGGTCACGGCTTTAACAGCATCACCAATCCCGACGGAAGTGTGGGTATAGGAAGCAGCGTTCAATACGATTCCATCAAAATCAAAACCTACTTCTTGAATCTTACCTATGATTTCCCCTTCAATATTGGATTGAAAATAGGATAGTTCCACTTGTGGAAACTTTGTTTTCAGTTGACCTAAATAGTCTTCAAATGTAGTGCTACCGTAAACTTCCGGTTCCCTTTTGCCCAAAAGATTGAGATTGGGCCCGTTTATGATCATGATCTTCATGCAACCAAAAATACAATAAAAAGAAAATGGCGGGGATGTCCCGCCATTTAATATTGTTGTTAGTTCAAATCAGTTGATGGCAAATTGAAGTCCAAAGCCGAAAGCGGCCACCTCATTTTCGCCCACATCGCTAAGTGCAATAGCCGGCCTCCAGTCAAAGTTAAGGACCAATGGCACCCCATCTACCTTAAAATCGATACCCGCATGAGGACGCAGGGCAAAAATATTATCAAAATCCTTGATGAAGATAATACTAGGACCAACGCCTGCATACCAACGCAATCCCCTTGCCCCTACAAACTGTTTGTGGTAGGAATACAGAAAAGTGACCATGGTGGCGTTGTCTTCAAAACCAAGATCCGCTTGACCCACATGATGGTCCGAGAAAAAATATTTTCCCGTGGCCCCATAAAAAGTGGCCTCATCATACAAATCAATACCAAGACCAAGAGCAGCCTTGTAACTGGTTTGGGCCTTTGTGGCCCCTACACATAGCATGGCAAAAGCCAAAACAAAAAGTAATTTTTTCATTTTCGAGTAATTTTAGGTTAATATTCATGGTACTACTGCACTGATTTGGGGTTAAGCGCAGTAAACTTTCAATTTTTTCTAAAACAGGAAAAGCAACCCAACGGCAACCATGGAAAATTCCCAGTCGTTGCTTATACTCATATAGGAAACATTCAATTCCGTATTTCCCGTTATGTTATATCCGATAGATGGCCTGATATAAAAACCACCGTCCATATTGTCATTCAAGGCCAGGGCATAACCCACATCCGCACCAAATTTGAATTCATAGGTGGGGTATATTCTTATGGCAGCGGCAACAGGTATAAATTGCAGGTCCTCAAATTCGTACGTAACTGCGCCACCAGCTAAAGAATTAGATTCGCCGAAAGCATGGATATAACCTGTGGCTATACCGGCATCGAACAATTCGGAAACACCCCAGTGGTGTGCCACATCCAATCCCAATGCAAAAGTTGAATAGTTTGAAGCATCGCCAACCGGCATACCGGCCAAAATACCAGCTTTAAAATTACTTCTGTCTACACTTTGGGCCATGGCAGTAAAACTTACCATAGCCAGAATTGCTAGTAATAATGTATTTTTTCTCATGGTTGATTATTATTAGGAGCTAAACGTATTCCCAATAATTATAGTGCCCATTTAACTTAAAAATCCTATTAAATTCGATGTACTGTTTCCATTTGGTGCGAAATGTATGGATTAGATATAATCGCTTGAGAACCCATTTGACCAATTGCCATTTTGGGTTGATAGATTAGAATTTGTTACTTCAATGATGGAAGAATATTGTCATTATCTTTGGCCCATGAACTGGCAACAGGCAATTCAGGATTACCAAAACTATCTGAAGATAGAGCGTGGACTTTCCAAAAATTCCATTACCAATTACACTTTAGATCTTCAAAAGCTTGCCGGCTATCTGGAAGAAATGGAAATGGATGAGAAGCCTTTGGAAATTGGAAAGGACACTGTACAACATTTTATCTACGATCTTGCCAAAACGGTAAATCCGCGGACGCAGGCCAGGATCATTTCCGGTTTGAAGGGGTTTTTCAACTACCTCATTTTTGAAGATTACAGGGAGGACAACCCCATGGAATTGATAGAGACCCCAAAAATTGGCCGAAAATTGCCGGATACCCTTTCCGTGGAGGAAATCAACGATTTGATCAATGCCATTGACCTATCCAAACCGGAAGGCGAACGCAACCGTGCCATTTTGGAAACCCTTTATGGCTGTGGGCTTAGAGTCTCAGAACTGATCAACCTAAAATTATCGGATCTTTATTTTGATGAAGATTTCATCAAGGTGACAGGAAAGGGAAACAAACAGCGTTTTGTGCCTATCAGCGACTTCAACAAAAAATATATTGACCTGTATCGAAAACAAGTCAGAGTACATTTGCCCATACATAAGGAACATCAGGATTTTGTTTTTCTCAACAGAAGGGGAAAACAGCTCACACGGGCCATGATCTTTACCATCATCAAGCAATTGGCCGAGCAGACCGGGTTGAAAAAAAGCATCAGTCCCCATACATTTCGCCATTCCTTTGCCACACACTTGCTTGAAAACGGTGCCGATCTAAGGGCCATTCAACAAATGCTGGGTCACGAGAGCATTACCACAACGGAAGTGTACATGCATGTGAACCGGGTTCACCTATCCAAAGTGCTGAACGAATTCCATCCAAGAAAATGATTCTAAAACTTGATTCGGGTACCCATCTCCACCCGCGTTTTGAACCCATCAAAACCGATCTTACTGAAATCTCCCTGACCTAGTGGACGAACAACCCTTCCCTCTATCATCAGGTTCGGGGCCGCATCGTATCCTACTCCAAAATAAGCCTCTTGTAATGGTATTGGATTGGGATATCCTCTATCCTTGTTCAACAAATCCCATTCCCGTTGATGGCCTCCAAACAAATAAAGTTCTTCGATCAAGTTTTGTTTCAATTGGGCCGAAACAGTAAAACGATCAGCAAAATAATTTCGATAATGCTCTCCTCCCAAACTGATTTCAGTTCCCTCCAAAACCTTCCAATTAAGCCTAAACCAAGCATAATTGGATATTTTGTCAAACATGGGATAATCAAACCCTTCCAGATACACAGTAGTCTCCGGGGACGGTGAGGTCGTAGTTGTTGTTTGACCTTGAACCGTTTCCAAATAGAAGATACAGCATATGGCTACGGGCAGGAAACGCAAGTTGGACATGGTGAGTGTTTTACCACAAATTACCCCATCATAGCTGACCCACCAAAGAGTTTCACCAAACTTTAACGTTGATTTTTAGGAAGATGGAAATCAAATGTTAATCCTGCATCAATTTATTACGCTCCACTTGGTTCTGCTTTTTGAAAGGTCTGATAATCAATCGGGCCTCCCTATCGAATCGGACATAATTGTACACCCAGTTGATGAATACCACGACCCGGTTTCGAAAACCGATCAAAAAAAACAGGTGTACGAACATCCAAACAAACCATGCAAAAACCCCTTGGAACTTAAACTTGGGGAGGTCCACTACGGCTTTATTGCGACCTACGGTGGCCATACTGCCCTTATCCCGATACACAAAAGGTTTCATGGGCTTATCATCAAGCAATCTTACCAAATTATCTCCAAGATTTCTTCCTTGTTGAATGGCAGGTTGCGCCATCATGGGGTGTCCGTTCGGAAAATCTTCCGACTCCATTTGGGCCACATCACCAATGGCGAAAATTTCCTTGAACCCTTCCACCTGATGAAATTGATTTACTTTCAAACGATTACCCCTACACATGAACTCTTTTGCATCCAATCCCTTGATGCTTACCGCGGATACCCCGGCGGCCCAAACCAAGGTTGCCGTATCAAAGGAGACATCGGTATCCGTAGTTACATGGAGTCCATCATAATCGGAAACACGAATGTTCTTCCACACATTTACGCCCAAGCCTTCCAAGAACCGTTCAGCCTTTCTAGAAGCCACCTCACTCATGGCCGGCAACAATCGGTCTCCTGCCTGAATGAGATTGATTTGTGCCCGCCTGGTGTCCAGATCAGGGTAATCTTTCGGTAAAATTCCTTTTTTTATTTCTGCCAATGCTCCCGCCAACTCCACTCCGGTTGGTCCTCCACCCACGATCACAAAGTTCATCAACGCATCACGGGCATGAAGGTCATCGGTCAACAAAGCCTGTTCAAAATTTTCCAGAATCAAGCTTCGTAAATTCAGGGACTGTGGAATGGTCTTCATGGCCATCCCCATCGACTCGATTCCTTTATTACCGAAAAAATTGGTCTGGGAACCTGCGGCTACAACCAAGAAATCATAGTTAATCTCGCCAATATTGGTGAAAATTCTCTTCTTGGCCGTGTCAATCTCCTTAACATTGGCCAATCTAAAGTAGAAATTGGGGTACCCCTGCAATACTTTCCGGATGGGATAAGCTATGGAATCCGGCTCCAGTCCACCAGTGGAAACCTGATAGAGCAACGGTTGGAAATTATGGTAATTATGCTTGTCCAAAAGGACCACTTGGGCTTCTTTGTCCCTTAATTTTTTAGCTAAGGCTATACCTCCAAAGCCCCCACCTATGATGACGAACCTCGGGTTACTGGATTGTGGAATGTTCATGCTAGACATGTCTGCAAAATTACGGATTCCCATACGCTTCGAACGCATTTGGGATGTGTTTTTTAGTATCTTTAGAACCTAACTCAAAAAAACTCCATACAATGAAAAAATTTCTCCCGTTAAGTGCCCTGTTACTCTTGGGCACTTCTACCCTATTGGCCCAAGAAAGCAAGGATGATATATTGAAAGATCTTGATGCCAAGACCAAAAAATATGGCGAAATAGCCCATAATATCTGGGATTTTGCCGAAATGGGGTATTTGGAAGAACAAAGTTCCGGACTCTTGCAAAAAACACTGACCGATGCCGGGTTCACTGTAAAAAAAGGAATTGCAGGTATCCCTACAGCATTTGTGGCCGAATATGGTTCCGGTTATCCTGTGATCGCTATTTTGGGCGAGTTTGATGCACTACCCGGACTTTCCCAACAAGCGGTTCCAGAAAAGGTTTCAGCTGGTAAAGCTGCCGGACATGCTTGTGGTCACCATTTATTCGGAACAGCTTCCACCGCCGCTGCCATTTCTGTTAAGGATTGGTTGAAATCGAACAAAATTCAAGGAACCATCCGTTTTTATGGTTGCCCTGCCGAAGAAGGAGGTTCTGGTAAAGTATATATGGTGCGCGAAGGGGTCTTCAACGATGTGGACATTGCCCTACACTGGCACCCAGGTGCCGCCAATGCCGCCAGTGCGGGTGCTGCTTTGGCCAACAAATCTGCCAAATTTAGGTTCCATGGTGTATCCGCGCATGCTGCCGGGGCTCCTGATAAAGGTCGCTCCGCATTGGATGGTGTGGAAGCAATGGACATGATGGTGAACATGATGCGTGAGCACATTCCTCAAGATACCAGAATCCATTATGTGATCACCAATGGCGGAAAAGCACCTAACGTAGTACCTGATTTTGCCGAAGTGTACTATTATGCCCGTCATTTTAGCAGGGAAGTGGTCACCGATATTTTTGATCGAATCGTAAAGGCTGCCGAAGGAGCCGCCTTGGGAACCGGAACTACCATGGATTATGAAATGATCGGAGGAACACACGAATTGCTTCCAAACCTTACCGTTCAAAAAATCATGTACGACAATTTGACCAAAGTGGGCGGGGTAACCTATACCGAAGAAGAAAAAGCCTTCGGGGAGAAAATCTCCAAAACGTTGGGCAAAGAGACTTTGGACCTGGCCACTGCCGAAAATATTCAACCCTACAAAGAAAGTGCGCAAGCCTATGGCTCCACCGATGTGGGTGATGTAAGCTTCACTGTTCCTACAGCCGGATTAGGTGCCGCCACTTGGGTTCCCGGAACCCCAGCCCATAGCTGGCAAGCCGTTGCAGCCGGGGGAATGTCCATCGGAACCAAAGGTATGATGGTAGCCGCCAAAACCATTGCGTTGACTGCCATTGACATATTCCAGAATCCTGATACCGTAAAAGCCGCCAAAGCCGAATTGGAAGAGCGCAGGGGCAAGGATTTTAAATATGTTCCTATGTTGGGCAATAGGCCACCTGCCTTGGACTACCGTAAATAATTTATAGGGGTTGCTGTAACAAAAACTGCTTTATCCATACTAATAAAGCAAACTCACCAACCATTAGTGAACAAAGAACTGGAACATCGTTTTGTGACGGAACTTGAGAACAATCAGAATATTGTTCACAAGGTATGCAGCCTGTACACGAACGACAAGGATTCGCACAACGACCTGTTCCAGGAAATCACTATACAACTGTGGAAAGCATACCCAAAGTTTCGGGGAGATGCCAAGTTCAGCACCTGGATGTACCGCGTTGCCTTGAATACTGCCATCACGTTGTACCGTAAATCCAAAAAAAGGGTGCAGACCCAGGATTACGATTCGGTCATCAATAAGATCACAGCGAAGGAGTATGACGATACGGAGGAAAAAAGGTTAAAGTTGATGTATGACGCGATCAAACAACTGGGGGACATTGAAAAAGCATTGATTTTCCTGTATTTGGAAGACAAGGACTATACAGAAATAGCCGAAACTTTGGGTATTACAGAAGTAAATGCTAGGGTGAAGATGAACAGGGTGAAAAACAAATTAAGAACCATACTAAATCCGTAGTTATGATGGATGAACTGGAGCTCTTGAAAAAAGACTGGCAAAAAAGGGAAGCCGACCTTCCCAAATTGTCGTATGACCAAATTTATAAGATGATATGGAAAAAATCCTCCTCCATTGTGAAATGGATTTTTTACATCAGTATACTCGAGTTCGTTTTTTGGGCAAGTATCAATCTTATTTTCAATGACCCGGATTCTATTCAGGAGTTGAAGGACCTTCATATCCATAAGGTTATCATGGTGCTCAATGTGGTCAATTATGCCATTATCCTGTATTTCATCTTTAAATTTTACACTAACTATAAAAAAATCTCTTTTACCGATTCTTCAAAAAAATTGATGAGTACCATCCTCAAGGTAAAACGAACCGTTACACAGTATGTTTGGTTCAACCTGATCATCTTTACCACGTATCTGATTACCAATATGTATGGGGTTTTGCTTTATGGACCGGAAGGCAAGCAAATTGTGGAAGCCGCTTCACGTGATGGCAATTCCACCGTTTTTTGGATCATGGTCATCGGGATATCAGTCGTTTTCACTGCCGTAATTCTCTTTTTAATCTGGCTGTTCTACAAACTGTTATATGGAATCTTACTCAAAAGACTCCGTGAAAATTACAACGAACTGAAAAAATTGGAAATCTAGTTGCCTTTGTAGCTGTACCTTCTTTTTTGGTTTTCTTCCTCGTACGCCAATAATTCGGCCTGTGGAATTACTTTTAGGAAGGATGGGTGTTGCTCAATGGCATACTCCAACTTCTCCAAAATGGCATCAATGGATTCGTTGTCGTAGTCAATATCCAAAGGTGGCTTGATCTGCATGGATTGCAAAATTCCTTTCTTTTTAACGCGTAGCCCTTTTTTATCAAATGATCTTCTAAAACCATCGATCACGACAGGCACAACAACTGGTTTGTACTTTTTTATGATGTGAGCGGTTCCTTTTCTTAGAGGCTTCCAGGGTGTTGTGGTACCTTGTGGGAATGTGATTACCCAGCCATCATCAAGTGCCTTCCCAATATTGGTAATATCGCTGAACTTCACCTGACGGTTCACCTCCTGTCCGCCAGCTCTCCAAGTCCTTTCAATACTGATGGAACCAGCGTACGCCAAAATTTTGGTCAGGAGACTTTTCTTCATGGTTTCCTTGGCGGCAACATAATAAATGTTCAATTTCGGGTACCAGAGATAACCCAAATTTTTGATGTTATCCTCCCTACCACTCAAACTGGCATTAAAAACGTGGAACATGGCCACTACATCTGCAAAATAGGTTTGGTGGTTGCTTACAAAAAGTACATTGTTCTCAGGAAGGTCTCGGATTATTTGGGAACCCTCGATCTCCAAAGTATTGAATCCCTTGTACCGTTGATGCGTCATCATACCGGCTACGCGGATCAACCAACGTTTCAGAAACAAAATATGACCAAAAGGATTTCTCTTGAAAAGGCCCATGGGGTTTGGTATTGTTGGCAAATTTACAAAATCGTGGTTAAAGGACTTGTTGTAAAAGCTCCCTGATTTCACTCAACATCATGGCTGTTGCACCCCATACCGTATAACCATTTAATTTATAAGCTGGTACGTTTATATTTTTTGCATACGAGGTGCTCAAATTTTCTTGTATGAGGCTCGAATCATCCATAAAATCCCGCAAATACACCTCCACCAGTTGTTCCACTTCGATTTCATCCTTCACAAAAGGTTTTGGATCGGGATATAGGCCGATAAAGGGTTGCACCAAAAAATTACTGGGTGGAATGTACACTTCACTAAGTTCCTTGATCACTTGAACCGTTGATGGCTGCACGCCTACTTCTTCATGCATTTCCCTTAAGGCGGTATGCATCAAATCCTTGTCCTGAACCTCCAATTTACCACCGGGAAAACCAATCTGGTTGGAATGTACCCCTTCATATACCTTTCGTAAAATCAACAGCAAACGGGTCTGTTCTTCCAGATCAGGATAAAAAAGCGCCATAACCCCTGCCCTTTTAGGATTGGCATCCTCAATTTTGTTTTCCTTCAACCATTGAATCCTCAATTCCGGGGACATTTTATGGTGGGAAACCTCACCGGGTAGTGGGAGATTTTTTAAATTTAAAGCCCGTTGACAAAATTCGTTAAAATTCATGCTGTTGAAACCATCTATACTCACCGTGGGCACCCTATTGATCTTTTGTATATCCTGCGGTGAAAACCCTAAAAATAACGTAGACAAAGTTGAGGAAAAAATTGAAAAAATCGACTCCATTCCTCAAGTGGAAAAAGATACCATCAACCAAGAAAAGGATACCGCCTTTGTATTGACAGAGGAAAATGCCATCGATTTCTTTTTTAACTACAACAAAACCTTGAAGAAAAACAAGGTCAAAATCACTACGAACATGGGTAGTTTTACCCTCGAACTATATGATAATGTTCCTTACCACAAAGCCAATTTCATCTATTTGGCACGTCAAAAATATTTTGACAGCACCCAATTTCATAGAGTTGTGAAGGATTTCATTATCCAAGGTGGAAATTCCGATGACAAACGAACTGCTCTAAAGCGCCAAAAAATAGGACGTTACCTGTTGCCTCCAGATGCCAAAAAAGGATACCGACACGACAGGGGCACCATTTCCATGCCGAGCAGTGAAAGGGACAACCCACATAAATTGGCCTCCCCTTACGAGTTCTTCATTGTGGTCACTAAACCAGGATCCTATCATTTGGATGGCTCCTACACTCCTTTTGGAAAAGTCATTGAAGGGATGGATGTGGTGTACAAAATCAACCAAGTGACCGTTGGTGACGGGGATTGGCCGTTAAAAAATGTTTATATCCTAAAGGCTGAGGTGTTGTGACCGATTCAAAAAAAATCTAATTTAGTTTTGAACGGAACAACTAACTCACAATGATCAAAACTAACAAATTCAGCTACCAAGGTACTGGCCATACCTTTGAGGGCACGATTGCCCATGATGCCAGCCTTGAAGGAAAACGACCCGTTGTAATGGTCGCCCACACTTGGGTGGGACAAACCCAATTTGAAACCGATAAAGCCGTCGAACTTGCCAAGCTTGGTTATTTGGCATTTGCAGTTGATGTTTACGGTAAGGGCAAAAGAGCCAAAAATGCCGAGCAGGCAGAAGAATTCATGAACGAACTATTGGAGGACCGCCAAGCGTTATTGGATAGGTTGCTTTTGGCTTTTGAGGAAATTAAAAAACATGAACTGGCCGATACCGATAAAACTGCCATCATCGGGTTCTGCTTTGGAGGAAAATGCGCTTTGGATCTTGCCCGATCGGGTGTAGACATTAAAGGAACCGTCTGTTTTCATGGCATTTTTGACCCACCGGGATTGGAACAGGAAGGTGATATTCTTTCAAAAATCTTGGTGCTCCATGGTTGGGAAGACCCCCTTGCGTTTCCAAAAGACATTATTTCCTTGGGATATGAGCTTACCGAAAGGAATGCCATTTGGGAAATGGACGTGTTCGGACACACCGGTCATGCGTTCACCAATCCCAATGCCAATTCACCTGATCAAGGTATGATGTTCAATCAATTGGCAAACGATCGCTCTTGGCTGCGGATGACCAAGTTTTTTGAAGAGGTGTTTTCTGATCAATAAAAGAAGGAAAAGTAGTTGCACATAATTTTATCGCAAGTGCTTCAATTCTTTGATTATTGATAGGATCTCTACGACTTTACTCCTGAGTTCTTCAAAATCCCTCTTCTCCAGAATTTCTTTGGAAATCAGTTGTGATCCCATCCCCACACAGGTGACCCCGGCGGAGAACCAAGCCTTAAGGTTGGCCTCACTGGTATCCACCCCGCCCGTGGGCATGATGCTCGTCCAGGGTTGCGGCCCTTTGATCGCCTTTACAAATCCAGGGCCGTACGTGGAACCAGGGAACAGTTTGATGATCTCCACCCCCAGTTCCTCGGCTCGGTTGATCTCCGTAAGACTGCCACATCCCGGGCTGTACATGACCTTTCTCCGGTTGCAGGTAATGGCAATGTCCTCCCTGAGGGAAGGGGTCACGATAAAGTTGGCCCCCAATTGCATGTAGAACGAAGCGGCCGCGGCATCGGTGATGCTCCCTACTCCCATGATCATGCCCGGCAGTTCTTTCAGTGCATATTTGTTGAGTTCGGTGAACACCTCATGGGCAAAATCGCCCCGAGCGGTGAACTCCATCAATCGGGCACCGCCCTCAAAGCAGGCCTTCAACACTTGTTTTCCCAATTCCACATCAGGATGGTAGAA
>JASBTS010000112.1 GCA_030148305.1 Allomuricauda sp. | reverse complement strand
TAAAATTATGTGCTAATGGACATTTAAGACGTATAACTGGTATAAAATGTAAAATCATAGGAAAAATGGGACATTTTTGGCATAAATAGGGTCTTTTGTGCATGCCTCGGTCAAAGTTCCAAAATGCCCAAAACCGATTATACACAAAAAATGACCGTTTATACATACGCTTCCCTACCAAGGATTTTTGTTGTCTATCTTGGCGCTACCAAAAATTAGGGATAAACAACTAACCAGTAGAAATGAGAAAATGTATAGTGCTTTTTGTGATTCTGATTTTTGCTTTGGTTTTTGCCGCAGTATCGGAACACAAACAGGTAAAGTTCAAATCCGATTGGGAAAAGGTGGTGGCCAAAAAATAACCCTTTCCCAACAACGCTCTTAACATATTGTATTACCAAAAATTGTACGGCCAAAGCAACCATTCTCTTGATTATAGAAACCGCTTGCAAGACAAAATCTTCAGTTTGGCCAAATCTGGAATTGATTTTAGGTTTCGGGGGAACTACCTAGGACGATAAAGGATTAACAAGGCAGAACTTGGAGAGGCCGTACTGTTTGGTAATAACATACTATATGCACGTTCATCATAAAAGCTAGACCAAAAGGTATTATTGAATATACTTTTTGGTCTTTTTTTATTCCCCAAAAATCTTTCCACGATCCCATATTTCATTGGTGCTACGCCATTACTCGCCTGCCTTAGATTTCAACATTGAGTGTTAAAAACTTTGTTCCCGTTTTCGATTTTGGCCCTTTACATTTCAACAACATTTTTAAATATTTGTTTACTCTGTTCAAGAGGAAACTTCCTTCCAAACTAATTAACGATATAACGAGCAACATGTCCGCAGCTATAGAGCCCATATTACAGGAAAACAAGGATAGATTTGTCATCTTCCCCATTCAACACCACGACCTTTGGGAATGGTACAAAAAATGTGAAGCGTGCTTTTGGACCGCTGAAGAGATTGATTTGCACCAGGACCTTACCGATTGGAATACCAAACTGAACGAGGACGAGCAGTATTTCATCAAGCATATCCTTGCTTTTTTTGCTGCCTCCGATGGTATTGTGAACGAGAATCTTGCCGAAAACTTCGTAAACGAAGTGCAGTTTTCAGAAGCTAAGTTCTTCTACGGTTTTCAGATCATGATGGAGAACATCCATTCAGAAACCTACTCGCTTCTTATCGATACCTATGTAAAGGACGAGAAGGAGAAAAATACCTTGTTCAAGGCCATTGAGAATTTCCCGGCAATTAAAAAGAAGGCCGATTGGGCCCTCAAATTGATAGAATCACAAAGATTTGCCGAACGCTTGATCGCTTTTGCGGCTGTTGAGGGAATCTTCTTTTCCGGGGCGTTTTGCTCCATCTTCTGGTTGAAGAAACGCGGATTGATGCCGGGCCTTACCTTCTCCAACGAGTTAATTTCTCGTGATGAAGGAATGCACTGCGACTTTGCCGTGCACCTGCACAACAAACATTTGGTGAACAAGGTGCCCAAATCACGTATCACAGACATTATTGTAGATGCCCTTAACATAGAAAGGGAGTTCATCACCGAATCACTTCCGGTGAGTCTAATCGGGATGAACGCCAAATTGATGACCCAGTACTTGGAGTTTGTAACGGACAGATTGTTGGTGGAACTTGAATGTGAAAAGGTATACAACGCTACCAATCCATTCGATTTCATGGACATGATCTCGCTCCAAGGGAAGACCAATTTCTTTGAAAAACGCGTATCGGAATATCAAAAGGCTGGGGTCCTTAACAAGGAAAAGGATACCGATTCCCAGAAGATCAGCTTCGACGCGGATTTTTAATCAGTAAAAGAATACAACCCTCCTAGCTATAGGTTTAGAGGGTTTTAATGGCCTTATTTTTAAAATGTTAATTTTTTAACAGTAAGGAACAAATCAACAACAATTAAACACGAGCAATACCATGTATGTAGTTAAAAGAGACGGGAGAAAAGAGCCGATCATGTTCGATAAGATCACGGCCAGGGTTAGAAAACTTTGTTATGGACTCAACAGTTTAGTTGATCCGGTAAAAGTGGCCATGAGGGTCATTGAGGGTTTGTATGACGGGGTTACCACTTCAGAACTGGATAATCTGGCTGCGGAAATAGCAGCCACTATGACCACAACCCATCCTGACTATGCCAAGCTGGCCGCCAGGATATCCGTTTCCAACCTGCATAAAAACACCAAAAAGTCCTTCTCCGAAGCCATGAAGGACCTTTACGAATATGTAAATCCCAGGACCGGCAATAAAGCGCCATTGCTTTCGGACGAAGTGTACCAAGTCATTTCCGAGAATGCGGAAAAGTTGGATTCCACTATCATCTATAACCGAGATTTTGGCTACGATTATTTTGGATTCAAGACGTTGGAGCGTTCCTATTTGTTAAAAATCAACGGGAATATTGCCGAACGTCCCCAGCATATGTTGATGAGGGTTGCGGTGGGTATCCATTTGGATGATTTGGATTCTGTTGTGGAAACCTATGAGTTGATGTCCAAAAAGTACTTCACCCATGCTACACCGACCTTGTTCAACTCAGGCACGCCTAAACCACAAATGTCCTCCTGCTTTCTTTTGGCCATGAAAGATGACAGCATCGATGGTATTTATGACACTTTGAAACAGACTGCCAAGATCTCACAATCTGCCGGTGGAATTGGGTTGTCTATCCACAACATTAGGGCCACAGGATCATACATTGCAGGAACCAATGGTACTTCTAATGGTATTGTTCCCATGCTCAGGGTTTTTAACGATACAGCTCGTTATGTAGACCAAGGGGGTGGAAAACGTAAGGGAAGCTTTGCCATTTATGTAGAACCTTGGCATGCCGATATTTTTGACTTTTTGGAACTGAAGAAGAACCACGGAAAAGAGGAGATGCGCGCCCGAGACCTGTTCTATGCCATGTGGATTCCAGATCTGTTCATGAAACGGGTAGAGGCAGATGCTGAATGGACCTTGATGTGCCCGAACGAATGCCCCGGGCTTTTCGATTCGCACAGCGAGGAATTCGAGGCCCGTTACTTAAAATATGAAGCCGAAGGAAAGGGGAGAAAGACCATAAAGGCTAGGGATCTTTGGGAAAAGATTTTGGAATCCCAAATAGAGACAGGTACTCCATACATGCTTTACAAGGATGCCGCCAACCGTAAGAGCAACCAAAAGAATTTGGGGACTATCCGCTCCTCCAACCTTTGTACGGAGATTTTGGAATACACCTCCCCGGACGAGGTGGCTGTATGTAATTTGGCCTCCATTGCCCTTCCCATGTTCATTAAGAATGGCGAATTTGATCATAAGGAACTTTTCCGTGTGACCAAACAAGTCACCCGTAACCTGAACAAGGTCATCGATAGGAATTTTTACCCTGTGGAAGAAGCCCGAAATTCCAATATGAGGCACAGACCCGTTGGATTAGGTGTACAGGGATTGGCAGATACCTTCATCATGTTGCGATTACCCTTTACCAGTGATGAGGCCAAAGTGCTCAACCAAGAAATTTTTGAGACCCTTTACTTTGCAGCAGTTACTGCTTCTATGGAATTGGCCAAGGAAGATGGTGCGTATTCCAGCTACAAGGGATCACCTATTTCCAAAGGGGAATTTCAACATAACCTTTGGGGGATAAAGGACACCGAACTATCCGGAAGATGGGATTGGGATAAATTGAGGAAGGAAGTATTGAAGCATGGGGTAAGGAACTCCTTGTTGGTGGCTCCGATGCCCACTGCTTCCACATCTCAAATTTTGGGTAACAACGAATGTTTCGAACCCTACACGTCCAACATCTACACCCGAAGGGTGCTTTCCGGGGAATTCATTGTGGTGAACAAACATTTGTTGGAAGACCTGGTAAGATTGGGACTTTGGAACGAGAATTTGAAACAGGAATTGATGCGTGCCAACGGTTCGGTACAAGATATCGATGCCATTCCACAAGACATCAAGGAGCTATACAAGACCGTTTGGGAACTTAGCATGAAGGATATCATCGACATGAGCCGTCAACGAGGATATTTCATTGACCAGAGCCAGTCCTTGAACCTGTTCATGGAAAATGCCAACTATGCCAAGCTTACTTCTATGCACTTTTACGCTTGGAAAAGCGGACTCAAGACTGGTATGTACTATTTGAGGACAAAAGCTGCCGTGGATGCCATTAAATTCACTCTGGACAACACTAAAAAGAAAGAAGAGCCCGTGGCGGTTATGGCCGAAGTGGAGACTGTCAGTACCGCGGAAGAAATAAAAGTAGAGGCTACATCGGTAGGTCAGCAGGAAATTGATATTCAGCCCTTAACGCCAGAAGAAATGAAAGAGATGATTGCGCGCGCCAAAGAAGGCCAGGCAGACGATGACTGCTTGATGTGCGGGTCATAGTCAGTATCGAGCTTTTCGATACATGTGATAGTGTTTATTGATTAAATACCTCGGAAAAGGTTCACCCCACAACAGAACCATCCGAGGTATTTTTTTGGACATATTCAAAAGAAAAGGCCTCCCGGTTGGGAGGCCCTTTTATTGTGTGTGCCGTGTATCCTATTCGGACCAGGCCTTTCCGCCGGTGAGTTCCTGTAGGTCGCCACAGGGGATGTACTCCCCGGGTATCGGCAGGTAGGCGAGCACCTCCTTGCCGACCTTCTCCGAGGACTTGTAGGCCCATGTGGCCAGGTCCCTGAGCTCGTTGGCGAAGGTGTAGCGCGCCACCTCGTCGTCCAGGGTGGCCTCGCCCCCCTGCATGATGGCCTGCATGTAGCTCATCACGGCCTCGGAATGGGCCGTCTCCTCCTCCTC
>JASBTS010000094.1 GCA_030148305.1 Allomuricauda sp. | reverse complement strand
AACCATGCTTTCTACATGCTTAGTTTCCGTTTGGTTGTCGGCGCACGACCGACCGAAAACCGCCTATCGTACGCTTAGCTTCTTTAGTTTTACGACCCTATCGAAGCTATAAGATCGCTATGTTGACTTTTATGGTGCCCCCAAAAAGACCGCCATCAACAAGGGCTGTCAGGGGACATTCAGCTTTCCCGCCTTGCGGGACTAGGCCATGACTTACTGTGATTCAGTCAATTAGGCAGCCAAAGCGTAGTTAGACTCGCCATGTAAAAGGTTGGAACGGATATTAACGAGCGTCAATTCCATAGCTCGGCATGCTTACATAGCCATTGGTCTTGCTGTCAAAACCGGTCGGCCCCATAATGAGTTAGATAAGCTGGGCTTACCGTAAACGAATTATGCCTTGAGCGAAGTCGAAAGGCCTAAACGCATTCTCATTTTTTTATCAAAGAACTTAACCTGCACTGAGCACAGCTGTAATTTGGGCGTTCCCCCCAATTGCTCGGGGGTCGGGCTATCGGCTATACAAGGTACTTGCCTCTATCCCTAACGCGGTCGGCAAAGGTAACCATATCGATCAAAAGATAAAAAGTTTGTTTACCCTTGCCAAACCTCTTATTTTGGTCAACAATTATACCAAATCATTTTATGAAATTCGGAATCATTCGAGAACGCAAAAACCCGCCAGACCGTAGGGTGGTGCTCTCCCCCTCAGCATGCCAAAATGTCCTTTCCCAGTTTCCACAAGCACAAATTTTAGTGGAATCTTCCCCTATAAGGGTGTTTACGGATGATGAGTATAGGGAAAAAGGTATTGAGGTAGTGTATGACATGGATGCCTGTGAAGTGCTTTTGGGGGTGAAGGAAGTACCAATTGATGCCTTGATAGCCAACAAGAAATATTTTTTCTTTTCGCATACCATAAAAAAACAGCCTTATAATAGGGATTTGCTCCGCGCTGTTTTGGAAAAGAACATCGAGTTGTATGACCATGAAGTCATAACCAACCCAAAAGGGCAGCGATTGGTAGCCTTTGGTAGGTATGCAGGTATCGTTGGGGCGTACAATGGCTTTAGGACATTTGGGTTGAAGTTTGGACAATTCGAAATGCCAAAGGCAGAAACCTTGAAGGATCAACAGGCACTGATTTCAGAACTAAAAAGATTACACTTGCCCAATATCAAGATTTTGCTCACCGGTAGGGGCAGGGTCGGTAATGGGGCCAAGGAAATGTTGGATGGCATGGGGATAAAAAAAGTAGGTGTCGACGATTATTTGAAAAAGACTTTTTCAGAACCTGTCTATTGCCAGATTGATGCTTCGGAATACAACAAACGCAAGGATGGTGTAAGGGGCAATAAAGCCGATTTCTTTCAAAACCCTCAGGAATACAGGTCCAATTTCTTTCGCTTTGTCAAGGTAACCGATTTTTATATCGCAGGGCATTTTTATGGCGATGGGGCTCCGTATCTATACACAAGGGAAGATGTTAAACACCCCGACTTCAATATAAAAGTGGTGGCCGATATCAGTTGCGATATTGACGGGCCCGTGGCCACGACCATTAGGGCATCCACCATTGCAGAACCCATCTATGGTTATGATCCCATGACCGAATCCGAAACAGATTTTATGCAGGAGAATGCCATCGCGGTCATGGCAGTGGACAATCTACCTTGCGAACTGCCCAGGGATGCCAGTATCGGGTTTGGGGAGGCATTCTCCAAATATGTGATCCCTGCCTTTTTCAACAACGATGAAGAGGGTATTTTGGAACGGGCGCGGATGACCCAAAACGGCAAGCTTACCCAACGGTATGCCTATCTCCAAGATTATGTGGATGGTAAGGAATAGACCGTAAATCGAGAACTGGAGTTTTTTGGATGGCAATCAATTGTTTTTTAGTATATTGTTTATCCTATTATTCTGAAAAGTGCATTTTAATTGGTTGACTTTGGGCGACGAGACCCCGGCCACTAAAAGGGCATGTATCGATATGGAATACAGCCTAAGGCCAAGAATCACCAGATTTCTTTTAAAGAAAATCGATGGGGAATGTTGTGGCGATTTCTCCTGTTTCCATTTTGATGTGGACCTTAAACGTAAGTGGGTCTGGATATCTGAAAAGACCCCTAGGGAGTGCATCAAAAAAATATTGCCCGATTTTGATACGGAAATCAACGGGTCTGTTATTCCCTCGGTTGCTTAAATCTATTCCCCAATTTTGATGGGCCATTCTATAATGGGCTGTTCCTTTGGGGCCACATAGGCACCCATTGCCTTCAGTTTTAGGGTTATCCCATCTTTCTTTTCCAAGGTTTTGATATTGATGGTCTTTGTTTCGCCAGCAGGGACCGTAAAAACTGGGGAACTTGAATAGAATGTGTAGGGCATCTGGTTTTCAAAGATGAGGTCACTACTGGAAACGTTCTTCAAGGTAACCTCCAAAATAGAGGTCTTGTTGATGTATTGGACCTTTTCAACCTGTATACAAGCCTTCAAGAGTGGGACCAGGTTTTCCTTCTTCCCGACCAAGAGCGAGTTGAAGACCGCCACGGTCCTTCCAGCAAACAAGGCATCCTTGAGGGACTCGGCAGTTTTTTCTTTGGCGAACACCAATGTTATGGGACGATCATGTCCTTTTTCAATATAATCCCAATCAATAAGGCCATGGATATCGCTGGTTCCCATAATGGTCAAATTGTTTTCCAGGGCAAGGGCCAGTGATTCTTCGGCATAATCCCCTGTATTGATGACCTCTATTCCGTTGAGTTCACCTTTCTGGATCCGTTCTTTTTGAAAATCACTCAAAATAGGTGTCCCTTGAGGGGACTGTGCATACCATGCCGGATGGTTCCAAAAGATAAAAGCACCTTGTTTTTTGGCTTCGGCAAAGGAATCTTCGGCATTTTCATTCAATAATTTGTTGGCATCCTGTATAAAGACCGCATTATTGTGTCCCATGGGAGCCTGTCTTGTAATTTCAGATCCATGGATAATCAACAGGTCATGGTCCTTGGCTTCCTGTAGCGCCAAGTGGTATGAACGGTTCCGGTCCGGGTGGGGTATGTCCTCTTTGTGGGGTTGATATTCGAGGTGTTCCGTTAATGAAATAACATCCAGATTATCACGAAGCGCCTCCATCACACGAATGGTGGGCCAAACATTGCCATCGGAAAAAACGGTGTGTTGGTGCAGGTCGGTCTTCAAGGTTTTGTATCCGGGAACGTCTGGAAAGTTAATGGCCCGGGAACTTTTGTGCGAATGGTCTTGGGCGAAAACCTGGGTCAATGCAAAAAAGGCGATAAGGAATGGTTGGAATTTCATATCAGTGGTTTTGTCAAATGTATAAAACCAACGTATTCTTGGGATTAAGAAACGGTTAATTGAAATGTTTTTTCGATTTTTAATTCATGAACCCGGCCGAAGACTATATTTTGAACCAAGAGGAACCTTTCAAGAGCATTTTATTGCAATTGCAGGTGTTGGTGGAAACCACGGTGCCCAAGGTTGAACTAAAGTTCAAATACCGGTTGCCGTTCTATTATCTAAATGGCAAGCCTTTTTGTTATTTTAATGTGTCCCGCAAAAAAGGCTATGTGGATGTAGGTTTTTGGAGCTCGACGCATTTGAGCGTCCATCTGGACAAAATGGTGACGGAAAAGCGAAAGGTGATGCGGTCCCTGCGCTATTTCAATTTGGAAGATTTGGATGCCGAAGTTTTTATGGAGGTTATCCAGGATGCGGAAACCGTCAACCACAAAGGGTTTTGGAAATAATCAACTTTTGCTTGGGACCAACTCGGTTTGTTTTGTCTTCAATTTGAAGAAGGCAATCCAAAGGGTCACCAATCCCAAGACCAACCAAAGTAAATCCACCAATAAAATTTGTTCTTGGCCATTCTTGTAAGCCGTCCAAAGCCAATTACCTGACATGATACCATTGACCACAGGTATCCACAAGGCGAGAATTCCACCAGGGATCAGAGTCCATCGGTTGGTAAATCCAATATTGTTTTTGAAGATGAAGAATAGCGTGGCCACCAACCAAATGGGGAAATAGGTTCGGTAGAGGAATACCATATCCACATGCCCTGCAAATTTCACAATGACGAATTCCAATGCGGTCACGGGGTACATCGTCAAACAGATGGCCATATAAATATTGGCCACTTGGTGATTGAATTTTCGTCTTTTCCCAGAAATGTTCTTCTTGTCGCGGGCCACCAACCATATCAGGATTCCGGAAAGGATGACGAAGCAGGAAACCAACCCAAGGATAAAAGAGATTACACGCAAACCATACCCAGCATAGTCCCCAAAATGGAGACGGAGCATCATATTCTTTACTCCGTCCAGATAAGAATTGTTGGTCATGGGAACTTTCTCTTCCACAATGGAGCCATCTGCAATTTTATATATCCGATGACCCATTCCATTGAGTTTGGTGCCATATCCCAAGTGGCCATTGATGGAGGCGTGCATATTGGTGTCTCCATAATTGAAAAGATGGACCCCGGTTACCCTGAAATCTGGCCAATCCTCTTTCATTTCTTCAATCAGTTGGTCAATATGGATGGGTTCTTCCAATCTTTCATTTTGAAAAGCAAACACAGGGTGGCTGTATTCCAGATCTTTGAACAGTTTACCCTGGTCGCCATCATATAGTCCCATAACCATAGGTAGTATCAAAATTCCTTTCAACAAAAAGAAGGCTCCGGTTACGGCGTATACAAATTGGAAAGGAAATCCGATGACGCCCAAAGCCGTATGGGCATCTGTCCAAACGGTCTTGAGCTTGGCCCATGGCCTAAAGGTGTAAAAATTGGAAATGATCTTGTTCCAGTGTACCAAGATTCCTGTGATAATGGCAAAAAGAAAAAAGAATGCCACCAATCCAGCCAAATAGCGGCCATAGGGAAAGGGGATTTGATCCAAAAAGTGAAGTCGATACAAAAACTCCCCCAAATGATAGGAGTTCCTATAGTCATCAGTGGTCTTGTCCTCGGTGTCCAAATAGAAAAAGATCCTTGCCCTGTCTTCTTCAGGAGCCAAGGAATCCTTGGACGCCCCAAGGCTGACATTAACATTGCGCTCATTGAAATAATGGCTGATCTCAACGTCCCTTTCCTGTAGGTTATAGGTCTTGGAGAGGTGGTTCAGATATTCGTCCGTGCTTCCCACAATGGCATCTTGCTGGGACACGTGGTACCCCCGTTGCCAACTGGCAATCTCGTCCCTAAAAAAGGAAAACGATCCAGCAAAAAAAATGACATATAGCGCCACACTGATTACAATGCCGCTAACAGTATGGGTATGGAATAGAATGTTGTAGATGCGGTTTCCCATAAGATCAAACAATTGGATGGGTTTGGTTTCCAAAATAAAATACAATACCTAGAGCAACACTGAGCAGTAGATAAATGCTCCATATTTTCCAGCCATTTTTGCCCAGAAAAGCCAATACCATTAAAACGGCCCACAGAATGAAGGCAGAAAAGGTGCTGGTGATGATAACGGCCACATGATTGAACCAACTGGCCAAGGCCATATGAAAAGTGACTGTGACCATGAGCCCACCTAAAATGGCAGCACTAATTTTGGCAAATCGTTGCCAGGGTGATGGGGTCAAATATTTTTTGTTGGCTGGCATGGTTTAAAACAAGATTATTTCAAAAAGTAAGGACAGTACCAAGGCGCAGGCAAGTGAGGTGTAGGTCAACAATCGCAAGGGAGCCAGTAAAATGATCAAACTGGCAACAGTCATGAGAATGATAAAAAAAGTAAACGCCCCGGAGCCCATTCCCCAATAAAAGCAGCTTAGCCCCAGTGACAATGTCAAAAGGGCCAAAGCAGTATATTTAGAGGCTTTGGTATGTTCACCTAACCAAGTTTCAACCCCAAAGCTATCTAACGCAGCCATCTTCTTGGAAGTACTGTACAGCAGATAGAAGGCGATAAAAATGAGGAGCGAAATGCCAGTAGTCATAAATATTGGGCTTATTTGATACAATACGTGGCGCAGTGCCAAATAAATTGATAATCCTCGCCTTTGTAAGTGCCGGGAACTTCTTCTTTGATGGTGGTCTCCACGATGTACTTGGTGTCCCAAGGTTTTGCAAAAGAAACCTGTCCGTTATCATCGGTATACAGAGTCTTCGACCAAAGGTCGGCCACATAAATTTTCAGTTCGTTCTTGGCCAAAGGTTCCCCTTTATAGAATACCTGAAGTTTAACTTCATCAGCAGTATTGCCCAATTGCTTTACCACAATCCCATCTGGGTTTTCGGTTTTGGTATCCCCATCAGTCTTCCCTACCTGTACTTTTGCAGTGGAGTGGTAGTGGGTCTTGAAAATACCAAAATCGTATTGTGTGTAATCGATGACATCAATTTCATTGTTGTTGAGCGCCACTGTATACACCCCGTTTTGGGTTGGTGTAAAATAGGCCAGATAATGATCTTCCTGTGCTTTGGTGTCCAAATGGGTCTTGGTTCCATCGGGTGCAATCAACCAGAGCTTGAAATTCGCGACCGAAGGGAACGCTTCTCCCTTCACTTTTTCAATGACACCATAGGTGTATTCCCCGTAGTGTACTCGTACTTCATGTTTTTGCCCTGATTTTGCACTGGCATTGGTTTCAATCCATAAATAATGGGCGTTTGCCGATATGGCCGCAAAGAAGAAAAAAAGATATAAAAATTTTGCTTTCATGATATTGTTTTAAGGGCCCCTGTTACCAAGGACCCTATGGTTTAAGCTTGCTTAAAAAGTATAGGAAACCGTTAATCTACCGTTGATACCAGGCTCGGATTGCCAGTACAGGTAGCTTCCATAGTTGGCACCGGAATACAGATATTCATCCAAAATGTTGTTGATGTTCACCTGCACCCTAAAATGGTCGTTTCTCCAAGAAAGGGCACCATCCAATCGGAAATAATTGGGTAGATCGGATTGGTTGTCTGCAGCCCAGGCCCATGTGGAACGGTCCACTTGGTACTGATAGCCCAAGGAGGCGCCAAATCCTTTTAAAGCAGAGGTTTTGGCAAAGTTGTAGTTTAACCATCCATTGGTGACATGTTTGGCAAAACCGGCTACCAAATTTCCGGATTGATCTTCTACATTGGTATTGGCATAGTTCAAAACAAGGTTGAGTTCAGGGGTGATCTGTCCTTGTGCATCAAATTCAATTCCTTTTGATTCGATTTCCCCGGAATAGATGGAGAAATTGTCATTTGGGAATGCCGGGTCGCCCAGCAGAATCTTGTTCTTATTTATTTTATAAACCCCTAGGGAAGTTCTTAACCTGCCTTCAAAGAAACTGGCCTTGATGCCCCCTTCGATATCCTTTCCTTCCACAGGGTCATTCAGAATATCCCCGGAACTGCTCACACCACTCTGTGGTAAAAAAGATTGGTCATAAAGCCCATAGGCGGTAAGGGATGGAATAATGTCCACACTCAATCCAACACGGGGGGTGAATACATCATCGGTTTCCATTTTTCCCAAGGAATACAGGTTGGTGTATCTTCCTGCAAGGGTCAAGCGGATATGATTTTCCAAAAACCCAATTTCATCTTGGGCATAGTAGGCCCTCACTGTATTTGACCCATAGGGGGTTCCTCCATTACGGTACTGAACGGATACCGAACGATTGAAATTGGTATCAGGACTTTCACCATACACTGGATTAAAAATGTTGAAAGGGGCATCGGTATCCACTAAAGAAGTTTCGAACCAGTCCGCCCAATAGGTTTTGTCGCTATAGTCAAAGCCCCCCATAACTTTATGGGAAACACTACCGGTGTTGAATGCACCATAGATATAGATCTGTCCAAACTTTCCTATGGAAAGGGCATCCCATTTGGAGGTATATCGATAGGCATCCCCATTTTCTGCCATGGACAGCAACCAAGTGGAGTTCCCCACTTGATCATATCGGAGATAGGCCAATTGACCTTCCACACTCCAGTTATCCGAAAATTCGTGTTTCAGGTTGGTAAAGAAGGTCACTTCTTGAATGTCGGTAACAGGATAATCGTTGTTGGTGAATTTGAAATCCCTGTCCAAACTGGCATAGCCGGAACTGGCAGGTGCGAAAATATAGGCCGATCCCAAATAGGATTCCGCCTGTTGAAGGTTCATTTCAGTAGTGATAGAGGTCTTGTCCGAAAGTTTATAGGTCAAGGAAGGCGCAATACCGTAACGGGTAACGTCTTCGTTGCCCCTATGGCTATCCGTGGTTTGGTACATGGCATTGAAACGTCCCAACAACTTGCCATTTTTGGAAAGTTTGCCGCTAACGTCAACCGTACCACGATAAAAATCGAAACTACCAACTGAGAAAGATGCATTGGCAATAAATTGCTCGGTGGGTTTTTTGGTCACCACGTTGTAGAATCCTCCAGGTTCCCCGGCAGACATCATAAAACCGGCCGGACCTTTTACAAATTCAATACGTTCCACAGTGTTCATATCCTCGGACAAGGGGCCCCAGGTATCCTGCACATTGACGCCGTTACGAAAAGCAGGTAATCGAAACCCTCTCATGTTGATACGGGCAAACTGTCCCCAGTGCTCCAGCATGGTCACACCGCTGACATTTCGGATTACGCCATCCATAATGCTGGTTGCCTGTTGGTCTTTCAGCAAGTCTGCACTGATTACCTGAACATTTTGTGGCAGTTTTACCAACTCGGTCTTGAGGCGCAGGGAAGTTGAGGGTTTGTTTTCCACGTATTTGTTCTGATGACCTTCAACGACCACTTCGTTCAATTGTTCCTGTCTTTCTGCAAGCACAACAGTGGGAACGTTGGTGGTTTGGTCTGCATACACTGTTACGGAAATAATCTTGGTGCCATATCCTACCATGGAGAAGGTGAGTCCATAAGACCCAGGAGCTAGCTCGTTGATTTGATAATTCCCAGCTTCATCAGTGGTAGCTCCTAAACTGGTGTTGGATAGGGCCACGTTTACATTGTGCAAAGGCTGGTTTCTTTGGTCGGTAACTTTACCTTTTAGGTTGCCAGTTTGAGCTTGGGTGGTACAAAAGACAGCCAAACTGAGGATGAGTAGTATATTCTTCATTTTATTATTTATAATTGGTCTAAATAAATATCAAGTGCAAATGTATATTCCAACACTTGCCTGTCCAAATAATATTTAGACTAATTATAAATAAAACTAAAAATATTTTTTATCTATCTGTTAATCAGAGAAATATGTGCCTGCTTAATTTCTAAAGATGAGCTTTACAAGGAATTAATGGTGGTCCTGATGGCAGTGAGGTCAGTCAAAAGTTTTTCCAATAAACTTAGATCCAACATGTTGGCGCCATCACTTTTGGCATTTGCCGGGTCAAAGTGTGTTTCCATGAACAGTCCGTCCACACCAGCGGCGATTCCAGCCCTTGCCATAGTTCCTATCAATGCGGGTCTACCACCGGTAACTCCGGAGGATTGGTTGGGTTGTTGAAGTGAGTGGGTCACATCCAAAACCACAGGCGCATATTGTTTCATGGTAGGAATACCCCTAAAGTCCACGATCATATCGTGATAACCGAACATGGTACCGCGATCGGTGATGATGGCTTGTTCATTGCCCGTTTCAGTAACCTTGGTCACGGCATGTTTCATGCTTTCCGGACTCATGAACTGGCCTTTTTTTAGGTTGACCACCTTACCGGTTTCTGCGGCAGCTACTACCAAATCGGTCTGGCGTACCAAAAAGGCAGGGATTTGGAGTACATCCACATATTCGGCAGCCATGGCCGCATCCGAAATTTCATGGATGTCTGTTACTGTGGGAACCCCAAAGGTATCGGAGACTTTTTTTAGGATTTTCAACGCTTTTTCATCGCCAATACCCGTGAAGGAATCGATACGGCTACGGTTCGCCTTTTTAAAACTTCCCTTGAAAATATAGGGAATCTTGAGACGGTCCGTAACGGCAACCACTTTTTCGGCAATTCGCATGGCCATTTCTTCCCCTTCAATGGCACAAGGACCGGCCAAAAGGAAAAAGTTGTTGCTATCCGTATGTTTTATCTGAGGGATTTTGGTGATGTCCATTTCTTAAAGTTTGCACAAATATACTACATAAGCTTGGTAACCTTTTTAGATTTATCACAATCAAAACCTTCAATTATGACCCAAAAACTACTCCTTGTTCCTTTCATGGTTGTAAGCTATTTTTCCGTCTTTTCACAATTCTATGAAAAGGGGAGAACCTTTGATCTGATCAATCTGGAACGCCATCAATTCAAGTTTGATTTGCTTAGTCCTGGATTCAGTTATGAACTGGGATTGTTCAGAAACCAAAGTATCTCTACTGGATTAGGTCTGGCCACTGCTACTTATGGGGAAGGATATGCGTTTGGGTTGACCATGAACAATAGGTACCGCTATTACCACAATTTTCAAAGACGGATTGACAAGGATAGGAATGTTTCGGGTAATTCTGGAGATTATGTTGCTGCTGCCCAGGCCATTTTCTTTTCACAATTACGGATATCTTCCAATATTGACGGACCAAAGGATTTTAACTTAGGATTTTATGGAATGGTCTACGGCGTCCAGCGAACCTATAAGAATGGGTTCAACTTTAATGCGGAACTGGGTGCCGGGCTTTACAAGGGAGATGGTGTCCCGGATGGATATGGACCTTTGGTCCATTTTACTTTTGGATGGGTGGCAACCAAACGAAAATCCAGGGAACCACAGTTTGATTAAAACACTATTTGGCGACAAGGAATTTTGGGATTCTGAATACTTTTTTTGAAAAGGATATGTTATAACAGTACCAAATGTACCTACTATGCGCTGTTTCCTTTTGTTGGTGATGTTGTTCACTGGCTTTTTGAGCCATTCCCAGTATGGCAAAAACTGTGAGATACGGCAGATTAAACTGAATGTCTTCAACCCGGGTCTTGAGTACGAAATGGGGGTAGGGGTAAACAGTACCTTGGATTTTCGGGTAGCTTGGCAAGTGGCCTTGGAGCCTGCAAGCAGTGAACCGATGCAAAATCTAGATTTTTTCCCAGCCATCACTACCCAATACCGATACTATCACAATTTTAATGGTCGGTACCATCGTCGGCGTTCCATTTATGGCAATTCCGGAAATTATATTGCTCCGACAGCTGCCCTTTTTTCGCCCGGACAACGCACGGTGGAAGGGCAATTGGTTGATGGTGTGCATGGTTATGGCGGTTTGGTATACGGTATTCAACGCAGCTATAATTCAGGAATCAGCTTTTCCATTGATGCCGGGGCGGGCTACTATGCCGGACCCTTTAAAGGTGGCATTTACCCCGTTGTGAACCTCAGTATTGGTTTCATCATCAGCGAAAAACGATGGTGCGTGGGTCTGTAGTTCTCAAACTACCACAAAATCAATAAGATAAAAATAACATTCGGGTGTATTGACAAGTAAAAAATAGCAGTATCTTTGCGGGCTTAAAAATCAGGTTATGTCCAACATCAAAAATATTGCAATCATTGCCCACGTAGACCACGGTAAGACTACCTTGGTGGATAAAATCATGTACCATTGCCA
>JASBTS010000072.1 GCA_030148305.1 Allomuricauda sp. | reverse complement strand
ATTTTGCATTTGGACATTGATACCCTTACTCCTGTTGAGGCACTTATGAAATTGAACGAGATCAAACGATTGTTGAGCAAAAAGAAAAAAGCTTCTTCCTAGTTCACCCGATTGAATTCCTCTTTTTCCAGATTTCGTGATTTTTTGTGGGCATTGCCCCCAAAACTCCTCGAATAGGTCAGCCTAAAAATACGGGTAAAGGCGGATTCGTCCCGATACCGCGACCTCGTATCAATATCAAAAACAATGGGGGTCATCCCACTGATGTGAGTGTTGATATCCAAAGACCTGAACACATCAGAAACACTGAACTGCAAGGTGCCCCAGTCGTTCTTGAACTGCTTCGAAATCCCAAAGTTCATCACCCCGAACCCTTCCGTGGAATTGGTGCCGTTGTAATGGTCAAAATTGTACCAACCCGACAATTCCACATCCACTTGCCAGGGCAATTTGAGGCTTTGGTTAAAATTGAGACTCTGGTAGAAATAGGTCTTTGCTGCCGGACTGGGGCTATACGAAATCTTGTAATCCCGAATGGCCGAAGTGGATGAAACGTTAAGCCTTGCCCAGGGAGCCCATTGCACAGGAATATTCAAAAAGACACCAATGCTTTTTTGCTCATCCGCATTTTGAGGGGACACCACCAAGATATCGTTCTGGGGCGTGGACGTCAATTGGTACCGGATGATCGGGTCAATTTCCTTTTGAAGCGTCAACCCCATGGAAAACCCATTTTTCACATATTCCAGTTGCAGGGTATTGGTGATCCCGGGCCTCAACATAGGATTGCCCGTGAAAATGGCCGTGGGATCATTGTAGTACAGGCTCGTCACCAAATCAGAATAGGCGGGCCTGCTGATCCGACGATGGTAATTTAGGTTGAGTTGCCGATTTTCGGAAAGTTGGTATTGGTAAGACACCGATGGAAAGAATTGACGAATGGCAAAATCCTTCTCGGAAGTGGACAAGGCGCGCCTCCAATCCTCATAGCGCAAACCAAGGTCGACCTTCGATTTTTCATGAAGTTGCATATGAAACTGAGAGTACATTGCCCACAAAGTTTCATCACTCTCAACCAAACTTTGGGAACGGGGATCCACAATCCATGCACCCTCCACCTGGGTCTCGATCTTGCTATCGTTGGTGTTATCGGAATAGCTCCCCTTAAACCCAAATTCGCCTTCCACTTTATCATTGAAGGTATGGGCATAATCCAACTTGAGCACTCCCAACTGGATGGTGGATTCGCTAAACCCTCTGTTTCCATCCGTAAAAATTTCGTTTTCCGGGTCATAAGGCTCATCGTTTTCATCAAAATATTGGCTCTTTGTAGTGGCCGGGTTGTCGTTGGTATAGTTGAGGTAACTCACATCTACCGCAAAACTGGAATGGTCCGTAAGTTTGTTGGTCAAATACACGGAAGAAATGACATTGGTCTTTGTAGCCGTACCTTCGGAAACTAAATGGGACCTAAAATAATCCTGTCCTTCAATAATTCTTCCGTTGTTCACATTGGACATGGATCGGTTCTTGGAAAAATTCAAGGTGAGTTCCCCGCCCAGTTCCACCTTTGGTGACATTTGATAACCCATTCCCAAATTCACATTATGGGCATTGTTGTTATTATTGAAATAAGTAGAAAAATTGGTCTGACTGGGAGCACCAAGAATGGGCTGAAAACTCGTGCCCGACCCTTCAAACCCATTTTTGCCATGATCGTGGAACAAGGAATAACTGACATTCAAATGCATTTTTTCCGTTCCGAAGGAATACCCCAACGAGGTACTCGCCTTTTCCCAATAGCCATACCCCAAACTGGCACTGTAGTTCCATTGGCTCCCCTCGTTCATTCCCTTTTTGAACACAATATTGATGATGCCCGCTCCTCCATCCGCATCGTATTTGGCCGAAGGCGAGGTAATGAGTTCCACCTTTTCAATGTTGTCCGCCAAGGTGCTTTCCAACAGGGCTATCACATCTTCCATGGACATCGATACCCTTCGACCATTGAACAGAACGGTAACGCCACTTTGGCCGTTCAAGGAAAACTGGTCGTCCCGTCGGTCCAAAATCACCCCTGGCAACCGTTCCAAGAGTTGCAGGGCATTGCTCCCCTTGGTCATGACGCTGCTCTGCACATTGATCACCTGTCCTTCTGGGGTGCGTTGCACCCAATCCCTTCGCGCTTCCAACACCACCTCGTCCAGTTCATTCACATTTTCCGTCAATACCAACGTTCCTAGTTGTAGCTCTGAGGAACCAGCATCCAAGGAGAAAGGTTCGGTATAGTGATCCGCAAAACCCAGATAGGTGACCCGCACCCGAAATGGACCTGCTTCTCGGGTTTCCAAAGAAAAATGGCCCTCATCATCTGTAATGGCACCAGTGACCAAAGTGGTATCGGAAGCCTGATAAAGCACCACATTGGCAAAGGGTATGGGGTTGTCCTGAGCATCGCTCACCCTACCGCGAACTTGACCCAAAACTTGCCCGATTCCGATGAGGGACATAAGACCTGCCAAAATTTTCCGAACAGCTAAATTATTGACTTTCATTTGTTTTGAATTGATTTCCTCAAATGAAGGCCACATCACGTTCCTTTCCCAATAGGATTGACCCTAGGGCATTCTTTGTTGATTTGCCGCACAATTTATTGGATGACGGCGTAAAATACCGTTCGTCAATTATTTGCCACAGGTCGTCAATTCGGTTCGGGCACATGGCCAAAAAAGGTAACTTGTACTGATTTAATCGTTTTGTTGATGGATTTCAACCGACTGAAAAAGATTACCCTGCAACTCAAACTGTACCACATCCCTTTTTGGTTGACCTACCATTTGGTGTGGCTCACCATCAATGTGGGCAGTCTCTCGGAAGTTTGGGAGTATTTGCTCCACAGCGATTCTTCCGTCAAATTCTATTTTTATGTGATCTTCCAGATCATCGGGGTGTACTTTAACCTGTACTATCTGATTCCGAAGCTGTTGTATGTTGGGCGTTATGCCAGTTATATTTTCTCTGTTTTGGGCACTATTTTGGTCTGCAATGCCTTTATCGTGAGCGGTTACTTTTTGGCTTCCTTTCTTTCAGGAAAGACTTTGTTCGAGCTTTTTGGGGTGTATCCGCACCAATTCACTACCATTTATTTTGTGTGGGCCTTGCCTTCCACGGTGGCCAGTATGACCTTGGGCATGAGCATTAAACTGGGCAAGAACTGGCTCCAAGCGGAAAAACGACGGTTGCGATTGGAAAAGGAACATCTGGAGACTGAACTCAAATACCTGAAATCGCAGATCAATCCCCATTTTTTGTTCAACACCATCAACTCCATCTTTGCGCTGATCCACAAAAATCCCGATCTGGCCTCGGAATCGCTGGCCAATTTTTCGGATATGCTGCGCTTTCAATTGTATGAATGTAATGACGAGCAGATTCCATTGGAAAAGGAACTTCGCTTTATTGAAAATTTCATCGACCTGGAAAAACTGCGGTTGGATCCCGAACATACTGAAATGCAGTTCGACATTCTGGACCAAACGCTGCACCAAAAAACGATTGCTCCCTTTATCCTGATCCCCTTTGTGGAAAATGCGTTCAAACACGTTTCCAAAGGAAAGGGGCAACCCAATTTTATACGGATGACGCTCAAAGTGACCGACGTCTACCTCAAATTGCATATGGAAAACAGCAAAGGTCCCAATGGACTTGGCAACGAGGAGGAGCGGCCCAGAGGCATTGGGCTGACCAATGTGGAACGCAGGCTGCATTTATTGTACCCCGAATCGTATTCGTTACATATTGATGATCAAAAAGATAGATTTTCCGTACTATTGAAGCTGGAATGGCAAAAAAACTGAAGTGCATAATCGTGGATGATGAACCGCTCGCCCGGGAGGTGCTGCAGGAATACGTGCAGGTCATCGACCATTTGGAACTGGTATGCACGGTGGAAAATGCTCTGGAATTGGACCAAATGTTGGAGAAACAGGCCATAGACCTCATCTTTTTGGACATTCAGATGCCGTATCTGACGGGTTTGGATTTTCTAAAAGTCCGCCACGACCTGCCCATGGTCATCATCACCACGGCTTTCCCCAATTATGCGTTGGATGGGTTTCGGTTCGATGTGATCGATTACCTGTTGAAACCTATCACCTTCAACCGTTTTTTTAAGGCGGTGACCAAGGCAGTGCGGTACCATTCCTTTAAATCGGGCACCCAGGAACCTACCGAGGCAATAACCGAACAACCTTATTTTTTTGTAAAGTGCGACGGACGGTATCAAAAAATATATACTTCGGAAATCCTTTTTGTAAAGGCCTTGGAGAATTATGTATTGATCCACACCTCTTCGGACAAGTACATGAGCCTCATGCCGTTAAAGACCATTGAGGAAAACCTGGACACGGAAGCCTTTATACGGGTACACAAGTCGTACATCGTGCCCATATCCAAAATTCGGTCGTTGGAAAACCACGAATTGATCTTGGAAGAGGGCCATAAAATTCCCGTAAGCCGAAATTATGCCAAGCAGGTACAGGACAAGGTACTGAAGGACAAGGTCATCAAGCGGAAAGAGCCCTAAAGGGCTCCCTATTTGGCATTTCAAGAAAGGGTATGAAGTAAAATTTGGTTGTTTTTCCTCTTTATATTTTTTTGAAAATACTTTACATTTTAAAGAATTGTATTAAATTTGCATCCGCGCTTGGAAAAAGTGCAGGGTTCTTTAAAATGCGAAAATAGCTCAGTTGGTAGAGCATCACCTTGCCAAGGTGGAGGTCGCGGGTTCGAATCCCGTTTTTCGCTCAAAAACGCTGCTTGCAGCGTTTTTTTGTTTCAAGTCCAGGCTCGAGTGGTGGAACTGGTAGACAC
>JASBTS010000088.1 GCA_030148305.1 Allomuricauda sp. | reverse complement strand
AATTTGGTGAGCAAATTTGCCAATACCAATGATATGATGATGGCATTCACGGACAATAGAATGTTTGCTTTGGTGTCCGCTATATCACTGAGTTTTAAATGATTGCTCTGGGTTACCCGATATAGGGTTTGAATGCTACGGTCTGGGCTATCGCTTTTGTATTTGGCTTTTAACGCTTCTTTTTTGGCAATGGTTTTTTCGGTTTTCTTTTCCTTAAGCAATTGATTTAGGTTTTTTTCCTTGCCCTTTTCCCAATTTTCCTTGGCATAATCGGTATAGAATTTATGTTTGGTCCGGAACATCTGAATGTTCTTTTCCCTCCATTCTTTGGAAGAATAATCGGCTATGCCCAATTCCTTGAGCTCGTCCCTTAGGTAATCGGTGGTTTCCCAATAACTTTTTTGTGCAAAATGGGAAATATCGGCATCCTTCATGATCTGCTCTTGCAGGTTCTGCGGTTCATGGCTCATTTTTGTGGCCAAGATCAATTTACAGACTTGTTCGGTATTGGATTGGCTATAGCCGTTTTCCTTTAGGAAAGTTGCCGCCATTTTTGAACTGGTTTCCTCGTGATGCTCAGTTCCTTCAACATAACCAATGTCATGTAACCATGCGGCTAGCAGTATCTGCTCGCTTTCTGCATTGCCCAAACCATAAAAGTTGAGCAATTCTTTAGTACTTTTAACAACGCGTTGGGTATGTCGTAAGTTGTGGTACAAAAACCTAGGATCAAGTTTTTCGGATAGTAGTTCAGTTACAAAACGTTCAGTTTTTTCAACAATTTCCGACATATCTCATATTTGAATATCCAAAGTACAAAATTTTGGAGTCAACCTCATAGGATATGAAGAAACATTATTTTCTCCTTCTTTTGCTTGTTTTGGGATATGGTTGCGCCACCTATGAGGCCAAGTATGCCGAACCCAATTCCGTACAAATTTCTTCTTCCGTTGACAAGGAAGTGGAACATACTTTTTATTTGATCGGGGATGCCGGATTATCACCCGAAGGAGATCTTAATCCGACATTAAAAAAGTTCAAGTCCGTTCTGGATAAGGCCGATAAAAATAGCACTGTCCTTTTTTTAGGCGATAATATTTATCCTGCCGGGTTTGCGGGTAAAGATGTTGACCCTGATGGGCATGAACGCTCCAAGCATTACTTGGATGCCCAGCTGGCAACCTTGGAATCATTCAAGGGCAATGTCATGTTCATACCCGGTAACCATGATTGGTACAGCAGTGGTCTGGAAGGATTGGAGAGAGAGGAAAAGTACATTCAAAAAGCATTGGACGACAAAAATGTCTTTAAGCCAGAAAATGGATGCCCGATTGAAGATATTGAGATCAATGATGATATTTTGGTCATCGCCATTGATACGGAATGGTACTTGACCGATTGGGACAAGCACCCGACCATGAACGATAAATGTGAGATCAAGGACAGGGGAAGATTTTTTGAGGAGTTGGAAAGCTTGATCAAAAAGAATCTAGATAAAACTATAGTGATTGCACTGCACCACCCCATGTTTACCTACGGGGAGCATGGTGGACAATTTTCGTTTGAACAGGGACTTTATCCAACGGGAGGGAAAATACCGATACCGGTCTTAGGTTCAGCGGCAAATCTGTTGCGGAAAACCTCAGGGGCTTCTATTGAAGATCTATCCAACAAAAAATACAATGAACTGAAAAAGCGGATTATTACCCTTTCACAATATTCGGACAAGGTAATTTTTGTTTCGGGACACGAGCATACCCTTCAATATATTGAAGAATCGGGAAAACCACAGATAGTAAGTGGTGCAGGATCTAAAACGGGCTCAACCCGACTATTGAACGGCAGTAAATTTTCCACAGGAAGAGGCGGTTACGCCATCTTAAAAGTGCACAAGGATGGTTCCTCCGAGGTATCTTTTTATGGAGCCGATGCCTCTTCAAATAATCTACTTTTTAAAACCCAAGTATTACCCCCGGATAGGTCAACGGCCCAAGTTTCTATGTCCAAGGATTTTCCTGCCTATAAAACAGCTTCCATTTATACCCAAGAAGAAATTGCCAAAAGCGGGTTTCATAAATGGCTTTGGGGAGAACGGTATCGGAAATATTATGGAACCGAAGTTAAGGCACCCACCGTACTTTTGGATACCTTGTTCGGGGGTCTGAAAGTGATTCGAAAAGGTGGAGGGAACCAATCCAATTCCCTTCGATTGGCAGATAGTAAGGGGAGGGAATATGTGATGCGTGACTTGAGGAAAAGTGCCGAACGTTATCTTCAGGCCATTGCCTTCCAAGATCAGTATATCATCGGGCAATTTGAAGGAACCTATACCGAAAAGCTGTTACTCGATTTGTATACCGGAGCCCATCCGTATGCGCCTTTTACGGTGGGTACACTTTCGGACGCCGTGGGTATTTACCACACCAATCCGAAATTGTATTATGTTCCCAAGCAATCGGTTTTAGGCGAATACAATGCCGATTTTGGTAATGGACTCTACATGGTCGAGGAGCACGTTTCTGATGACCATGGTGATTTGGCAAGTTTCGGCAAATCGAAAAAAATAGAAAGTACCTATGACCTGATCAATAAATTGAGGGAAGATGAGGAATACAGTATTGATCAAAAGGAATATGTTAAGGCACGCCTTTTTGATATTTTATTGGGGGATTGGGACCGCCATGTGGATCAGTGGAGATGGGCGGAGTTCAAGACCGAGGATGGAAAAAGAGTTTTTAAACCGATACCTAGGGATAGGGATCAAGTGTTTTCACAATGGGGAGACGGACTAATTATGGGGTTCGGTTCCAAAGCAGTACCTGCACTCCGTATTTTTGAAGGATTCCATGAAAAAATAAGAAGCGTAAAAGGATTTACATCTTCTCCAAGAACCTTTGCCCTGGATATGGCCTTGTTATCTGAATCCGATCTGGATATGTGGGTTGAAGAGGCAAAATTCATTCAACAACATTTAACTGAAAAGGTAATTGATGAGGCTTTCCTGAATTTTCCAGAGGAAGTCAGGGACGAAACCGTTGAAAATATCAAAAAGGTCTTATTGGTCAGAAAGGACCATTTGGTGGAGACAGCTAAAGACTATTATACCGTTTTGAACAAGTTCAGTGTTGTCACTGGCACGGACAAAGACGATTACTTTCAAATTGGTTCGCTTCCTAATGGTGGGGTTGAAGTACTTGGATATCGAATCAAAGGAGGGGAGAAGGAGGACCTTTTCTTCAAAAAGGATTATGACCCCAATTTTACAAAAGAAGTCTGGATATATGGATTGGATGATGATGATGTTTTTGAAGTGAACACGGAATCATCAAAGATTGTTCTACGACTGGTAGGGGGGCAAAACAATGATGTGTACAAGATTTCTGAAAGGTCACGGAACGTGTTCGCCTACGATTTTAAATCCAAAAAAAATACCTTGGATGAAGCTTATGGCGGGAATGTTAACTTGATCAATGACTATGATACCAATACCTATCAATTTTTAAAGATCAAGGCCAGTAACAATCAATTGTTGCCCACAATAGGGGCCAACCCCGATGACGGCTTTAGGATTGGCCTAACGGACATATATACTTTCAATGGGTTCCGACAAAATCCATTTACCCAACAGCATATATTCAATGCCTCCTATTATTTTGCCACCAACGGTTTTGATGTGGGCTACAAAGGGGAATTTGCCCATGTTTTCAACAAGGTCAATTTGGAATTGAAGGCGAGGTTTACCAGTCCCAATTTCACCCTTAACTTTTTTGGTTTTGGTAATGAAACCATCAATGAGGACGATGATCAACCTCTTGGTTTGGATTATAACAGGGTTCGTATGCGAACCATCAGTATTGCACCGTCACTGATTTGGCGAGGTTATTTGGAATCCAAAATAAGGCTCGGTGTTTCTTATGAAAGTATTGAAGTGGAGGAAACCCAAGATCGGTTTATCAATCTGTTTTATGTAGAAAATGGTGAGGAAAACCATCAGAGCTTTTTTGGGGTGGATGGGGAATACAGCTATTCGAACACCGATAACGAGGCATTTCCAACCTTGGGAATGGGCTTTGCCCTTAACGGCGGCTTCAAGACCAACGTGGAACAATCAGGCAGGTCCTTTGGATATGTCATTCCCAGTTTTTCCATGGACCATAAATTGGTGGCAAACGGCAGATTGGTACTGGCTACCAAAGCAAAGGCTCATTTTATGTTGGGTGACGACTATGAATTTTACCAAGCGGCATCCATCGGTGGAAACAATGGATTGCGTGGCTATAGGTATCAACGCTTTACGGGAAAAACGGCCTTTTATCAAAATACCGATCTGCGATACAGTTTTAGGGGTAGACGTACTGGAGTGCTACCTGTAACTCCTGGAGTCTATGGTGGGTTTGATTATGGTCGTGTTTGGTTCCCTGGGGATACTTCGGATAAATGGCATAATTCGTATGGAGGAGGATTTTTCTTGAACGGTGCCGATATCCTAACTGCCAATTTCGGACTTTTCAAAAGTTCGGATGGAATGCGGTTTGCCTTTCAGCTTGGTTTCGGATTTTAATCCAACGAATAGGAATACAACCCTCTACCACCAAATATATTCTCCTCATCTGCTACCAATAGCGTTCGGTTATTCAAAAAACAAACTGATTCTATTTGGGTGGTACAAAACAGGTCAATGGTCGTAATCTTTGCTTTGGTGAAGGTTGGAAGATCATATCCTGTCACCAAGAATACCTGTCCATAGCTTAACAGAACAATGGTTTTTCCATCAGGTGAAATGTCTGCACTCGTAACAGAACATCGGTTTTGGTCATCACATAGAAAAAGGGAACCCAACAATTCCGCTTCATATGAACCTTCCTGATCTGGAACCCGATAAACCAAGGTTTTGCCGTCATAGGGACGAGTTCTATTTTTGGTAAAAATGTACAGATACCCTTGCCGGTGAATGAACCCTTCGGTATCAAAATATAGGCTATCCTTTTCTGGCGGAAACCCTTTTTGTTCAGGATAACGATAGGATATTTTTTCAGCCTTAGGTTCTTTTTTGTCCAGCTGCTTTTGGGTAATCTTATAAATGGTAAGATCCTTTCGTAGATTACTGTTATTGCCAAAATCCCCAATATAAAGATTACCATCCGTGTCGCTGGTCAAATCTTCCCAATCCATATTTTTGGCGTGTGCTATTTTTTTGGATTGTACCGTTTCGGCTTTTTGGTTTACCTCGTAAATGTTGTCGGCGTTCCCGCTGTCCTCAATTACCCAAAGATTTCCGTTCGGAGTGATTTCCATTCCTGAAACTTCCTTGAGTTTTTTGGAAAACTTCCCCAATGGTTGTAAACTACCTTGGGGCTCCTTTTGGGCACAAGTCTGTGCCATGATCAATAGGGAAATAAGAGCAATCTTATTCATCGGATTCCTTTAGTGGCATGAACACTTCCGTCTTCCATTCCAGTTCGTTGCCACCCATATTGGGATTGTTGTAGAATACCTCAATCGGTTTTGCTTCTACGGGAATGTTATTCTTTTTAGCGTAATCCAACAAATAATACCAAGCCCGATCCGAAGTGATGTAGTTGCCATTATAGATGGCCTTCAATGCCTTTTTCGGAAAAATGCGTTTATAGAT
>JASBTS010000058.1 GCA_030148305.1 Allomuricauda sp. | reverse complement strand
TACCAAACGATTAGAGGAATTGAACATTCAACTTCCTCCCGCTCCACCACCTGCAGGGGTGTACAAACCAGTATTGGTCGTGGATAATTTTTTATACGTATCGGGCCAAGGCCCCATTAATATGGATGGCTCCAAGATGGTTGGCCGTGCCGGGGACGATCTGGACATGGATCAGGCCAAATTGGCTGCCCGTCAGGTGGGTTTGACCATGCTATCCACCATCGCCACACATTTTGGGAGTCTGGATAAGATCAAACGTGTGGTCAAAGTTTTGGGTATGGTAAACTGCACCCCTGATTTTGATAACCAGCCCTATGTGATCAATGGCTTTAGCGAATTGATGGCCGATGTCTTTGGGGAAGATAACGGTATCGGGGTCCGAAGTGCCGTGGGCATGATGCTCCCTGGCAATATTGCCGTAGAAATCGAGGCCATGTTCGAACTCCATCCTTAAGACCTGTCATGTTTATTTTTGACGCCCATTTGGATCTTTCCATGAATGCCATGGAATGGAACCGAGACCTAACCCTGACTGTTCCAGAAATAAGGGAGCGTGAAGTTGGCAAGACCGATAAACCCGACCGTGGCAAGAACATGGTTTCCTTACCCGCTATGCGAGATGGGAACATCGGCCTTTGTGTAGCGACCCAAATTGCACGCTATGTAAAAAAAGAGAACAACTTGCCCGGATGGCATTCCCAGCATCAGGCTTGGGCACAGACCCAAGGGCAATTGGCGTGGTACAAATCGATGGAAAAGGCTGGTGAAATGGTTCAGATTCGAAATTTGAATGACATGGAACGCCATTTGGCCCTTTGGCAAACCGACCAGCCAAACAAACCCATCGGCTATATTCTGAGCTTGGAAGGTGCCGACTCCATTGTGGACATGGGGTATTTGGAGCAATCCTATGAAAGTGGATTGCGGGCCATTGGACCGGCACATTATGGCCCGGGGGTTTATGCTTACGGAACCGATTCAGTGGGTGGTATTGGAGTGAAAGGAAAGGAACTATTGAAAAAAATAGAGGAACTGAACCTAATTCTGGATGCCACCCACTTATGCGACATGAGCTTTTGGGAAACCATGAAAGTGTACGACGGCCCTGTTTGGGCCAGTCACAACAATTGCCGAAAATTAGTAGATCACAACAGGCAGTTTTCAGATGAGCAGATCAAGGAATTGATCCAAAGAAAAGCCGTTATCGGTGTTGTATTGGATGCCTGGATGATGGTTCCCAATTGGGTCCGTGGTAAATCCACTCCGCAAGACATGGGCGTCACTTTAGAAATTATGGTCGATAATATTGATCATATCTGTCAATTGGCGGGCAATACGGACCATGTCGGTATCGGTACCGACCTTGATGGCGGTTATGGATTGGAACAAAGCCCTGCGGATATGGATACCATTGCCGACCTTCAAAAAGTTCCTGACCTCTTGAAAAAGAGAGGGTATAGCCAAACGGATATCGACAAAATCATGAATCTAAATTTTCTCAACTTCTTAAGAAGGGTTTGGGCATGAACTAGTTGCAGTTTGATGTCAAATCAAAACTAAACTAGTAGTTTTAGAGGTGAAACTCTGTTAAAATGAAGGCATTTGTTAGGTTGCATACCAAACAGTATCTCTTTTTTTATATCTTAGTTTCACCCTAAACCAACCTTTTTCCTCCATGACCAAGAAAGCAGAGCGAACCACCGCTTACATTATCGAGACCGTGGCCCCCATTTTCAACAAGCACGGTTATGTGGGGACCAGCATGAGCGATTTGACCGAGGCTACCGGCCTTACCAAAGGTGCCATTTATGGTAATTTTGAGAACAAGGAAGCATTGGCCCTATCCGCTTTTGAATACAATCGTAATCAGCTACTATCTGCCATTGATGCCAAATTAGGGGAGCATGAAGGAGCTATGGACAAGCTCTTTACCTTGATTCAATTTTATAAGCAATATGATGTGTTTACCCTTCCCATGGGTGGTTGCCCTATCCTGAATGTTGGTGTGGATTCCCAGGGAAACAATACCCTTTTGTCGGCTGCCGTTAGGGAAACCATTAAGGATATTGAAGGGAAAATTGCCCTAGTTTTGGAGAATGGGGCCAAAAGGGATGAATTGCACCTATCCGTGCCACCACTACAATTTGCCAAACAATTGTTCACGATGATCCAAGGTGCCATTTCCATGAGTACCATGACCCGTGATCGGAAATATTTGATCAATACCTTAACTTATTTGGAGCATTTGGTCAAAAAAGAAATCAAAAAATAAGTATCCCTTAATTCCCCTTTACCCTGAAAATCCAAGTCTTGTCGGGGTATTTACCAAAAAACTTGCTGTCCCTAGCCTTTCTGGCCTCTTCCATTGAATTATAGCGCTCCAAATACACATAATTGTATTTGTTGAGCTTTCGGTAAAACGATTTAGGCTCCAAACCCTTCTGACGTAAGGTTTTCATGAAGTTGTCAAAATACTTTTGGGTACCATACACATTGGCAATCAAGTAAAAACCGGGTTCCAGACCTTCCTCGTTTTCCACTTCTTCATATTTTTCATTGGGTCGAAGCTCCACTTTTTGGGTTTGCAAGGCAGCAATACTGTCCTTTTCACGTTGGACCTTCAATTGTAAGGCCAACTGTTGTGCCTGGGCAATGGAATCCTGTTCTCTTTGAAGGGCCAATTGTCTCTCGCCTTCCAATTCCTCTTGTCTTTGTGCTTCTTCATTCATTTGGTCTTCCGTAACCACTTCTTCTTCCTCATCAGGTTCAGGTTCCCTGACTTTCTTTTCCGTTTTTCCGAAGTTGTAAGACGCTATCAATTCCAAAGTGGGATCCTTTGCATCCAATTCGGGATCCGTTCCAAACTCCACTAGCCCGCCAATAGAGAAAGACTTGGCAAAAGTTGCCCCCAATCCACCAGAAACCCCATAAAAACTGTTGTATCCTCCCTGGACCCAAAATTTTGGTGTAGAAAGTAGTCCATTGACCCCAAATTGGGTATCCAAGTAGGGTATCGATTTAACATACACCACGGGCCTAAAATAACTTTCGCCCCAATCTTGAAAAATAGCCAATGGGAAATCGTTGCTCAAGGTTCCAATGATCGTTTTGAAATTATTGGCAGTTGCACTTTCACTGTCCGAAAGATTAAATCCGAAGCCATTTTCAAAGGCCAAACCAACCCCGAATCGATTTACCATAAGGCGCAGGGCAGGCGAGAATTTTACCCGGAACCCTTCAAAACTTTCCAGAGTCGTTTGGTCCAACCCCTCAATGGTCCCGTACTGTTCGTCTGCCACCGTTTGTTGAAAGGCAAAAACATTGATACCTGCCAACAGTTTTACATCATCATTGATAGGGAAGGCATAAACAAAATTGGCATTGCCGCCAGTATTCAGAAAGGTTCCCGTATTGTGCTGTAAAAAACCTAATCCAACCGTTGCTTTTGGTCCCAAACTATGGGTATAATTAGCAAAAAGGGTGGATGGATCCCCATCGATGGTCTGCCATTGCCAGCGCGACCAAACGGAAAGGGTGTTGGGCTGGTTCCAATCGTAAGCATAGGTGGCATTCCAAAGACTGGAGTTGAATTGTGTTAGGGAGTGTTGCCTAAAATCAGTTGGCAAAGCAGGCTCTTGGGCAGATAACCCGATACAAATCAGTGCACACGATAAAAAGACCAAGTACCTATGCATACGAGAAAATAAAAATTAAACGTTACTTTTAGATCAGCTAAACAAAAACACGGGAACTTTAGATCTGTACTATGCGAACCATCAAACCATTGATTGCCATTGCAATTTTAATCATTGGAAGTATCAGCTGCAAAAAAGATACGAAAAATGTAGAACCTGTAATCTCTACTTTCTATTTTATCCGTCATGCGGAAAAAGACAGGACAGATCCTGAAAATCCGGATCCCGAGCTTAATCAGGATGGTTTGGACCGTGCCATAAGATGGGCAGAAGTATTCGACGCCATTCCCATGGATGCCATTTATTCCACTAATTACGAGCGTACTACCATGACGGCAGCACCTACTTCGGTAAAACAAAATGTAGATGTGCAATATTACGACCCGAAAACTTTGGATGTGGAGGAGTTCAAGTTAATCAATGAAGGAAAAAATGTGCTGGTTGTGGGTCATAGCAACACCATTCCTGATTTTGTGAACAAAATGATCGGGTTGGAAAAATATGAGCAAATAGATGATAGTGACAACAGCAATTTGTTCATCGTTCGTATCATAGATGGAGTGCCTACCGATATCCGATTGAAGATGGATTGACCTTAGTCTACTTGAATATCCGTTAATTCTACTTTGGATAACAATTCCAGTTCCCCTTTGTCGTAAAGTTTTCCGATTTCCAAAATACCCGAACCTTCAGATTTGGGCTTATAATTCTCGTAATCCACAAAACGGATACCGTTCACATACCGTTCGTTATAGGCTTTTCTAAAACGTTGCCCACCTCCATTCACATGAAAGTCATACGCTAGGTAATCAATCTTAAAGTTTTCTATATCAATCCAATATAGGTAGGTATCATCAAAATCATCACCTCCGCCCTTTTGGTCAAAAGTTACTTTGATCTTGTAATATTCCTTGCCACCAATAGTTTCTTTCCCCAGTAATTCCTTGTTCACGGCGCCATCGTTCAATCCGTAGGGCAAACGCGCAAAATAGTGCACTGAATTCACGGAGTTCGCATATCGAACAGCCATGCTATCAGGAACGGCAACCAACGAATCATTGATGTATCGCTCGTAATCATTCCCATTTTTTACATCGCGAATGGTGACGGAATCCGTTACAGAAATCCGATCCAACACAATTTTTCCGTTTTCATTTTTGGAGTGATAGGTTTTATCCCGAAATGCAAAACCGGTGCTATGATTTTTGTAAAGCTCACCTCCACTCACTTCAATAGCCATATCCACAATTTCTTGAGCGGTTAACGGTTTCGGTGCATTTTCTTTGCACGATACAAATAGGACGAGGAAAGCGGCGGCAAACAGATATTTCATGGTTTTGGTTTTGTTCATAATCGTAAAATCTGGCATAACATTACAATTTTCTTGACAAAGAGTTTATACTTTTGCACACGATGCAGCAAAATATCAACATAAAAAACAAAAGGGCCCGCTTTGATTTCGAGATTCTCGATACCTACACGGCAGGAATTGTTTTGGGTGGAACGGAAATCAAATCGATTCGTTTGGGCAAAGCCAACCTGTCCCAAAGTTTTTGCGAATTTAATGATAAGGGAGAACTTTTTGTGGTGAACATGCAGGTAGATGAATACAGTCATGGAAGTTACTACAACCACAAACCCAAGGCCGAACGCAAATTGTTGCTCAATAAAAGGGAGTTGAAAAAACTTCGCAAGGAGGTGACCACTTCCGGACTTACCATTATCCCCTTGAACCTTTTTCTAAACGACAGAGGTTTGGCCAAAGTGAACATTGCCTTGGCAAAAGGTAAAAAACTGTATGACAAGCGGGACACCATCAAGGATCGAGATACCAAACGGAATCTGGACCGCGTGAAAAAAAGTTTCAACAACTAGTTTTTGTCCTCAAGTAGGGGAACGAACCTAAAGTTACCCAATTCCCTCTTTTCAAATTCTTTTTCTGACTTGCGAAGGAAGAGTGTCATGACCTGTTCGTTTTCTCCAACAGGAATCACCAATCTGCCCCCAACTTTTAACTGAGACATCAAGGTTTTTGGTACTTCAGGTGCGCCGGCAGTAACAATTATGCTATCAAACGGAGCTTCTTCCGGCAATCCTTTGTAACCATCACCAAATATCATTTTTTTAGGTCGATAGCCCATTTTGGTAAAAAACAGTTTGGTTTTTTTGAAGAGTTCCTGTTGTCTTTCAATGGTGTAGACCCTGGCCTTTAAGTGAAGTAAAACTGCCGTTTGATAACCACTTCCCGTGCCAATTTCAAGGATTTTATCGTTTGGTTTCACTTGAAGGAGCTCTGTCTGGAAAGCCACGGTATAAGGTTGGGAAATGGTTTGATCCGCACCAATGGGGAAAGCCTTGTCCTGATAGGCATGGTCCTCAAAACCACTATCCAAGAACAAATGTCTCGGAATGGTCTTAATGGCCTCTAAAACCTTCTTGTCCGTTATCCCCTTGGCCTCAACAATTTCGGCCAATTTATTGCGCATTCCCCTATGCTTGAGCGTATCCTTCATGGTCATTGGTCTGGTCCACGAATTTAACAAGTTCTCAAAAAAATACCCTTAGTTACTTTTTATTTTTTGAGGCAAAGTGCCATCATATCCGTATTTTTGACAAAATTGGATACTATGCTTAAAGTTGGTGTTCTGGGTGCAGGACATTTGGGAAAAATTCACCTTAGACTCTTAAACCAATCGGGGAAATATGAGCTTGTGGGGTTTTACGATCCCGATGAGATCAATGCAAAAAAGGTGGCCGCCGAATTCGGGTATACCTATTTTGAAAATATCAATACCTTGATAGATGCCGTGGACGTGGTCGATATTGTGACTCCCACCCTTTCCCATTACGAATGTGCTAAAAAGTCCATCCTGAAAGGCAGACACATCTTTATTGAAAAACCCATCACCAATACCTTGGAAGAAGCCGAGGAACTGTTGGTTCTTTCCCAAAAACATGGAGTAAAAGGCCAAGTTGGGCATGTGGAACGTTTTAATCCGGCATTTTTGGCGGTTAAGGAAAAAATTGGGAATCCCATGTTCATCGAGACCCATCGTTTGGCGGAATTTAACCCAAGAGGAACGGATGTTCCCGTGGTGCTCGACCTTATGATCCACGATATCGATGTGATCCTGAGCGTTGTCCCTTCCGAAGTAAAACAGATCAACGCCAGTGGTGTTTCCGTAATCAGTAATTCTCCGGACATTGCCAACGCCAGAATCGAGTTCGAGAACGGTTGTGTGGCCAATCTTACCTCTAGCCGTATCTCCTTGAAAAATATGCGAAAATCGCGCTTCTTTCAAAAGGACGCCTATATTTCGGTTGACTTTTTGGAAAAGAAAGTGGAAGTGGTAAAAATGAAGGATGCCCCCGAAAAACCTGGGGATTTTGACATGATCCTTCAAAATGCCGAAGGTGTGAAAAAGCAGATCTATTTCGAAAATCCTGAAATTGACGTGAACAACGCCATTCTGGACGAGCTAGAAACCTTTGCAGATGCCATCAACAATGATACTACCCCGGTGGTTACGCTTCAACAAGGCACCAATGCATTGCGGGTGGCCCTTCAGATTATTGAATCGTTTAAAAAATAACTTTAAGTTCGTTCAGGCTTCTTATAGAACGACCAAAACATAATAGCATTTCCATGAAAAAAATAGCGGTAATAGGCGCAGGAACCATGGGCAACGGTATTGCCCACGTATTTGCGCAGAGTGGCTTCAGCGTAAACCTTATCGATATTTCTCAGGCTTCCTTGGAACGTGGTTTGGCTACCATTTCCAAAAACTTGGACCGAATGGTGGCCAAGGGATCCATCAAAGAGTCGGACAAAGCAGCAACATTGGGAAATATTTCAACCTATACCCACATCATGGACGGCGTTTCGGAAGCCGAACTTGTGGTAGAGGCTGCTACTGAAAATTTGGACATCAAACTCAAGATTTTCAAGGATTTGGATGAAATGTGCCAGCCGCAGACCGTTTTGGCCAGCAATACCTCTTCTATTTCCATCACTCAGATTGCTTCCGTGACCCAGCGGCCGGACAAGGTCATCGGCATGCACTTCATGAACCCGGTTCCCATCATGAAATTGGTGGAAATCATCCGTGGTTACAGCACTTCGCACGAGGTGACCAAAACCATCATGGAGCTTTCGGAAAAATTGGGCAAAACCCCTACGGAAGTGAACGATTATCCTGGTTTTGTGGCCAATCGCATCTTGATGCCCATGATCAACGAAGCCATTGAAACCCTTTACAACCGAGTGGCAGGCGTAATTGAAATCGATACAGTGATGAAACTCGGGATGGCCCACCCCATGGGACCGTTACAATTGGCAGATTTTATCGGGTTGGATGTTTGCCTTTCCATTTTGAATGTAATGTACGATGGTTTCAAAAATCCGAAATATGCCCCATGCCCCTTATTGGTGAACATGGTGATGGCCGGTAAATTAGGTGTGAAATCCGGGGAAGGTTTTTACGATTATTCCGAATCCAGAAAAGCCGAAAAGGTCTCGTCCCAGTTTAAATAACAGCTCATGGCCATTGTAAAACCCTTTAAGGCCATTCGCCCTACCAAGGACAAGGCCTTTTTTGTGGCATCCCGATCTTATGAGGAATACAGTCCGGAGGAGTTGCAGGCGGTGCTGCAGTTCAATCCGTTTTCTTTCCTACATATCATCAATCCCGGGTTTAAATTTGAAAGGCATATTACCGGAAGAGAACGTTTTCACTTGGTCCGGAACCGATATCTTGAATTTTTGGAAGAAAATGTCTTCCAAAGAGACAAAGAACCAAGTTTCTACCTCTATCAAATTGAGAAAGACGATTTTAAAAGTCTAGGGTTTTTCTGTGCCTGTAGCGTGGAGGATTATCGGAACAGCATCATCAAAAAACATGAGGATACGCTACATCATCGGGAAGAATTGTTCGCGGATTATCTCTATTCCGTAGGCTTTAATGCCGAGCCTGTTTTGATGACGTATCCCGATAATCCCACTGTGGATGAAATCTTTCAGAAAAAAATCCAACGGGAACCCGAATACGATTTTACCACCACGGACAAGGTCAACCACAAACTCTGGAAAATCTCTTATCCCGAAGGGATTGAAAGACTCCAAAAAGCTTTTGAAGGGTTAGATGCCCTTTATATTGCTGATGGGCACCACAGAAGTGCTTCAAGCCATTTGTTGGCACAACAACTTCAAAATGAAAATCCAGAGCATACCGGAATCGAGCCATATAATTATTTCATGGCATATTTGATTCCTGAATCGCAAATTAAAATTTACGAGTTCAACCGTATGGTGAAGGATTTGAACGGTTTAACCAAAGAAGAATTCCTGATTAAATTGGACGAGCATTTCAGGATAGAGAAACGGGAAGACGGACTGTATAAACCTTCCAAAAAGCATGAATTCAGTATGTATTTGGAAGGTGGGTTTTATTTGTTGCATCTACGGATGACCAACTACGCCTTTACCGATGCTTTGAGTCAATTGGACACACAAATTCTGTTCAAGACCGTTTTGGAACCTATTTTGAATATTACCGATCTTCGGAATGATAAACGGATTGCCTATGGTTTTGGCAAACACAACCTTATTAAAATGAAAGATCGCGTGGACCGAGGCGAATTTGTCGTTGGGTTCAGTTTGTCCCCCACAACAGTTGAAGAAATCAAGGCTATTGCCAATGCAGGATTGACCATGCCTCCAAAAAGTACCTATATTGAGCCAAAACTTCGTAGTGGTCTCACAATTTACGAACTTTGAAGTTCTAAGTTGAACTACATTCAAAAATGCAAAATGTCAGTTAAGGACAATTTACAGCACATAAAATCGACAATTCCTGCAAACGTGACCTTGGTCGCTGTTTCCAAAACCAAGCCCAAAGAAGCCCTTTTGGAAGCCTATGAAGCTGGTCAACGGGTGTTCGGAGAGAACAAGGTGCAAGAAATGGTAGAGAAATGGGAAGCTCTTCCCAAGGATATCGAATGGCACATGATCGGGCACCTTCAGCGCAACAAGGTGAAATACATGGCCGAATTTGTGTCGTTGATTCATGGCGTGGACAGTTTGAAATTATTAATGGAAATTGATAGACAGGCTCAAAAACACGGACGCGTGATTTCCTGTCTGTTGCAAATGCATATTGCCGAAGAAGATACCAAATTTGGGTTGGATGAACAGGAATTGAATGAACTGGTCGACTCCGGAGAATTTCAAAAGATGGAAAACGTAAAAATTGTCGGACTTATGGGTATGGCCACTTTCACTACGGACGATGCACAAATCAGGAAGGAGTTTGCCCATCTCAAATCCATTTTTGAAAAATTAAAACTAAAGCTGCCAAACATTTCCATTCTTTCCATGGGTATGAGCGGGGATTACAACATCGCCATTGAAGAAGGCAGTACCATGGTGCGCATTGGAAGTAGTATATTTGGGTCAAGGAACTATTCGTAAAACATTCAAGGGACTTCATGTACGCCATACTGGATATTGAAAGCACGGGAGGAAAATACAATGAAGAGGGCATTATGGAGATTGCCATCCACCGCTTTGATGGCCATCAGGTGGTAGATCAATTTATTTGCCTGATCAATCCTGAGCGGGAAATCCAACCATTCGTTTCCAAATTAACGGGTATCAACAATGCCATGCTCCGCTCCGCACCCAAGTTTCACGAAGTGGCCAAACGGATTGTGGAAATTACCGATGGGGCCATAATAGTGGCACACAATGCTCAATTCGATTATAGAATCCTAAGAACAGAATTTAGACGCTTGGGTTATAACTATCAGCGCAAAACATTGTGCACGGTAGATCTTTCCAAGCAATTGATCCCTGATGCAGAATCGCATAGCCTGGGGAAATTGGCCCGCTCCCTCGGAATTCCGATGAGTGACCGTCACCGTGCGAATGGAGATGCTTTGGCCACCTTGAAATTGTTCAAACTATTGTTGAATAAGGATACGGACAAAAAAATCATTACCGATGTGATTCGGGAGGAAACCCACGGGGAACTCTCCCCGAATCAATTGGACATGGTGTTCAAACTTCCATCTGAAACTGGGGTCTACTACATGCACGACAAGGACGGGGACATTATCTTCCTAGGTAAGACCAAAGACATCAAAAGTCGTGTGAACCAGCACTTTACCAATATTGGCAAAGTGGCACGAAAGCTTCAAAAAGAAACGAAAAAGGTTTCCTATGAACCCACTGGAAGCGAATTGATCGCCATTTTAAAGGCTTACTTGGAGCAAAAAAAGAACAATCCCAAATACAACCAAATCTCCAAAAAGAAGCTATTCTCCCATACCGTTGATTTCAGTAAGAATGGCACGGAACATATTGTTTTGGAAGTTACCGATAGTAGGGTCTTAAAATCTACTTCCATGGCCTTCAATGGTACGGAAGCTGCCAAAAACTTCTTAGGAAAAATCCAAACCGAATTTGAGCTTTGCCCTTGCTCACTGAATCTGGAAGCCGTGTGCACCGTACAGGAAATAGAAGGCGCAAGTGTTTTAGAGTGTAATGAAAAAGTAATCACTGCCTATGAAAAATATAGCATACAAGGCAAGGATGTTGCCCTTTTGGATCGCGGCAGAATTACAGGAGAACGAAGTTTCATTCTGATTAAAAGCGGTAAACTTCAAGGTTTTGGATATGTAGAACTCAACCATCAGATCAATAATATTCATATCTTGGAATCTATAATGACCCCAATGGCGAGTGATGATAACACTACCTTTATCATAGAATCCTATCTTAGAAAAAACAATAGACTAAAGACCATACCGCTAACCTCTTCAAGTTGACAAATCAGAAAGAACAATCCCGATGGAAAAGAAAACTTCATGAAGTAATTTATGAAGCGGACACTCCTGCAGGCAAACTTTTTGATCTTCTTCTTTTTGTGTTGATCATTTTTAGTGTGGTATTGGTGATGCTTGAAAGCATTAAAGGGTTTGATGATAAACACCATGCTACCCTTTTGACCCTGGAATGGATCATCACTATTTTATTTTCCTTGGAATATATAGCCAGACTCGTCAGCATTAAAAAACCATGGAAATATGCATTGAGTTTTTATGGCATCATTGATTTTCTCTCTACAATTCCCTTATACTTATCCTATATTTTTGCAGGATCACAGGTATTGTTGGCGGTTAGGGCATTCCGATTGCTTCGGATTTTCAGGATTTTAAAATTGGTGAAATTCATTGGGGAAGCCTCACAATTACAGGCTGCCTTGAAGGCCAGTCGGACCAAGATTGCCGTTTTTATCTATGTGGTACTCATCCTATCCGTAATCCTCGGAACCCTGATGTACATTGTAGAGGGTGATGAATCCGGTTTTACCAGTATACCCCGAAGTATTTATTGGACGATAGTAACGTTGACCACAGTAGGTTACGGCGATATTGCCCCACAAACCAATTGGGGGCAGTTTTTGGCCACAATAATCATGGTTTTGGGATATGGCATTATTGCGGTGCCGACCGGTATCGTTACTGCTGAATTTACGAAAAGCAATAAAACTGGCGACAAGGAAGATGGCAAGCACGTTGTGCATGTAAACACCCAAGCCTGTCCCAATTGTTCCGTGGAAGGTCATCGGGATGATGCCACCCATTGTTATAATTGCGGACATCCATTATGAGTAATAAGGTTCTTTTGACAGTGGTGGGACCCACGGCCATAGGAAAAACGGCTTTGGGAATCCTTTTGGCCAAACATTTTGGCACAGAGATTATTTCGGCGGATTCACGACAGTTTTTCAAGGAAATGGCAATCGGAACAGCTGTCCCCTCCAAACAGGAATTGGAGGCTGCCACCCATCATTTTATGCAACATAAAAGCATTTTGGAGCCCTATTCCGTGGGAGATTTTGAAAAGGAAGCCATCCAACTTTTGGAAGAACTTTTTCAAAAACATGACATTGCCATCATGGTCGGAGGTAGCGGACTTTATGTAGATGCCGTGGTCATTGGCCTTGATGATTTTCCTGATGTTGAGCCTATTATACGTGACAATCTCAACAAAAGATTAGAAACAGAAGGACTAGAATCCCTCCAAGAGGAACTCAAATTCCGTGATCCGGAATATTACAAAATGGTGGATGTGTCGAATCCACATCGCTTAATCCGGGCACTTGAAGTTTGTATTTCTAGCAACTAGCCCTATTCCTCTTTCCTAAATCAAAAGAAAGTCGAAAGACCTTTTGATGTTTTATATATTGGTCTAGATGCGCCTAGGGAAGTGATTTACGAACGTATCAATTTGCGTGTGGATCTAATGATGGAGGCGGGTTTGTTGAAAGAAGTGAAAAAACTGTACCCACATCGTAGCCTGAATGCACTCCAAACGGTTGGTTACAAAGAACTTTTTGAATATATTGATGGCCTTTATCCACTGGAACATGCCGTTTCAGAAATCAAAAAAAATACCAGGCGATTTGCAAAACGCCAGCTGACCTGGTTACGGAAGAACGACAGCATTTTGTGGATACCCTATAATCTTGAACCTGATAAAATGATTGAACTAATCACGGACCGCCTTAAATCCATGCAGCATGCCTCACAATAAGAGTGTTTTGGTCATTATGGGCGTAAGCGGTTGTGGAAAAACCGAAATTGGAAAACTATTGGCAAAAGAATTGGACCGCCCCTTTTTTGATGGCGACCACTTTCATCCAAAGTCCAATATTGAAAAAATGAGTTCCGGTCAACCCCTGAACGATGAAGATCGTAGGGAATGGCTGATCAAGCTGAACCAATTGGCCCTAGAGCACCGACATAACGGCGCCATCATTGCCTGCTCTGCCCTTAAAAAAAACTACAGGAGCCTCTTGCGAGCCGGTATGGGATATTGTATGGGCTTTGTGTATTTGGAAGGGTCTTTTGACTTGATCCAATCCCGTCTGTTAAAGCGAAAAGAACATTTTATGCCTGCAAATCTGCTTCAATCCCAGTTTGATGCCTTGGAACCTCCTAAAAAGGAAATCACAATATCTATAGAGGATAAACCTGATAAAATTGTGAAGGAGGTCTTGAAACGTTTGAAATAACTACACTGGAGCTACGATAGTCATAACTTCAGCTTAAAGCATAAAAAAAGCCACCCACTAGGTGGCTTTTTCAATAATTTCTAATGTGATCATTGGTTTTCGGCCTTGACCACCAATCGGAATCCTTCTCCGTGAATATTCAATATTTCCACAGAATCGTCCTTTTTAAGGTACTTTCTCAATTTGGCAATATACACATCCATACTTCTGGAAGTGAAGTAGTTATCATCCCTCCAGATTTTGGTCAACGCCAATTCCCTCGGCATCAAATCATTTTCATGCAAGGCCAACAAACGCAACAGTTCATTTTCCTTGGGAGAAAGTTTTATAGGTTCTTCTTCCTGGTATTTAAGGAAGCGGAGCTTGGAGTTCAAATGGAAATGCCCGATCTGGAACTCAAATTGCTTGCTGTCCGCCAACGAACCGGTAGCCTTTCTTTGTAGGATGGCCTTCAGTTTCATCAACAATACTTCAGAATCGAAAGGTTTGTTCAGGTAATCATCGGCACCTGCCTTGTATCCCTTCAACACATCTTCCTTCATGGTCTTGGCTGTAAGGAATATGATAGGAACGTTCTCGTTCTTTTCACGGATTTCCTTGGCAAGGGTGAATCCATCCTTGTAAGGCATCATGACATCCAAAATACAGACATCAAAATTGTCCTTTTTAAACTTTTCAAAACCTTCCATACCGTTTTTGGCCAAAACCACTTCAAAATCGTTCATCGCCAAATAATCTTTCAACACAATCCCGAAATTAGGGTCGTCCTCTACGAGTAGTATCTTCTTTCTTTCTGTTTCCATAGTTTGTTTTAAATTAAAGGGAGCTTTATGAAGAAGGTACTTCCTTTTCCTTTTTCGCTTTCCGCATAAACCTCTCCTTGATGATCATCAATAATTCGTTTTACATAGGCCAATCCTAATCCGTGACCCTTTACGTTGTGAACGTCACCGGTATGTTCCCGGTAAAATTTTTCGAACACTTTTTTCAGTACCGCCTTGCTCATGCCGGCTCCATGGTCCTGAATCTTTATTATAATATTGTTCTTCACCACTTCGGTGAACACATCTATTTTTGTGGTTTCCGGTGAATACTTGATCGCATTGTCCAAAATATTCACCACCACATTGGTCATGTGCATGTCATTTGCCAAAACTTCTGCCCTTTCGGCATCCAAATGTGCATTAACATAACCTCCACGGTCTTGAACAATCAATTCCACATGTGCAATGGCGTCACTGATAATATCATGCATATCCACCCTATCCTTTCTGATATCCAACTGGTTTTTCTCCAGTTTGGAAATCCTCAATACGTTCTCTACTTGGGCGTGCATTCTTTTGTTCTCATCTCGGATCATTCCCAAGTAGCGCAATACCTTTTCCTTATCCTCTATAGCCTTAGGATTTCTTATGGCCTCAACTGCCAAATTGATTGTGGCAATCGGGGTCTTGAACTCGTGGGTCATATTGTTGATGAAATCCGACTTGATTTCTGAAATCTGCTTTTGCTTTATCAACTGATAGATGGCACTGGAATAGGCCAGCATGATAATCAAAATGAACATCAACGACAAAAAGGCCATTCCCATGATAGACCTGAAAATATATTTCTTCATGGCCGGAAAGGTCAACAATAATGAAAAATTGGTCTGCCCTTCGCTGTCCTTGAAAATGGGGGCCCTATACATTTTGGTCCCCGTAAACTTGAACTTATTAGACCTGATTTTGGTGGGATAGCCTTGGCTGTACACCCCATATTCATAATCAATATCGATGTTCCGGTTTTGAAGTTCTTGGCTCAAGAGCAGTTCCAATTCCTGTTTGGACACCCGCTTGTGTATCGGGGTTTGCTTGACATATTCCCTCAACACATCTTCCATTGCAAGCCTCTGCATATCGTTAAGGTTTCCTATCTTATCAAATTTCTGCTGAGGTGTCAGCCCGTAGGTTTTTCCATCGAGACCGGTTTCCTTCTTATAAATGGCTTTGGTACGCTTACTCGTGAATTTTTTAAGCGTTGTGGTATCTTGCCCGTCTGTGTTATCAAAGAACGTTGATGTAATATTATAGTCCTCTTCAAGAATTCCATGGGAATAAAAGAGAATTTCATCAGAATTCAAGTCCTGGTCAACAAAAAAAATTTGACTATACTGACTACTTGATGGTGGCCCCAAGGAATCTATTTGAGAAGCGTAACGGTCCGAAAGCTCCTTCATCTCTATCGTCTCCACCCTGTTAGCCACTTTGTCCAAAATGTCCGTGACCGTTCTCGAAAATTGTTCCTCTTTGTCGTTTATAGATGTCCTGATCCAATAAACCTGAACGAAAATTATCCCAATTAGGGATAAACTCATCAAAATGACTAGAAGAACGAAAAGCTTCTTGTTCATTGAGTCAAAATTAAAAATTTAACATTTAGGCCTTTTACCGTTTAACCTAACCTTAACAAAAATGTTAAAATTTGGTGGCGAGGGCCAACAGTTTGGCGTGAAGTTGTTTAACCTTTCTCTTGGTCGTTTTCAAATCAACGTTTTCAATGCAAAAATGGGCCAAAGGTATCTTGTCAGCATCTTGCATTTGGTTCTTCATTCGATCTAGTATTGCTTCCTTGTCCATACCATCCCTTGCCATGATCCTCTTCGTCCTCACCTCCTCTGGGGCGGTTACCAAAATGGTGGAATCATACTTGTCCTGGGCATTGTTTTCAAAAATCAGAGCAGTTTCCTGAATTACGTAGAGAGTGGATTGTTGGGCAGCCCACTGCAAGAAATGTTCACGTACCACAGGGTGCACAATCCCATTCAATTGTTGCAACAATTCTTTGTCTCTAAATACTTTTGAAGCGATGTACTTTCGGTTCAAATCCCCTTCAACATAGGCATCTTCACCAAAAAGTTGGGTTAAGCCCTGTTTGATCTTGGGCGAAGTCACCATCAGTACCTTGGCTTCATGGTCCGAGTCGTAAACAGGCACTCCTAACTTTTCGAACATTTTGGCCACGGTACTTTTACCGCTCCCAATTCCACCGGTGAGTCCAACAATCATCATGGTTGTTCCAATACAAAGTTTACACTGTTCTGTTGCAACCGAACATCGTAGGCGTTTTCAGGTCGTTTAGCAATTGAAAGGAATAGCGTATTATCTGCGCCTTTTGACTTTTCATAATCCGATTCTACAGCGAAATCTGCAACTGAAATCGATTTTAACCGCTCAATGCTTGCTTTACAAAGAACAGTGACCGTACTAGGAAACGTCTTCACATGAAAGCCTTCCGGAACATTGAGCACTTGCACTGGTACTTCGAAGACTTTCTCCGAAAACTTGTCTACCTTTCCTAAAATAGATACCCGAACATCTGAAAAAACACTGTTCGCCAATCCTTTGGGAAAGATCAAAACGGCCTCTCTTTCAAAACTATCCGAAACATTGGCCAAACGTATGGGAGAAGTCAGGATTTCCTTGATGGTGTCAATTTCACTATTGGGTCCTTTTACCGTAATTGAATCCGGAATCAAAATCAGTTTGCCGTCCAAAATATAGTTTGGTTCCAACTGAAGGTCCATTTTTGGAACAATCGGTATTTTTCTACTGGCCACTTGGTATAAATCCAATACCAACTGGTTTTGACTTACATCCAAAAGCGATATGTTCTGCGATAATTGCTGGTCCAATTGCTCCTTGAGTTCATCTTCTGGAATCACATACCTTCCATTTCTATAAACAGCCTGCGAAACATTAATGTCCACACGCTTTTTAAAAAAATTGTAGTACAAGAATTGAAATCCACTCGTTCTAAGTTTTACTTCGAGGTGTTCCCTGGAATTCTTCCCTTGCAAAAGGGTGTCGGGCAAGTTGCCGTAGTTGACTAAAAAATCCGATCTAGACTCGTATGTATCCGAAAGATTACTGATGAACCAAGCCAAAAAAGAGCATAACAAGAAGAGCGAAAACACTTTCGCTTTCTTCTGATTAAGACCTTTCAATACCTTTTTGACCACGTTACTTTTTCTTGAAAAATAGTTTGGGGAACAATTCTTCCGGCTCTTTGTTACTAAAATTAAGCAACATTGTGGACTTGAAAAAACCAATTCCATATCCCATGAACTGAATGATTGCGGCATATATGGCCCATAGGGCCACTTTTATGTTCCTTTCCCTGAGCATCGCATCCAAAAACAGGACCATAAAATAAATGCCGTACAGCATAATGGGAAGAACAAGTCCAAAAATGGCCATGACCAAGGATACCACCAAACCCAACATAAAAAGGGTCGGGAACCAATAGGTCAAACGTGCGGTGCCGGGGTGCCACTTGTTCAAAATGGGGCGCACCAATCCAAATTTGTTCACCTGAACGTAAAACTTGTTCCAGTCTATACGACGCTTGTGGTATACGTAGGCATTTGGAAACAACCTGGTCTCAAAACCCGCCTTCCAAATACGGAACGTAAGGTCTGGGTCTTCCCCGGGGTGAATCCTTCCAAAACCGCCCGCTTCTTTAAAAGCTTCTTTGGAAATTCCCATGTTGAAACTTCGAGGCTGGAACTTTCCTACCGCTTTTTTTCCTCCTCTAATACCCCCGGTTGTGAAAACGGATGTCATCACGTAGTTAATGGCCTTCTGCACCATAGTGAAGGATGTGTCCGCCGCATCCGGACCACCAAAACAATGTACATACTTCTTTTTCAGTTCCTTATCAACTTCAGAAAGATATTGTTTGGGTAAAATGCAATCCGAATCCAAAATAAGGAAATAGTTCCCATTGGCCTTCTGCATCCCGAAATTCCGGGAATCCCCAGGTCCAGAGTTTTTCTTATAGTAGTAAGAAATCTGAAGTTGCCCTTGAAAGTTTTTGACGATGGCCTCCGAACTTTCCGAAGAACCATCCTCTACGATCACTACTTCAAAATCCCTTTCAAAATCTTGTTGAGCAAGACTTTGCAACAGTTCCCGAACCTCTTCTGGCCTGTTGTATACCGGAACCACTATGGAAAAGGATACCTCCATATGAAATAGAAAAGCCATCCCTAAAAAGGATGGCTTCCTGTAATATCTTTATTGATTATTTTGAAAATTCATCGATTACCTCTTGACTCACACCGGTATTGGAGAACCCTCCATCATGGAACAAGTTCTGCATGGTCACCTTTTTGGTAAGGTCCGAGAAAAGGGAAACCGTGTAATTGGCACAGTCATCTGCAGTGGCATTGCCCAATGGTGACATTTTTTCGGCATAGTTGATGAACCCACCAAATCCTTTTACGCCTTGTCCCGCGGTGGTTGGGGTCGGGGATTGAGAAATGGTGTTCACCCTTACTTTTTTCTCCTTTCCGAAGAAATAACCAAAACTTCTGGCCACAGATTCCAAGTACGCCTTGTTATCGGCCATATCGTTGTAATCAGGAAATGTTCGTTGAGCTGCCATATAAGTAAGGGCCACAATACTACCCCACTCATTCATGGCGTCAGTTTTATAGAGGGTCTGCATTACCTTATGGAAGGAAAGTGCGGACACATCCCAGCCTTTTGCCGTAAAATCGTAATTCTCGTCCGTGTAGGCCCTACCCTTTCTCACGTTTACCGACATCCCGATGGAATGAAGTACAAAATCCAATTTGCCTCCCAAAATCTCAATGGATTGCTCCACTAGGTTCTTTAAACCTTCTTCGCTGGTGGCATCGGCTGGAATGATCTCGGAATTGGTCTTACTTGCCAAATCCTTGATCTGGCCCATACGCATGGCGATCGGAGCATTGGTCAGTACAAATGTACCGCCTTCCTCATGAACGCGTTCTGCTGTTTTCCAAGCGATGGAATTTTCATCCAAAGCCCCAAAAATGATTCCTTTTTTACCTTTTAAGAGATTGTATGCCATATTTTCTATCAATTGTTGATTGTTCTGCAAAGATATTTATTCTAATTGAAGAATTGGGTATTTAGCGCTATCAGCTTTAACAGTTTTTACTGCAAAAGCTCACGGGCATGGGCCAATGCCGATTCGGAAAGCGATTTACCACCGAGCATTTCCGCCAATTCCCGAATACGCTCTTCTTGCGCCAGTTGTTTGATATGTGTACTGGTACCCGATGCACTTTCTTCTTTGTAAACTTTGTATTGATATTGTCCTTTTGAAGCTACTTGGGGCAAATGTGTAATGGAAAACACTTGCATGGTTCGGCTCATTTGCTGCATGATCTCTCCCATTCGGTTCGATATTTCTCCAGAAACCCCTGTATCGATCTCATCAAACATCATGGTGGGCAGGTTCTCATATTGCGCCAAAATGGATTTGATAATCAACATGATCCGGGACAACTCCCCGCCTGAAGCTACTTTTTTGAGCTCACCATAACTGGAACCCTTATTGGCTGTAAATAAAAATATTAAATCATCCTTTCCATTGGTTTTAAAGGAGTTGGACAAGCTTACCTCAATCTTAAAACTAGCTGAAGGCATCCCCAACGTTGCAAGATTTTCTTCCAACATTCCCTTTAGTTTTGGAATGACGTCTTTACGGGACTGATGAATTTTTGCTGCACTGGTATCGACCTTAGCGGTCATTTGTGTGACCTCTTCTTTCTTTTGCTTGATCTTGGATTCAATATTGGCCACGGCTTCCACCTTAACCGCCAAATCTTCCCGAATGGCAATTAAATTTGCAACGGAATCGGTATGGTGTTTTTTCTGAAGATCATATAATTGCTGCAATTGCCCGTTCACCACTTCCAATCGTTCCGGGTCGGCTTCCACTGAATCCTTCATCTGTTCAATCTCAGAGGCCACATCGTCCATTTCAATGAGTACCGATTGGATCCGATCACTCAACGCTTTGTATGTTGGCCCGAATTCCGAAAGACCCTGAAAAGCCCGTTTCAAGTCGCCGAGCCTTCCTAAAAGGCCCAATTGCTCATCGTTCATCAATTGATATCCGGAGGACAATTGCTCCATGATCTGCTCCACATTGCTCAATTGCTCATACTCGGTTTCGAGCTCTTCCTGCATGCCTGCCTTGAGTTTGGCAGCTTCCAGTTCCTCCAACAAAAAACTGTTGTAATCGTGCTCTTTGTCGGCGTT
>JASBTS010000047.1 GCA_030148305.1 Allomuricauda sp. | reverse complement strand
AATGATAGATGCCGCCAAGCGTGCTTCTGCCAGACACATCACGGCCGTTATGCCTTATTTTGGATGGGCCAGACAGGATAGAAAAGACAAGCCCCGTGTTCCGATTGCTGCCAAATTGGTGGCCAAGATGTTGGAAACGGCAGGTGCTACACGAATCATCACCATGGATTTGCACGCCGACCAGATCCAAGGATTTTTTGAAAAACCCGTGGATCATCTGTTCGCCTCTACCTTGTTCCTGCCTTACCTAAGGGGCTTGAAGTTGGATAATCTCTGCATTGCTTCACCTGACATGGGAGGTTCCAAAAGAGCCTACGCCTATTCAAAGGCGTTGGAGTGTGATGTGGTGATCTGTTACAAGCAAAGGGCCAAGGCCAATGAGATTTCACACATGGAACTCATCGGTGATGTAGAAGGAAAAAATGTGGTCTTGGTAGATGATATGGTCGATACCGCCGGTACCCTGACCAAGGCTGCCGACCTGATGATGGAACGTGGAGCCATTAGCGTACGTGCCGTAACAACGCATGGATTGCTTTCTGGCAATGCTTATGAAAGAATAGAAAAATCGAAGTTGACGGAATTGATCATTACCGATTCCATTCCGATCGACCATAACCAGAAAAAAATTAGGGTATTGTCTTGTGCCGATCTTTTTGCCGATGTTATGCATAGGGTTCACCACAACACCTCAATATCCTCGAAGTTTTTGATGTAACGCTCGACTAAGCTCAGACTATCAGAAACACTTCGAACCAAAAGTTTAGAATTTAATTTAATTAGTTAATAGAAATTATGAAGTCAATTACAATCAAAGGATCCCAAAGAGAAAGCGTGGGCAAGGTAGCTACCAAGGCCCTACGTAATGCTGGAAAGGTCCCTTGCGTGCTGTACGGAGGGGATAAACCGATTCACTTTTCAGTTGAAGAATTTTCATTCAGAGATTTGGTGTACACCCCAAACGCTCACACTGCTGTGATTGAGTTGGAAGATGGCCAAAAATTTGAAGCCGTATTGCAGGATATCCAATTCCATCCTGTAACCGACAGTATCTACCACGTGGATTTCTACCAATTGTTCAAGGACAAGCCAGTTACTATGGACATTCCTGTTATTTTGGAAGGAAATTCCCCAGGGGTACGTAACGGTGGTAGATTGCTTTTCAGAAAGAGAAAGCTTACCATTAAGGCGTTGCCAGATTTGCTACCGGATTCCATCACTGTGAACATCTCCAAACTTAGGATTGGTGGTACCATTTCAGTGGAATCCCTATTGAGCGAAAATTATTCCATTTTGCACCCAGACAACACTTCTGTTGTACAAGTGAAAGCGTCCAGAACTTCTGTTGCCGATGATTTGGAAGATGAAGAAGAGGAAGGTGCTGAGGCTCCAGCCGCTGAAGCTACAGAAGCTGCCGAAGCTACGGAATAGTCAAAACCAAAACATTTTAAGCATCCCTGCATTGGCTCTTATGAACAATTGGGGATGCTTTTGTATTTTTAGCCTTTTACAACCTTGTTGATGTTCCAGTTCATTCAAAGATTATTTGGCAGACCATCACTTTTGGAAGAAACAGATTCCATGAAAAAATTCTTGATCGTTGGGCTTGGCAATATTGGGTCCGACTATGATGAAACCCGTCATAACATCGGATTCAAAGTCCTAGATTTTTTGGCCGAACAGGAGGCTTTTACTTTTGAAAGTGCCAAACTTGGCTCTGTGGGTTCTTTCAAGCACAAAGGGAAAAGCATAATTTGCCTGAAACCTTCCACCTACATGAACCTGAGCGGAAAGGCTGTGAAATATTGGATGGAACAGGAAAACATCCCGTTGGACAACCTTCTTATCATTACGGACGACATCAACCTTCCATTTGGTACCATCCGACTGAAAACCAAGGGCAGTGATGGTGGCCACAATGGTTTAAAAGATGTTCAAAATGTACTTCAAACCGTCACCTACAACCGTTTTAGGTTTGGAGTGGGTTCCGATTTTGGTAAGGGTCGCCAAGTAGATTATGTTTTGGGGAAATGGAACGCCGAAGAAGCCAAAGCCATGCCAGACCGATTAATAGTCGCTGCAGATCTAGTGCGTTCCTTCGTATTTGCCGGGGTAAAGAATACCATGAACGAATTCAACGGCAAATAACTAGAATACCTTAAACTCGAACACCCCGGAGTCCGAAGTATTACCTTCCAAATCGGTTGTGATTACTTTCCAATAGTACACCGTAGCAGACTCAACACTTGCCGCCAATTTCATGGTAGAAGCGTTAGTCGTTCCCAATAAAGTTGTAGGTGGATTTACATCGGAAAAATAGACTTCAAAAGTGTCGATATCATTATCCACATCGGCACCTGACCATTCCAGTTCAACCTCATTGGCGATATCTTTTTGTACTGTGGTACCTGAAGCCGGACTCACCAATTGTGCTGGAAACGGAGCATAAGTGGTCTGCGATCCTGCATTGTAGAACAACCAGGTCTCACTGGTAGCCACTTGGTCCGATTTTGAATTTCGGGAGGTCACCGACCAGGCAAAAGGTGTTCCTTTGGCTATGGACAAGCTAGCGGATGTAGCGGCAGTGGAAATATTCTGGGGTACATTGGTATTCAAGTTGACCACACTCAGGGTGTAGCTATCCGTATTTTTACTGGTATTCCAGCGAAACGTGACCTGGCTCAAGGTCTCATTCACACTTGATCCCGTAGTGCATTCAGAATTTTCTTCCGGAAAGACCAAAAGCGCACCTTGAGGAGCTGGCGGCGTTTTATCCTTGCTACAAGCAACCAAAAACCCCAAGATGGATATATAGAGCAGTTTCCGCATCATCATCATCTCTTAATAAATTTAAACATTTCCTGTGCCCCATCCTTGGTCAAACCCAAGTAATAGATTCCCCTTGGCAGTACGGACAAATCCATTTCAAGGTTTTCCCCGTTAACCGTTTTTTGCATGGACATCACCAATCTTCCGTTGCCGGAATAAATTTGGATATCCACCTTCCCTTCATAACCTCCCAAATAGACTTCCGTTACGGAGTCTACAGGGTTTGGCGATAATATGGGTCTGGTAGAATAAAAGAAGGTCTTTTCAATGACGCCCTGGCATGGAAGATCCGAATAAACTCGCAAGGTATTCACCCCTTCCTTCATGGGTAATTGAAGCTTGGAAGCTTGGGTGTGCGTTACCAATCCATTCAATTCCACATTGTAAAAGTCGGCGCCGCTAAGGTCAAGACTTAAAATTCCGGCATCGATCAAGGCGTCCACATCCAAAACATCCGGTTCGGTGATCACCACACTGAAGCATACCTCTTCATAGGTAATCATCCCATTGGTTCCTGTTATGCAGAAAGAATATTCCCCAGCGGTCAAATTTCCAAACGTTTGGAAGTTGGAAAAATCCACAGTGGTGGGCGTACCTCCGCCATCAAAAACAACAGTATAGGTTATGGATGTATCCACAGGAGTAATGGTCACCGAGCCATTGTTACTGCTTCTGCAGGTTTCACTTTGGATTTCCACTTCAAAATTGTCGGCATCAAATCGGTATACAGCGCATCCATTGGTATTGACCGTGACACCCTTTGGCGTTCCCAAACATAGATCATCGCCATCATCAAAAACGCCATCTTCATCTGCATCTGGTCGATAGCTGCCTTCCACACAAACATCCAAAGAAAAACCGATCAGGGTACCTCCATCACTTGCGGCCGTATCCTTGATTTCCAAAATCCACTCTCCCAAAATGGATTCTCCCTTTAGGGAGGCCAAGGAACCAAGCGGACTCACGGTTCCTGAAACAGCTGGATTACCAGAACAGGTTATGGGGTCTCCGTCATCATCGAACACTGCATTGATATTGTTTAGATCCCCACAAGTATTGGAAAGCAAGGCTACACGGGTACCTTCAGGAGAAATTAGCGTAATCACCAGATCCTCCAAATAGCTATGGTCCAGTTCCAGGTTTACATTGACATCGGAAATGGGAAGATCCTCCCAGAAAAACACTGATGTGGTAATAGTGGGGGTTCCGGTGGAAGAAATGGTTATCGGCAAATCACTGGATTCCATATTCTTACAATCCACTTGGGAAGTGATAAAACTAAAGGCCGTACCAAATGTTCCCGTACCACAGCCATTACTAGGTCTTACCCTCCAAAAATATTCAGTCTCCTGTTGCAAACTGGTCGTCTTATAAAAATTGAAAGGAACCGTGGCCGATTCGATCACATTCACAAACCCCGCATCGGTTGAAACTTCCACATCATATTGGGTGAAAAGTGGATTTTCTTCCCAAGACAATTGGGCATCCAAGGAGACCCCACCTTGCCCATTTGTTGGCGAAAGCAACACCACATCCGAGAAAGTGGTATCCTCAATAGCAACGGAAAGCACTACGCTTTTGGTCACCGAAGCCGAAGTGGAGGTCACCGTAATATCATAAAGTCCTGCTGCTACGCTACCGGTATTGGATAAGGTCAAGCTGACGCCAGTATCGTTTGCAGTGGCATTGGTAGGAGCAAAAACGGCTGTAAGTCCAGCTGGCACATCGGCTGTAAAGGTTGATGTTTCGATAAAACCAGCATAGGTTTCATATACAAAAGGAATCACAAGATCATCCGGTTGGCACACCTGAAATTCCAATTCATCAAAATGCAATACCACTTGCGATTGTTCAATGGTAAAATTGGATGCATTGACTGCAAAGAAAACATTGTCACTGGCCTTCACCATGATGCGTGCACTGGTCGTGACATCCCCTGGCAATAAAATATTGGCCGACCCATCATTAAGTTCATCCTCTGCCAAAAGAATGGGGAAGGTCTGTCCGCCATCCAGAGAAAGAAATATATCCACCAGTTGCGCATTGATGGGCAAAATGTTGGTTTTGGCCACATCCCAAGTAATTTCTTGAATGGAACCTGCTGTATATACTTCATTGGTACTTTGGGAGGTCACCACAAACGGTCCTGCCGCCTTTAACACATTTACGGCCAGCACGTCCGAAATTACCTGACCCCCACCCAATACATTGTCCCTAACGGTAAAGGCAAAATTCAAAGTACGTTCAATTTCGGATACCGTTTCCCAAGCTTCATTTTCGGTTGGGTTTACTTGGGTCAAGTTGCCTTGGGCTACTTCGGATAATTTTGGGAAATAGCGAATGGGATCCGCACTTGGAGGTAACGACCTAAAGTTGGCACCACTAGGATTCGTTGGCCCAAAAGTGGTGTTGGTTACCACTCCATCATCTATCTGTTCCCATGTATAGGACAGCACATCGCCCACATCGGGGTCGGTTGCAATGCCTTCCAAAACAAAGGCGGTTCCCTTGGGAATGGTATAATCCCCTACTGGCGTGAGAACGGGCGGCGAATTGGTCAACGGAGTTACCTGGGCACAAGAGGTGGTCTGCAAATAATCCGATATCTGTTGTATACTGTAATAATGAAAATAATCGTCCCCATTTGGAGCCACATCATTTGCTTGTGTGATACCGGCATAACCCATAATAGTGGTTCCGCTCCCAGGTTCTGCTTGAACACCGGTACCTTCCGATTCGAAGGACCACGTATGGTTGGCCCCGAATTGATGGCCCAATTCGTGTGCTACATAATCCAAGTCGAACACATCGCCTTCGGGCGTGGAAGAAGCCGAGAACCCGCTTCCTTTTTTATTGTCTACGCAGACAGCCCCGATGAATCCGGCGTTACCGTTGTTCAAAGTGGCGTTTGACACCTGATGGAACAAATGCCCCACATCATAGTTGGCCTCCCCTATAATGGAGGTTATGGTCGCCTGTACTTCGGAATTCAAGCTGCTTCCGTAGGGATCTGTATTAGGATTTGTAAAAATTAGCAGGTCATTGTTCGCAATGAGTTCCAGGGTAACGGCCAAATCGGTTTCAAAAACCTCATTGATGCGGGTAATCGTAGCATTGATCCCTGCGAGGGCGTCTTCAACCGTGCCTCCTTTGCCCTGGGTATATTCTCCCGTAGCGGAAACGGCAATCCTATATTTGCGCAACACCTGATCATCCACCAAAGGGGTAATGGTTTTGGAGGTGGTCAAAAGCGTTTCAACGGTTTCACAAATAAAATCATCTTTGGAAGCGAGTCCTGCTCCTTTCGCATACAAAACATAAGCATCTGTTTTGTTGGAAATGGGCTCCATAAAGGTTTGTTCATGGTTCTTCAAATTGATGACCATACTCTCCAATCCCTTTTGTGAACTGCTCAATTTCACTTTATACTTTCCATCGGAACTTGTACCGGAATACGATTTGATGTTGGGATACTTCTTGGCCAGATCAGGGTGCAATACAGGGGTTTCCTTCAGGGTAAACGGGATGATGTTTCCATCACCATCCGGCAAATAGACCACCTTGCTTGCACTTTTTGAAGTGCCGAAGGTCTTCATCTCATCCATAAAAACCTGTCGGTCTAGAGAAAAGACCTTTTTGGCCTTGTACATATCCTTGATGGAGGTACTCTTCAGCGTAGATTGCTTGGGAATGTTCTTCCAATACCCCTGCTGCCCGTATATGCAAAAGCAGCTAAAAAATATGGATATTGAAAAAACTAGGTGTAATTTAGCTCTCATACATATTTAGGGCATAGTATAATTTCAAATGTAAGCCTTTTTTATTTCTTGATCGCTTGGAAACAATCCAGAACATTTCTCTCTTCAAAGACATTCCAAATCAAACGATTATCACCATCGGAACCTTCGATGGGGTACATCTTGGTCACCGAAAGATATTGGAACGCCTCATAAATAATGCCAAAGCCACCAACCTGAAATCCACGGTGCTTACTTTTTTTCCGCATCCTCGAATGGTACTCCAAAAAGATGTGGATATCAAGCTATTGAACACCTTGGAAGAGAAAAAACAGATTATGGAAACTTTGGGGCTCGATTATTTGATCATCCATCCCTTTACCAAGGAATTTTCTAGGCTAACGGCTACTGAATTTGTGGAAGATATATTGGTTGATGGTCTCAAGGCCAAAAAAATCATCATTGGGTATGACCACCGATTTGGACGAAACAGAAATGCCAACATTCAAGATTTGATGGCTTTTGGCAATACCCTAGGTTTTGATGTGGAAGAGATTCCCGCCCAGGAAATTGACGATGTTTCCGTAAGTTCCACCAAGATCCGGAATGCCCTTTTGGAAGGCGATATTGAAACTGCAAACAGTTACTTGAATTATGAGTACATGTTGACGGGCACCATCGGAAAAGGAAAAGGTTTGGGAAAGGAATTTGGTTTCCCCACAGCCAACCTTCACATTGAAGAAGAATATAAACTCATCCCAAAAACTGGAGTGTATGTGGTAAAAAGCACCTTTGATGGCAAGGAATATTTCGGTATGATGAACATTGGGTTCAATCCCACCGTTGATGGCACTACCAAAAGCATCGAGGTGAACTTTTTTGATTTCGATGGAGACCTTTATGGCAAGAAAGTACAGGTGAGCATCCTGCACCGCATTAGGGATGAACATAAGTTCAACTCCATAGAGGAACTGAAACAACAGTTACAAAAAGACAAGGTGCGTTCCTTGGAACTGATCTCCAAGAAATAATCAGTTACAATTCAAAAGGAACAAAAAACAACATCTATTTGGTTGCCTGATGGATTATTGTTGGGCACTTCTTCAGATTGAATTAAATTTGCCGCACAAAACAAGGCCATGCTTCAATTACAGACCATTAGGGAAAACAAGGAAAGTATCATCACCGCTTTAAAAAAGCGTAACATCGATGCGGCACCAATGATTGCTGCTGTAATCGAATTGGATGAAAAAAGACGTTCCATACAAACGGAACTTGATGGCATTCTTGCGGAATCCAACAAACTTTCCAAGGAAATTGGTCTGCTTTTCAAATCGGGCAAGGCTCAGGAAGCCAATGCACTGAAAGAAAAAACCGCTGGTTTGAAGGAGACTTCCAAACAATTGGGTGACGACCTCAATGCTACGGCCGCGGCACTTCAGGAGCAATTGTACCTGATTCCCAATGTTCCACACACCTCTGTTCCTGCCGGAAATTCAGACGCCGACAATGAGGAGGTTTTTCGCGAAGGCGATATCCCGACCTTGTTCGAAGGTGCCATGCCCCACTGGGAATTGGCCAAAAAATATGACATCATCGATTTTGAACTAGGGGTAAAGATCACCGGTGCAGGATTTCCTGTATACAAAGGTAAAGGCGCCCGCTTGCAACGCGCTTTGATCTCTTATTTCTTGGATAAAAACACGGCCGCCGGCTACACCGAAATGCAAGTGCCCCATATGGTGAACGAAGCATCAGGATATGGTACCGGACAGTTGCCGGACAAGGAAGGACAAATGTACCACGTTCAGGCTGATGACCTATATCTAATCCCCACTGCAGAAGTACCAGTGACCAACTTGCACAGGGACGATATTTTGGCAGAAAGTGATTTCCCCATCAAATATACCGGTTACACGCCCTGTTTTAGGAGAGAGGCCGGAAGTTATGGTGCCCATGTTCGTGGATTGAACCGTTTGCATCAATTTGATAAGGTAGAGATCGTTCGTTTGGAACATCCCAACAATTCGTACCAAGCTTTGGACGAAATGGTGGAGCATGTGAAAAACATTCTTCGTGAATTGAAATTGCCCTACCGAATCTTAAGACTTTGTGGTGGTGACCTTGGTTTTACCTCTGCCCTCACATACGATTTTGAAGTGTTTTCCACTGCCCAGGATCGTTGGTTGGAAATCAGTTCTGTTTCCAATTTTGAGACTTTCCAAGCCAACCGTTTAAAACTGCGTTACAAGGACGAGAACGGCAAAAGTCAATTGGCCCACACCTTAAACGGGAGCTCTTTGGCATTACCCAGGGTATTGGCAGGTATTTTGGAAAACTATCAGACTGAAAACGGCATTAAAATTCCCGATGCCCTTGTCCCGTATTGCGGATTCGAGCTCATCGACTAGGTTTTTCACTCATTATTTGGATTCACTTAACAGAATCCCCAGCATTTCTACGTTATATTTGAAATAAAACACTGTGTTTTAAAATCAATAGCATTCATTTTGAGCACTATTGGTCATTCCTACAGAACAAAGTGACGAGGAATCTTATATCCTTAGTTGGAAATGAGATTTTTCACTACGCTCTAAATGACAGAACGTTCTCATTTATTTGCTTTTAACAAAAATACTATTGCGTTATTTTTTAATTCTGATATCGTTCCTCCTATTCCAAGTTGTGGCCTTGGCCCAAGAAGACTTTTTGGCCAAACAGTACTTCAATGATGGGGATTACGAAAAAGCTGTGGTCTTTTATGAAAAATTGGCCGAGACCAATCCCAGACGTACCGATTATGCCGAAGGACTGATTGCCTGTTATCAGCAATTGGAACGCTATACCGAAGCCGAGGCATTTCTTTTGGAAAAACTCAAGGACAGCTACGCTTTTCCTACCTTTTATATTGAATTGGGCTATAACTATACCCTCCAAGATCAATCCGAAAGGGCCACCGAATATTATGATAAGGCCATTCAAAAAATTGACGAAAACCCCAATTATGGGTATAGTGTAGGGTATCGATTCCAAAAATATGCACTGTTGGATTATGCCATCAAGGCCTATACCAGGGCCATGGAACTGAAACCGGATCTGAATTACGACTTTCAATTGGCACGTATTTATGGGGAACAGGGAGACATTGAAAAAATGTACCAATCCTATCTCAATCTAATTTGGGAAGGAAAGACTTCGCGCTCCAATGTACTTAGAAACATAGAAGATTTTATCTCCGAAGACCCCGCCAACGAAAACAATGTTTTGCTACGAAAGGTATTGCTCAAAAACGCCCAAAAAAGTCCAGATGTACTGTGGAACGAACTGCTGAGCTGGTTGTTCATTCAACAAAAGCAATACGGAAGTGCCTTCAGTCAAGAAAAGGCCATCTTTAAACGGGCGGAAGGAAGCAATATGGACCGATTGGAAAATTTGGGGGATATCACCCTTGGGGACAATGACCTTGTAAACGCTACGGCCATTTTTCAGTTCATAGTGGAAAATACCGAAGAACCCAGAATCAAATTGAACGCACAACTCAAATTGATCGATATAGAACTCAAGAATCCGACCGCCAAAACCCTTGACTCCGTAGAAAAGCAGTTTGAACAACTAGTAGCCGAATACGGGAACAAATCACTCACGTTGCAATTGCAGATTGCCTACGCTAATTTTTTGACCTTTAAGCGCGAACGTCCTGAACCGGCCATTGCCATGCTCAAGGAAAGCCTAGAACTTCCTATGGGTCGTGTGGCCATGGCCTATGTAAAACTGGCGTTGGGAGATATTTTGGTCTACGACCAACGTTTCAATGAAGCCTTGATTCTCTTCACCCAGATACAGAAAAGCCTTAAAAATGATGTGTTGGGGCAAGATGCACGCTTCAAGGTGGCACAGACCAGTTTTTATAAAGGCGATTTTGATTGGGCCCTAACCCAATTGAAAGTCCTTCGTGGATCCACCTCCCAACTCATTGCCAATGATGCCATGCAGTTAAGTCTTTTGATCTCGGACAATTCCTTGGAAGATTCTACCCAAACCGCATTGAAAAAATATGCCCGGGCGGATTTGTTGGCCTATCAAAACAAAAACAAAGAAGCGATTGCGGAATTGGAGGACATCCTTCAAAACCACAAGGGCGAAAAAATTGAAGACGAAGCCTTATTAAAACAAGCAGAACTCTTGGTAGAGCAAAAGGATTATGAAGCAGCAGAATTCAATTACAAAAAGATTGTGGAGTTCTATTCCGATGGCATTTTGGCCGATGATGCCCATTTTGCACTTGGGGAATTGTACCGAAACATTTTGAACGAGCCAGAAAAAGCAAAAAGTCATTACGAAAAGATCATTTACAACTATCAGGACAGTTATTATTTTCCGCAGGCCCGAATCAATTTTAGGAAGCTACGTGGTGATGCCATTAATTAATCAGGTGTCATTCCCGCTGGTGCCTGAGCGTAGTCGAAGGAAAAGCGGGAATCCCATCATAAAGATCTCCCAATCGTACTTATCACTTTTGGCACTCATTTCGAAATGACGTCAGAAACTATTGAATTCCCAAAAAATAGACTAATTTTCACCTCTTCGAAATTTAAAGAAACAAATGCTCATTTATAATGTAACCATCAATATTGACGCGGATGTCCATGACGATTGGCTTGTTTGGATGCGGGACAAGCATATTCCCGACATGCTGAACACAGGCAAATTTTCACACGCCAAAATGGTAAGGGTATTGGTGGAAGATGATGGGGGTATCACCTACTCCATTCAATATACCACCCCTGACCGGAAAACCTTGGAAGCCTACTACCGTGATGATGCCGAACGTTTGAGAGGTTATGCCCAAAAATTGTTCCCCAATAAGTTTGTGGCCTTTAGAACGGAACTAGAGGTGATCAGCCAACAAATACCCTAGCCTTTTGGAATATCTTTTTACCTACGGCACATTACAGGACCTTCAGGTTCAGTACTATATTTTTGGACGAGCCCTAAATGGAGTGCCTGATGCACTTTTGGGTTTCAGCAAAATGGAAAATGCCGTTTATGGTCGATATCCGTTGGTACTTCAGACTAAAAACCTAGAGGATAAGGTCAGTGGTACCGTTTATGAAGTTACCGAAGAGGACCTTAGAAAAGCGGATATATACGAGACAAGCGCCTACAAACGCGAAAAAATTCCCTTGGAATCGGGATCCAGTGCATGGGTCTATATCGAAAATTCCAAGTAACTTGCAAAAAAACCTCCGGTGTCCAAGAAGAACAAGAAGAAGTCTGCACATGGCGGACATAAAAACCAACCAATAGGACTAGAGGAAGGTGCCGTACGGGCCAAAAAACATTTGGGCCAGCATTTTCTAACGGATGAGTCCATTGCCAAAAGAATTGCGGACACCCTCTCTTTGGAAGGGTATAGTAATGTTCTGGAAATTGGGCCCGGTATGGGAGTTTTGACCAAATACCTGTTGCAACGAGACTTGGACCTTGTAGCCATGGACCTTGATGAAGAATCCATTGTGTACCTGAACCACAGTTTTCCTTTGGAACACCAAGAAATTTTGAAAAAGAACAATCGGTTGAACGTGGTGGAAGCCGATTTTCTAAAGTTCGACCTTACAGAATTGTACGGGGAGGAAGAATTTGCCATCACAGGAAACTTTCCCTACAACATATCAAGCCAGATCGTTTTCAAAATGCTGGAGATGCGCAATCAAATCCCTGAATTTTCAGGCATGTTCCAGAAAGAAGTGGCTCAGCGTATCTGTGAAAAACCGGGCAGCAAAACCTATGGGATCTTATCGGTATTGGTACAGGCCTTTTATGATGCCGAATACCTGTTCACCGTTCCCCCAAGTGTTTTTGATCCTCCACCCAAGGTAGATTCAGGTGTACTTCGATTAAAAAGAAGAAAGGAACTGCAACTCCCCTGTGATGAGCGTCTATTCTTCAAAGTGGTAAAAACCGCCTTTAATCAAAGAAGAAAGACCATCCGGAACAGCCTTAAAACCTTTAATCTTTCCGATAATCTCAAAGAAGATGCTATCTTTGACCAACGCCCAGAACAGCTCGGTGTAGCAGATTTTGTAACGTTGACACAGAAGATAGCCAATGACCCCGTTTAAACTCACAGACGAGCTTTTAGAAGACATCAAGGCGCTGATAGCGGAGCAAAAGAATGCCGAGTTACAGACCATGTTGTCCGAGTTCCACTATGCCGATATCGCCGAGATTGCAGACGAGTTGGATGTAGAGGAGGCCACCTATCTAATCAAACTTCTGGACAGTGAAAAGACTTCCGACATCCTTGCAGAAATGCACGAGGATATCCGGGAGGCCGTATTGGGCAACCTTACCGCAAAAGAGATTGCAAGCGAGCTCGAAGAGTTGGACACGGATGATGCGGCGGATATCATCAACGAACTTCCGAAGGAAATCATCCAAGAGGTTATCTCGGAAATTGAGGACAGGGAGCATGCCAAACATATTGTGGACCTGTTGCGTTATGATGAGGATACTGCCGGGGGTCTTATGGCAAAGGAGCTAGTGAAGGTGAACGAAAACTGGAACGTTCTTACCTGCGTAAAGGAAATGCGTTCCCAAGCCGAAAATGTGACCCGGGTACATTCAATTTACGTGGTGGACGATGAAGGTCTGTTAAAGGGCCGATTGTCATTAAAAGACTTGTTGACCACCTCTACCAAGACCAACATTAAGGATGTGTACATCCCAAAAGTGGATTATGTAAATGTGAACGAAAACGCGGAGGAAGTTGCCAAAATCATGTCCAAATACGATTTGGAGGCCATTCCCGTGGTAGATGAAATAGGACGATTGGTGGGCCGCATCACTATTGACGATATTGTGGACGTGATCAAGGAGGAGGCCGATAAGGATTACCAAATGGCTGCCGGTATCTCACGAGATGTGGAAGCGGATGACAGTATCTGGGAAATTACGCGGGCCCGCTTGCCCTGGCTTTTTATTGGCATGTTCGGTGGAATCGGTGCAGCGAGCATCATCAATAGCTTTCAACCATTAATGGACAACTACCGCATTTTGCTCATTTTTGTACCCTTGATCCAAGCTACTGCAGGAAATGTTGGGGTGCAATCCTCCGCAATTATGGTTCAGGGTCTTGCCAACAATACCGTTAAGGGAGAGGTTACTAGAGTATTACTCAAGGAATTTTCAATTGGTTTGCTAAATGGGACAGCCATTGCCACCATTGTACTCCTCATAAGCCACTTTGTATTTGATACCACATATTTGGTTTCTGCCACCATTGGAATAGCCATTATCTTGGTCATCATCATTGCGGCACTTATTGGAACATTTATCCCGGTTTTTTTGGATAAAAGGGGAATCGACCCCGCCATTGCTACCGGTCCGTTCATTACCACCAGCAATGATATTTTCGGAATATTGATATACTTTACGATTGCCAAATTGATATTGGGTATTTAAAAACTAACCGATGAAACCCATCAACCTGAAACAAAAGCATGCCGAGTTCACCAAACTATGGCATCCGCACCAAATTGCCATTGTGGATGATATGCAGGTACTATTGGCCAAATTGCAGGGCGAGTTTGTTTGGCATGCCCACGAGCATGAGGACGAATTGTTTCAAGTCATCAAAGGAACGCTCTACATGCAATTCAGGGACCGCACCGAAGTGGTGAAGGAGGGCGAAATCATTGTGGTACCCAAAGGAGTGGAGCACAACCCTATGACCAAGGATGAGGAAGAGGTACATGTACTCCTGTTCGAAAAACGTACCACGGCACATACTGGAGGTGTACAGCACGAAAAAACACAGACCCATTATCCAAAAATTTAGGAATTGTATATTTAACGCATGAAAGTTCTCCACCTCGATACCAACCACCCCTTGTTGATAGAGCAATTTGCTGCATTAGGATTTGAAAACCACGAAGACTATACTTCAACCAAGGAAGAAGTGGAAAATAAAATCCAAGATTATGACGGGATTATTATCCGAAGCAGGTTTACCATAGACCAACAATTTTTGGAGAAGGCCACCAATCTCAAATTTATTGGAAGGGTCGGTGCCGGGCTAGAAAACATTGATGTTCGGTATGCCAAGATGAAGGATATTTACATGGTTTCCGCTCCGGAGGGCAACCGAAATGCGGTGGGTGAACATACCTTGGGCATGCTTTTATCCCTTATGAACAAGATGTGCAAAGCCAACCGTGAGGTAAAAAAAGGCAAATGGGACCGAGAAGGCAACCGTGGCGTGGAACTCGATGGCCGCACCGTGGGTATCATCGGATATGGGAACATGGGCAAGGCTTTTGCTAAAAAACTGAAGGGTTTTGATGTGGAAGTCATCTGTTACGATATCGTTGGTGGTGTTGGCGATGACAACGCACGTCAAGTAGGAATTATGGAATTCAAACAGAAATCGGATGTGGTAAGTCTTCATGTTCCACAAACCGAATTGACCGAAGGCATGGTAAACACGGAATTCATCAACAGTTTTCATAAACCCTTTTGGCTGTTGAATACCGCCCGGGGCAAATGTGTAGTCACCAAAGACCTTGTGGAGGCCCTTAAATCTGGAAAAATATTGGGCGCCGGATTGGATGTTCTGGAGTACGAGAAAAAATCGTTCGAGAACATGTTCGTTCAAAAACCGAAAGCCTTAAAATATTTGAGAAAGGCCAAAAACGTTTTGCTGACCCCACACGTGGCAGGCTGGACGGTGGAAAGCCATGCAAAGCTGGCACAGACCATTGTGGACAAGGTGAAGGCAAGATTTTGCTAATTTTAAAGGGTGAGAAAGACCATTTTCGTTTTTTCCGCCCTCATCATCGCCTTACTGGTCCTCTTTAGGCTGAGTCGTTATTCCTATGTATCAGAAGACATTTCCATAGAGCTTACCATTGGTTCCATTGCGGTGATTTTCTTCCTTGTTGGTATCTACATCAACAAAAAAACGCTTCACAAGGAAAAGTCGAGACCCACCCAAATCGACCATAAAAAAATTGAACAACTCGGCATTAGCAAACGGGAATATGAAGTATTGATCCTTATTTCAAAAGGTTTATCGAACAAAGAAATCGCCGATACCTTATTTGTTTCGGAAAGTACCATAAAGACCCACGTATCCAACCTTCTCCTTAAACTGGATGCCCAACGCCGTACGCAGGCCATTAAAAAAGCCAAGGAACTTCAAATTTTAGAGCAGTAATGCCTTGGTCCCACAAAATTGGTACTTTAGTATGAGTCCGGATGAAGACCAACCATCTACTTTTGAATCAACCAATTAAATAAAAACATGAAAAAAACAATATTAAAATATGGGGCCTATGGAGCCCTTGCCATTTGTGTGTTATCCATTGCCAGTTGGTATGGACTGAGTACCCTTTCGCTCCCTGTACAGGAAATTTTAGGTTATGTGACCATTACCGTTTCCTTGTGCTTTGTGTATTTCGGGATTCGGCATTATAGGGACAAGGAAAATGGTGGGGCGGTCAGTTTTAAGCAAGCATTGACCATGGGGCTCTTGATCAGTTTGATCACTGCCGTCATCTTTGGCTTGTTGGATGTCTTTTATACGGAAGTACTCAATCCAGGCTTTATGGACTATTACTATGCCGAGATTGCAGAAAACATGAAAGGCACCCTTCCACCGGATGAGTTACGAATCCGCCTGGCCGAATTGGAAGAACAGAAAGCCCAATTTTCAAACCCGATCTTGTCCTTTACTTTTATGGCAACAACGGTTTTTGCTATCGGATTGATCATTACCTTATTATCTTCATTGATACTACAACGAAAAGCTGAATCATGACCATAGACGCCAAAACCCCAGAAGAATACATCAGCAAAGTACCCGAAGATCGCAAGGAGGCCATCTCAAAATTGCGGGAAACCATAAAAACCAATCTGCCGGATGGTTTTGAGGAATGCATCACCTATGGGATGATCGGGTATGTGGTGCCCCATTCGCTCTATCCTGATGGATACCATTGTGACCCCAAACAACCCTTGGCCTTTGCCTGCATTGCCTCCCAAAAGAATTTTGTGGCCCTGTACCATTCAGGAATCTATGCCGATACAAAAATCCACGATTGGTTTGTGGCGGAATACCCAAAATACGTAAAGACCAAATTGGATATGGGCAAAAGCTGTATCCGGTTCAAGAACATCCAAACCATTCCTTATCAACTCATCGGGGAACTTTCTCAAAAAATGACCCCACAGGAATGGATCAACCTATACGAACAAAACATTAAAAAATCATGAAAAACAGAGTAACAGGATTAGGTGGCATCTTTTTTAAAACCAAGGACCCGGACCAGATTAAAACATGGTATAAAAACCATTTGGGCCTCAACACCGATAACTATGGCTGTTCCTTTTGGTGGAAGGACCAAGATGGGAACGACGCCATGACCCAATGGAGCCCGTTCAGCAGCGATACCAAATATTTTGAACCCAGTGAAAAGCCTTTTATGATCAATTTTAGGGTTGAAAACCTAGTGGAATTAATGGAGGAACTGAAAAAGGAGGGAGTGACCATTGTTGGCGAAATTGCGGAGTACGATTATGGAAAGTTTGGCTACATCATGGATCCCGACGGCAACAAACTGGAACTGTGGGAGCCTGTTGATAAAGCCTTTCTTTAGATATTGATTTATTTGCTACATTTAAAAATCATTAACCAACACATGTAAAACAATGTCAGAAGAAAACAAAGACTTCGGGGACAAAGCCGAAGAAGCTGCGAAGGAATTCAAAGAAGAAGCTAAAAAAACCGCTGAGGAATTTAAGGAAGGTCTACAAGGAGCCGGAGGTGACAATAAAAAAATATTGGCCGGCATCCTAGCCATCTTGGTTGGATCCTTAGGTGTTCACAAATTCATATTGGGTTACAACAAGGAAGGTTTCATCCTTTTGGGTGTTTCCATTGCCGCCTATGTCCTTTCCTGTGTAGGAATCGGACTTTTGTTCGTTTGGATCCCAGGCATTATTGGATTGGTGGAAGGCATCATCTATTTGACCAAATCCGATGCAGAATTCTACAATACTTACCAAGTGGGCAAAAAACCCTGGTTCTAAAAAATTGGCCAGAGAATTCCACTCTGGCTTTTTTATTTCAATATATCATCGTAATATTGCAATATACAATTATATAGATGGGAGCTACCAAAACGTATATATTTTCCACCAAACAGAATGACCTTGCCAAAATTGCCAAGGTGTTGGCGCATCCGGCTCGTGTGGCCATTCTCGAGTACATCAGCAAGCAGGATGCCTGTATCTGTACCGATCTGGTGGATATCATCGGTCTATCCCAGCCCACCATTTCCCAGCACTTGAACGAGATCAAGAAAATTGGACTGCTCAAGGGAACCTTTGAGGGCAAAAACCTTTGTTTTTGTATCGACCCCGAACGATGGAAGGAATTACAAGAGACCTTCCACCTGTTCTTTTCCAATATTAACCGTAATTGTTGTTAACCATGAAAACATCAGAATTTTTATCCCTTTTAAAACAACACCAGAACAAAAGCCTCCTTTTTGAATATGCTCCCGATAAATTTGTTGGGGCCAATTACCATATCACCGAAGTCAAAAACATCACCATAGATTCCGTGGACTGTGGTGCGGGAACCGATTTTTGGAAAGAGACCATTATTCAACTTTGGGAAAGTCCAAAAGAAAAAGACAAAAAAGAATTTATGTCGGCATACAAGGCTTTGGGCATCCTGAACAAAGTGGACAAGATCAAACCTATGGATAAAGACACGGAAATCAAATTTGAATACAGTAACGAACATTTCCATACGGCCCAGCTTTTCGTTAATGACCATCACTTGGATGAAACCTCCTTGATCCTTAAACTTTCCGTAAAAAAGACCGATTGCAAAGCGAAAGAAACCTGTGGGGTTCCTGTGGAAGCCGAAGCAGAAAAAGAAGCTTGTTGTACATCTGGTTCAGGATGTTGCTAATACCAATGTCATGACGATTAGAAACATGCAGCCCTCCGATTGGGAGCAAGTATCCCAAATCTATGCCGAAGGTATAGCCACCGGCTTTGCCACTTTTGAAACCCAAGTTCCCAGTTTTGAACATTGGGACAAATCGCACACAGATCATTGCCGATTGGTAGCCGTGGAAAACGGCACCATCTTGGGATGGGCAGCCCTTTCCCCTGTTTCGAGCAGATGTGTTTATGGAGGAGTGGGCGAAGTAAGTGTGTACATCGCTGCCAACAGTCGCGGCAAGGGCGTTGGCAAACAGCTTTTGAAGCAGTTGATCTCCGATAGTGAAAAAGAAGGGTATTGGACCTTACAATCCGGTATTTTTCCAGAAAATAATGCTAGTGTCCAACTTCATGAGAAAGTTGGTTTTCGCTATATTGGCAAGCGCGAACGAGTGGGCAAGCTATATGGCGAATGGAAGGATAACCTTCTATTCGAGAAGCGTAGTAACTTGGTCGGAATTGACTAATAATCAATCAAAAAACTATGAAAAACGTATTGGTACTTTGTACCGGAAACTCTTGCCGTAGCCAAATGGCACACGGTTATCTAGCACATTTTCAAAAAAAACTGGCTAATATTTATAGTGCAGGTATTGAAACGCATGGCCTTAACCCCAAAGCTGTGGAGATCATGAAGGAAGATAAGGTGGACATCTCGCACCATACTTCCAACCATGTGGACGAATACCAAGGTATTGAATGGGATTTCATCATCACGGTCTGCGACCATGCCAAGGAGCACTGCCCCTACATCCCATCAAAAAATGCGATCAGGGTGCATCAAAACTTTATGGACCCGTCCAAAGTAAAGGGTACAGAAAAGGAGATCCAAGAGGCGTTTAGGGCAACCCGAGATGAAATCAAGGCTTTTTGCCATGACTTCGTTAGGGAAGAATTGATGGATTAAGCCAGATCTTCGGGGTTGGTAACCCCTTCGGCCATTTTTCGCTCCAATTCGGCCTGGAATTCCTCCATGACAGGTTTTACGGTGCTTTCAGGCAAGTCGGCAATTCGGATGTACATGAGTCCATCTACCGAATTGTTGAACAACGGATCTACGTTAAAGGCGACCACCTTGGCGTTCTGTTTGATGTACTTTTTAATCAAAACGGGCAAGCGCAGGCTTCCGGGTTCCACCTCGCTGATCAATTTGTCGAATTTGTTCAGATCGGCCTGGGTCTCATCAAAGATGAACTCCTTATCGGCATCGTTCAGCTTAACCTTGAATTCCTTTTTGGGACGTATGTATTGGGCCACATAGGGATCCCAATAATTGGATTTCATGAACTCGATCATCAAGCTTTTGGAGAAATTCGAGAACTGGTTGCTAATGCTCACCCCACCGATCAAATATTTATGCTCCGGATGCCTTAATGTGGTATGCACGATTCCCTTCCAAAGAAGGAACAAGGGCATGGGTTTTTGTTGGTATTCCTTTATTATATAGGCCCGGCCCATTTCGATGGATTTTTCCATCATGCCGTACAATTCAGGCTCAAAACGGAACAGATCCTGAAGATAGAACCCATCAATACCATACTTTTTGTAAATCTCGGATCCCAATCCCATCCGGTAGGCCCCCACGATTTTCTTTTCATCATCATCCCAAAGAAAAAGATGATGATAGTAGGAATCGAACTTGTCCAAATCAATGGCGTTGTTGGTCCCCTCGCCCACTTCCCTAAAAGTAATCTCGCGTTGTCTTCCGATCTCGTTCAAGCAAAAGGGCATGTCCTTCTGTTTGGCCAAGAATACCTCATAGTTTTTACTTTGTGAAACCCGACAATCCTTTTCGCGCAAACGGGCAATTTCCTCCTCCAAAACTTTGGTGCTGATCTGGGTGGCTATTTTTTTAGGCGGCTTTGGAATTTTTAAGGAGGTCGGCACCTTATCGATCAAACGTTCCTTTTCAAAAACATTGGCCAAGAGATAGGTTTTCTTGCGTAGCAACTCCGTGAACGACTCCAATGTTTCTTCCTCTTGCTGTGCACTTACGGATATGGGTTGACCGATCCTAACCTTAATTGGCCTCATGCTCTGTGAAGTCAACTCCGAAGGCAATTTGGCCGTTCGGAACACATCGTTCATTTTGGACAAGGTATAGAAAAGTCGGCTATTCCTGGCATGAAAATAAATGGGGACAACCGGCACTTCGGCTTTGCGAATCAATTTGATGGCTGCCTCTTCCCAAGGTCTGTCCACTACCAATTTCCCATCACGGTATGTAGAAACTTCACCCGCTGGAAATATGCCAAGGGGATGACCGTCCTGTAAATGCTTTAGGGCATTCTTGAAACCTGTTATGCTGCTTTTGGCATCCTTATGGGTTTCAAAAGGATTCACCGGCATGATATATGGTTTCAACGGTTCTATCCGATGCAGCAAAAAATTGGCGATGATCTTGTAATCCGGGCGCTCATTCAGTAAAAGTTTCAGCAACAAAACACCATCAATACCCCCTAGTGGGTGGTTACTGATAGTAATATAAGGTCCAGTCTTTGGTAGTCTTTTGATATCCTCTTCCGGAATTTCAAAATCAATTTCGTAATGATCTAGGATGGCATCCAAAAATTCGGGTCCCGGAAGGTCTTTGTTCCTGTTGTAAAACCTGTTTATGGTGGTAATCCTAGTGGCAACCATTAAAAGCCAGCCCACAAAAGTGCCCAAAAATCCATACTTATCCAGATTTATCACTTTTGCAACCTCTTTCGCAGTAACCAAGCCCATGTAGTTTCTTCTTTAGCTAGCCGTAAAGATAGAAAAATACAATTACTGGCCCTCCTGGCCAAAAAAAGAGATCAAGACGCTACTGCACTACCAACTGCACTGTTTCCTTACCGCGTTGCTCTACCAATACCGATTTTCCATTTTGAAGGGATTTTACCGCCTGCTCATCAAAATGGCGGATGGTGTAAAGGGAAACATCTTCATGGCAGACTACCTTGAATTTCTTTTTCAGTTCTTCAAGCAACGGTTGTAAACCTTTGAACTTGTTGTCCAAACAAACGGAAAAACTGATGGCGGAATTCTGGATAAGGTCCACCTTCAACCTATGGTCATGGAACAGTTTGAAGATTTCGCTGATGTTGTCCTCCACAATGAATGAAAAATCCAAAGAAGAAAGTTTTAGCAACACTTGGTTCTTTTTAACGATGAAGCAGGGCACTTTGGGCACGATCCCGATTCCTTTGCCCACAGTAGTTCCCATATCCTTTGGGTTCACAAAGGATTTCACATGTAAGGGGATTTCCTTGCGCTGCAAGGGTTGCAATGTTTTGGGATGGATCACGGAGGCACCGTAAAAGGCCAACTCAATAGCTTCACGGTATGAAATCTGCTCCAAAAGTTGGGCTTCTTCAAAATTGCGTGGATCGGCGTTCAATACCCCAGGTACGTCTTTCCAAATGGTAACAGATTCGGCATTCAAACAATACGCCAAAATAGCAGCGGTATAATCCGAACCTTCCCTACCCAATGTGGTTGTGAAATTATTGTCATCACTTCCCAAAAACCCTTGGGTGATGTTCAGTTTGGACATATCTACCCGTGCTGTAACCTCTTGTTGGGTGCGCTCCCAATTGATTTGCGCATCGCGATAGTTACTGTCGGTCTTGATCATGGTACGCACATCCAACCAGGTGTTGGCAAGTCCAACTTCGTTAAAATAGGCACTCAAAATGGTGGTTGAAAGCAGCTCGCCATAACTGACTACCTGATCATACACAAAACCATATTTTGGGGATTTGTTCCAGGCCAAAAAACCTTTCACTTCATCAAAAAGCAATTTGATCTTATCATAAATAGGGTGGCTTGGACTAGCGAACAATCCGGATAAAATGCCATCATGATAGTCGATAACCTCCTGAATGGATGCATTTAAAGCCCCCTTGTCATAAAAGTAAGATTCCACCACCTTCTCCATGGCATTAGTGGTCTTGCCCATTGCCGAAATAACGACCAAGGTATCTGAATATCCTACTTCTTTGAGGACACTGACCACATTCTTAACAGCATCGGGGTCTTTTACCGAAGCCCCACCAAACTTAAATACTCTCATGTTAATTTTGTACTTGTATGTAGAAAAGCTCAGTTAAGGCTTTCCATGTAATTTTTGATTCCTTTTTCGTCCAATTGTACCACATCCCAATCGCGAAGTACATTGGCCCCCTTTTTCTCATAGAATTCAATCGCAGGCTCGTTCCAATCCAAAACTTCCCAACAAATTCTCTTTACCCCGAGGGAATGGCCATAGCGCACCACCTCATCCAATAAGGCAGTTCCTAACCCGCTTCCCCGCATATTTTCAGACACAATCAAATCCTCCAAGTGGATGGCTGGTCCCTTCCATGTGGAATATCTAGGATACACCAATGCAATCCCTGAAATACCTTCCTGGGTTTCGGCCACAAAACAATGGAACATCGGTTTCTCTCCAAATCCATGTTTCAGCAAATCTTCCTTGGTAACCTCAACGGCGTGGGGTTCTTTTTCAAAATCGGCCAACTGCTGGATCAAAGCCAAAACGTGCTCCATGTCGTCGGGTCGAGCATCCCTGATTGTAAATTCCATAATTGTTACAAATAAAACTCAAAGTTATAAAATTCTAAAACTTATCTTTACCGAAAACGTTGTAGTTTCACAAAATGCACGATATTTGTCTCTAAATAAAACAGCTTTCCATGTTTGAGAATCAGCACCGCACCCTAGGTGAATTCATCATTGCCAACCAAAACTCATTTCAATATACTTCCGGAGAACTTTCGCGACTGCTCAATGGCATCCGTTTGGCGGCCAAAGTGGTGAACCATGAAGTGAACAAAGCCGGCTTAGTGGATATTATAGGTTCTGCCGGCGAGACCAACGTTCAAGGCGAAAATCAACAAAAATTGGATGTGCTGGCCAACGAAAAGTTCATTCAAACCTTAAAAAATAGGGAAATTGTATGTGGAATTGCTTCTGAGGAAGAAGATGATTTTATTAGTATCAACAGTTTTGACAAACAACACCAGAACAAATACATTGTTTTGATCGATCCTTTGGATGGCTCCTCCAACATCGATGTAAATGTTTCCGTTGGGACCATTTTCTCCATTTACCGAAGGGTTACCCCCGTTGGGACCCCTGTCACTTTGGAGGATTTTCTCCAACCAGGTCGAAACCAGATTGCCGCAGGTTACATTATTTATGGAACATCGACCATGTTGGTCTATACCACTGGGGATGGTGTGAACGGTTTTACGTTGAACCCTGCCTTGGGCACTTTTTATCTATCTCATCCCAACATGCAGTTTCCAGAATCAGGCAAAATCTATTCCGTGAACGAGGGCAATTACATCCATTTTCCACAGGGCGTTAAGGATTATATCAAATACTGCCAAATGGAAGAAGGGGATCGCCCTTACACTTCCCGTTATATTGGCTCCTTGGTTTCGGATTTTCACCGGAATATGATCAAAGGGGGCATTTACATGTATCCTAAAAGTAGCAAAGCCACCAATGGCAAATTGCGTTTGCTTTACGAATGCAATCCCATGGCTTTCTTGGCCGAACAGGCGAATGGCAAGGCCAGCGACGGGTTCCATTCCATTATGGACATTCAGCCTACGGAGCTACACGAACGCGTGCCGTTTTTCTGCGGAAGTAAAAAAATGGTGGAAAAAGCGGAAGAATTTATGGCCAAGGCCAAATCTTAAACCTCTCTTTTTACCAATTCGTAATAATCCTCAAATGGAATTCTTCCAGTAAAGATTTTGATGGATTTATCGATGATCTCAGTCGCTTTTTTAGGAGAGAAGCCCAAACCAATGGCATACCTTTCTACCATTTTGCGCTCTCCCTCCTCAATATCGTGGTCAGAAAAAATGATCTGAAAGAACTCGAACAACCTTTTATATCTTTTTTCGCCACTGTGAGGTGTCTCGATGGGGTATTTGTTCTCCTTCTTCATTACCTCCTTGATCTCTGCCTCTGTAATGTTGAGTTTGAAGGCAAATTTTTCAAGAATTGCTTTTTCCTTTGGGTTGATCTCTCCATCAATGGCAGCCAAACTTGCCAAAGTGGCAAAATGGGCCAGGTTTTTCCTGTGGTCTCCGTGCTCGTAAAGATCTAAAATTGGCATATCAGAAATTTTGTGGCACAAATATAAATCTTATCGCAAAAAGGCACGTACAAACCCTTGAAAGAAATTCGTAATTTTCAATCCAAAGCACTACAAGACTGCGTCAAAACGAACTCTTCCATATTGCCGAAAATTGGTTCCATGAACAAAAATGGGAACCTTTTCCTTTTCAAAAACAGACCTGGACTGCTTTTTTGGAAGGCAAGCACGGCCTTTTGAACGCTCCGACTGGAAGTGGCAAGACCTATGCCCTTTGGTTTCCCATTGTATTGAACTACATCCACAACCATCCTGATTATAGAACCAAGCACAAAAAGGGACTGAAAGCGGTTTGGATCACCCCGTTGCGGGCACTCTCCCAAGAGATCAAACAATCCGCGGAACGCATTACCCAAGATTTGGGTACCCAAATGACCGTAGGCATTCGTACCGGGGATACCTCCACCAAAGAAAGGTCCAGACAACGCACCACTATGCCCGATCTATTGATCACCACCCCCGAAAGCCTACATCTGTTACTCTCCTCCAAGGGCTACGCAAAACTTTTTAAAGATTGTACCGCCATTGTAGTGGACGAGTGGCATGAACTTTTGGGCACTAAACGGGGCGTACAGATGGAATTGGGCCTTTCCCGATTGAAAACGGTTTGCAAGAACCTCCGGATCTGGGGTATATCGGCCACTATCGGTAACTTGGAACAGGCGAGGGAAGTACTTTTGGGACCCACCTCCAAGGAACTGGAAAACTCGGTTTTGATCAAGGCGAAGATCAATAAGAAAATCACGGTAAAGAGTATTATTCCCGAGGAAATGGAAACCTTTCCATGGCGGGGCCATTTGGGGCTGCACCTTTTGGAAGAGGTTGTTCCCATCATCAATAATAGTAAAACCACCTTACTTTTTACCAACACCCGAAGCCAATGTGAAATCTGGTTCCAAAAAATATTGGAACAACATCCGGAATATGCTGGGGAATTGGCCATGCACCACGGCAGCATCAACAAGGAAACCCGACTGTGGGTAGAACAGGCCATCCGCAATGAAAGTCTAAGAGCAGTAGTGTGTACTTCCAGTTTAGATCTCGGTGTGGATTTTGCCCCGGTCGAAACCGTGGTACAGATCGGTGGACCCAAAGGAGTTGCCCGATTTTTACAACGAGCAGGGCGAAGCGGTCACCGACCCGGCAAGGAAAGTGTGATCTA
>JASBTS010000067.1 GCA_030148305.1 Allomuricauda sp. | reverse complement strand
GTAACATGATCTACGGGCATGTAGGCTATTTGATTCCAGGAGCGGCAGACAGATCAAGGGTACAACCTTATTTGTCTTATCAGACCAGGAGCATTGATGCGATTGATGACAATGCGACCCGATTTGGGATTGGGGCCAACCTGTTCATGACAGGACACCATTCCAAACTCACGCTGGAATATGCCAATTCCAAAGTTGGAAACGGCGATAGTTCCGGGGTGTTGACACTGCAAGCACATATTTATTTATAATTCACTAAACCAACAAATTATGTCAGAAAAACAGAAAAAGGCAACTGCCTATTGGAAAGAGAACCTAAGGTATCTGGTTATTCTTTTGACCATTTGGTTCTTGGTCTCCTACGGAGCCGGGATCATGTTCAAGGATGCGTTGAACAGCATTCGCTTGGGCGGATTCAAACTCGGATTTTGGTTCGCACAGCAAGGGTCCATCTATGTATTTGTCATCCTCATTTTTGTCTACGTTCGATTAATGAACAAGCTGGACAAAAAATACGGCTACGACGACGATTAACTAACCAACTAAAAAACTGGAATTATGAGTGTACAAGTATGGACATATCTATTGGTGGGCCTATCTTTCGCCCTATATATTGGTATTGCTATTTGGTCTAGGGCCGGATCTACCAAAGAATATTACGTTGCTGGTGGGGGCGTTTCCCCATTGGCCAACGGTATGGCAACAGCAGCGGATTGGATGTCGGCAGCTTCCTTTATTTCCATGGCAGGTATTATTGCCTTTGCCGGATATGATGGTGCCGTTTACTTAATGGGTTGGACTGGCGGATACGTGCTCCTAGCCCTGTTACTGGCGCCTTATCTAAGGAAATTCGGAAAGTTTACCGTTCCAGATTTTATCGGGGAACGCTATTATTCCAAAACAGCACGTATTGTGGCGGTTATCTGTGCCTTGATTGTTTCCTTCACCTATGTGGCCGGGCAAATGCGTGGCGTGGGAATCGTTTTCTCCAGATTCTTGGAGGTCGATATCAACACAGGGGTAATCATCGGTATGGTGATTGTTTTGTTCTACGCCGTGCTTGGTGGAATGAAAGGAATCACCTATACCCAGGTGGCACAATACTGTGTATTGATTTTTGCCTTTATGGTGCCCGCAATTTTTATTTCCATCCAAATGACAGGAAATCCTATTCCACAATTGGGAATGGGTGGTACCGTGGCTGATGGAACCTATCTGTTGGACAAATTGGATGGACTAACTACTGAACTGGGCTTTGCGGAATATACGGATGGATCTAAAAGTTTGGTGGACGTTTTTGCCATCACCCTTGCCTTAATGGTAGGTACAGCAGGATTGCCACACGTAATTGTTCGTTTCTTTACAGTGAAAAGGGTTAAGGACGCCAGAAAATCTGCTGGTTGGGCGTTGTTGCTCATTGCTATCCTGTATACCACTGCTCCTGCAGTTGCCGTATTCGCCAGGACCAATTTGATCGAGACTGCCAGTGAAAAGGAATATGCCTCTATGCCACAATGGTTCAAAAACTGGGAAGAAACCGGTTTGTTGAAATTTGATGACAAGAACGGTGATGGCAAGATCCAATATGTAGGTGCCGCCGATAAAAACGAATTGACCGTGGATAGGGATATCATGGTTTTGGCAAATCCTGAAATTGCGAATTTACCAGCTTGGGTGATAGCCTTAGTTGCTGCCGGAGGTTTGGCCGCGGCTCTTTCCACTGCAGCTGGGTTGTTGTTGGTGATCTCATCTTCCATTTCCCACGACTTGATCAAAAATGTATTCAATCCCCAGCTTTCTGAAAAAGGAGAGCTTTGGGCAGCAAGAATATCCGCTGCTGTAGCCGTAGTTATCGCTGGTTACTTCGGGATCAATCCGCCTGGGTTTGTGGCGGCAGTGGTCGCCTTGGCCTTCGGGTTGGCGGCAGCATCTTTCTTCCCTGCCATTATTTTAGGTATTTTCTATAAGAAAATGAACAGCAAAGGTGCCATCTCAGGTATGATTGTTGGGCTTTTACTTATGCTGTATTATATGCTCAAATTCAAATTTGGTCTGTTTGATGGCGGCAAGGATGCCGTAGCTGGCCTACAAGGGGATTGGTGGTTCGGAATTTCACCTGAAGGTTTCGGAACCATTGCCATGATTGTCAACTTTATCGTGGCACTAACCGTAAACCAATTTACAGCGGAACCACCTGAAGAAGTACAGGATATTGTGGAACACATTAGAATACCTAGCGGTGCAGGTGAAGCATCGGCACATTAATTTAGTTGGTTGTGAAAAACGGTGCGGTAATTTAATACCGCACCGTTTTTGTAATTTTAATAAACAGACGAACTAGAGAAAATGAAGAAAAGGCATCAGCAAAAATTGATACTTATTTCCATAGTCCTGTTCTTTTTATGGAATGTTCCGTTCGTGGGCATTTTTGACATGGAAGGGCAGATTTTGGGGTTCCCTATTCTGTATGTCGCCATTTTTTTGAGCTGGTTGTTGGCCATTATTTTTGCTTACATCATTTTAAAAAAGTTCTATGAGTAATTACGTGGTAGGACTTATAATAGTGATGTATTTGGCCATGCTTTTTGTATTGGCCTATTTTGCCGAGAAAAACCCTCGTGGCAAATGGACCAACAATCCTTACGTATATACCCTTTCCTTGGCCGTCTATTGTACGGCATGGACCTATTATGGAAGTGTTGGAATTGCTTCGCGGTCTGGAATCAGTTTTTTGGCCATTTATCTAGGCCCTGTCATTTCCTTTCCGTTATGGATCGTGGTGATGAAAAAGGTCATTCGCATTTCCAAGCAGCATAAAATTTCAAGTATTGCAGATTTTATATCGATGCGTTACGGGAATAACAGATTTTTGGGAGCCCTGGTGACCATTACCTGTTTGCTGGCCATCATTCCATATATATCCTTGCAGTTAAAGGCGGTTTCGGAAACCTTTTCACTGATTTCTTCGGAAAACAGTTATGTTTCCACAGGTTTTCTTGATGATTCCACTTTTTATATTGCCTTGCTTATAGCCGTTTTTGTGGCTTTTTATGGCACGCGTTCCACGGATACTTCCCAACACAAAAAAGGAATTATTGCTACCGTGGCCTTTGAATCCGTTTTAAAATTGGTGTTCTTTTTGGCTATCGGCATATATGTGACCTTCTATCTATTTGACGGCACTACGGATTTGTACAACCAGGCATCCATGAAGGCCAATTTTAGTCAATTGACCTCTTTGGGAGGATTGGAAAATGGTTTCAATTGGCTTTTTACCATTTGTTTGTCATTCTTTGCTATTTTCTTGTTGCCCAGACAGTTTCATGTGGCCGTTGTGGAAAACGACAATGAAAATTACCTAAAAAAGGCCATTTGGCTGTTTCCGTTATACTTATTGCTGTTTAATGTTTTTGTGATTTTCATCGCATGGGCTGGCAACATCAGTTTGCCGGATGTAGTCAACCACGATTACTATTCCCTGTTATTGCCGTTACAGCAAAACCACCAAGGTTTGGTATTGATGGTGTTCATTGGGGGATTCACAGCGGTCATTTCCATGATTGTGGTTTCCACCCTGGCATTGTCCACCATGGTGAGCAACAACATTGTGATTCCGTATGGCTTTATCAAAAGACTGGTGGAGGGCAACCCGGAAGAGAATACCAAAAGGATCAAGAATATACGTCGCGTGGCTATTTTTCTCTTGATTATTATCGCTTACTTCTTTTATGTAAATTTCTCTGCCCAGCTTTCCCTATTTTCAATAGGGTTGATTTCTTTCGTACTCATTGCCCAGCTGGCCCCTTCTTTTTTTCTTGGATTGACATGGCGTAGGGGAACGGCAAGGGGAGCGGAAATTGGAATTTTGGTAGGGTTGGCAGTAGTTTTTTATACGCTTCTTTTACCCATTGTAAGCCAGGTTGTGATGCCCAATGTGAAGTTTGTTGAAGTTGGTCTTTTTGGCTTTTCTTGGCTTAGACCGGCACAGCTTTTTGGGTTGGATTACTTGACACCTGAAAGCAATGCATTTTTGTGGAGTTTGTCCTTCAATACCTTGTCCTTTGTTGGATTTTCACTTCGGATCAAGGGTAATTATAGAGAACGGAACTATGCCGAAATGTTCGTGAACCATTCCAATTATGAAAATCTTCAGGAAGGTGCCTTTGTTTGGAAAGGAGAGGCCTATGTAGCGGATATCAAAAGATTGCTGAGCAGGTTTTTGGGAGAAGCCAGGACCAATAGGGCCCTACGCCTCTTCAATAAAAAACACAACATTTCCGACACCGAAGAAAAGGCAGATGCCCGTTTGATCAATTTTTCCGAAAAATTGTTGACAGGAAGCATCGGTAGTGCTTCCGCCAAGATTTTACTGTCTTCGGTATCCAAAGAAACGCCCATCAGTTTGGTTGAAGTGCTCAATATTTTAGAGGAGAGCAAGGAGACCAAGGCCAATAATAAATTATTGCTGGAAAAATCGGAACAGCTTACTGCCATGGCACATCAGCTTAAGGAAGCCAATGAGGAACTGTTATTTCAAGATAGACAGAAAGATGAATTTTTGGACACGGTGGCCCATGAGCTCAAAACTCCCATAACTTCCATAAAGGCCGCATCTGAAGTGTTGGAGGACGATGACATGCCACTAGAATTGCGAAGGCAGTTTTTGGAGAACATCAGTAGGGACACCGATCGTTTGGATACACTGATTCACAACATTCTTGATCTGGAAAAGCTTTCGGGCAACAGGACCGAACTGGATATTAAAAAGCGCAAAATCAATAAAACCATAAAAAAGGCGCTTAAAGGGGTGGAACAAATTGCGGCAAAGAAACAGGTTGCCATCCATTTTAAGGAAAAGGAAAATGTGGAAGTGCCCTTTGATGAAGACCGATTGTTGCAGGTTTTGACGAATTTGCTATCCAATTCCCTTAAATTTACGGAACCACATACAGGAATCATCAATATCCGTTTGGAGGAAGGTGATAAAGCGGTGAAAGTTTCTGTTGAAGATAACGGGCGGGGTATTCCAACCGAAGATCAAGCCTATATTTTTGACAAGTTTTATCAGTCTAAAAACCAGAATACCAAGAAGCCTCAGGGCAGCGGATTGGGCCTCGCCATTTGTAAAAAGATAGTGGAAGGCCATAAGGGTTCCATTTGGGTGGACAAAGGATTTAAGAAAGGGGCACGTTTGGTTTTTGAACTCCCCAAAAGCAGGAATGGAACATGAAGAAAATTTTGATAGTGGACGATGAACCCAATATTGTAATGTCTTTGGAATACGCCTTTAAGAAAAAAGATTTTGGGGTTTTTATCGCTAGGGATGGTACAGAGGCACTGGAAATAGCGGAGCGTGAAATACCGGATTTGATCCTGTTGGATGTTATGATGCCACAAATGGATGGTTATGAAACCTTGAAACGAATTCGGGAGAATGATAAGCTAAGCCAGACCAAGGTAGTTTTCCTATCGGCAAAGAGTAAGGAGAAGGATATTGAAAAAGGACTTGAAATGGGAGCGGACGGATATATGACCAAACCCTTTTCCATAAAAAAAATAATCAGTGATGTGGAGGAAATGATCACATTACATAACCTTCCATCATCAAATTTATAACGAAACTTATATTAACTAAACATAACATTAGATGAGTAATTATCATATCAAGCACTTGGAGGAATATTTTCAGGTGTACCGTAAATCGGTCAGAAATCCGGAAGGCTTTTGGGAAGAAGTGGCGGAAGAGCACTTTTTATGGAGAAAGAAATGGAATTCTGTGTTGGAATGGGACTTTACAAAACCTGAGATCAAATGGTTCGATGGCGCACAATTGAACATCACCGAAAACTGTTTAGATAGACATTTGAACATTCGTGGGGACAAGACCGCCATTTTGTTTGAGCCCAATGACCCCAATGATCCGGCCGAGCATATTACGTACAGACAGCTGCACGAACGTGTTTGTAGATATGCCAATGTATTGAAGGATCAAGGTGTAGAAAGAGGGGACAGGGTGGTCATTTACCTACCCATGATTCCTGATTTGGCCGTTTCGGTTTTGGCCTGTGCGCGTATCGGGGCAGTGCATTCTGTGGTTTTTGCTGGATTCTCATCAACGGCATTGGCCACAAGGATCAACGATTGTGGTGCTAAAATGGTATTGACTTCGGATGGATCATATCGCGGAAGCAAAGCCATCGACCTAAAAGGAATTGTGGATGAAGCTTTAAAACAATGTCCAGATGTAAAATCGGTTTTGGTGACCAAACGTACGGGAGGTGAAATCAATATGAAAGAAGGGCGTGACCAATGGGTACAACCCCTTTTGGACAAAGCCTATGCCGATTGTTCACCTGAAATCATGAATTCTGAAGATCCTTTGTTCATTTTGTACACCTCTGGATCAACCGGTCGGCCAAAAGGAATGGTGCACACAACAGGTGGTTATATGGTCTACACGGCCTATACCTTTAAAAATGTGTTCCAATATAAAGAAGAGGATATTTATTGGTGTACTGCCGATATTGGTTGGATTACAGGACACTCCTATATTGTGTACGGTCCCTTGGCCAATGGTGCCACCACGGTCATGTTCGAAGGAGTACCTTCCTATCCTGATTTTGGAAGGTTTTGGGAAGTGGTGCAAAAGCACAAAGTAACCCAATTCTACACCGCACCAACGGCCATCAGGGCGTTAGCCAAGGAAAATTTGGATTTTGTGACCAAGTATGATCTTTCCAGTTTGAAGGTGCTTGGGACTGTTGGGGAGCCGATCAACGAAGAGGCTTGGCATTGGTACAATGACCATGTTGGGGATAAAAAATGCCCCATTGTGGATACTTGGTGGCAAACGGAAACAGGTGGTATCTTGATTTCCCCCATTCCATATTCCACACCAACCAAGCCAACATATGCAACCTTACCTATGCCGGGTATTCAACCTGCATTGATGGATGAAAATGGTAAGGAAATAAAAGGCAATCAGGTAGATGGAAGGTTGTGTATCAAATTTCCATGGCCATCTATTGCGCGAACCATTTGGGGTGACCATGCCAGATACAAGGACACGTATTTTTCAGCTTTTGAAGGGAAATATTTTACTGGGGATGGTGCCTTGAGGGATGAAGTAGGTTATTACCGAATCACAGGTAGGGTGGATGATGTGATCATTGTTTCCGGACACAATCTGGGTACCGCACCTATCGAGGATGCCATCAACGAACACCCAGCCGTGGCGGAATCTGCGATTGTTGGCTTCCCACATGACATCAAAGGAAATGCCTTGTATGGTTACATCATTTTGAAAGAAACAGGGGAAACCCGTAACAGGGAAAACTTGGCAAAAGAGATCAATCAATTGATCACGGAACACATAGGTCCTATCGCTAAACTGGATAAAATTCAATTTGTCCCAGGATTGCCCAAGACCCGTAGCGGTAAGATCATGCGCCGTATATTAAGAAAAATAGCTTCCAAGGACACCAGCAACCTTGGGGATACCTCCACATTGCTGAATCCAGAAGTGGTGGAACAGATCATGAAGGAAAGTTTGTAATTCAAGTTTATAGACCAAATCGTAAAGGACCTTGTTTTCGGATAAGGTCCTTTAATTTTTTTGGTTTGAGCTTTTCAACTGTCCGAAGAAAAGCAATGGCCGTGATAAAGGCATCTCCCAAAGCGGTATGTCGGTCCTTTCTAGAAATACTGAACTTTTGGGACAAATCATCCAAAGTATACCGGTCCTTTTTTTGGACGACCGTAGATATCAACAAGGTACGCTTGTACAAAGATTCTGTATCCAAGTTTTCATTTTTCAATTTGGGCAGCCCGTTGCGTTTCAATGCGGCGTTGATCATGTTTACATCGAACATGACATGGTGGCCCACCAATACGTGGTTTTCAATATAGACCAAAAATTGTTTTAAAGCTTCTAGTTCCGAAATTCTATTTCGCTTACTTTTTTTAAGGATACCATGTATTTCTGCGCTTCCCACATCATAATGTTCCTGTTCAATATACACCTCAAAACTATCCTTCACCACTATATTATTGTTTAATAATTTCAGGGCACCGATGCAAAGCATGCGATCTTTGGTCAAATTAAAACCAGTGGTTTCCGTGTCCAACACAATAAAAGTATTGTCCCTGATCAGCTCTGGTAGCGGATGTTTGAAGTGCTCCTCGTAGGCCCACCAAAAATCAGGAAATTCCAGTTGTTTCTTTTTCGGAAAGGGCCACATTAGCGCAACAGGTTTTTAACTTGGAACCGGATTTCAATCAAAGATTGAATTTCTTTGATGGTCTTAAAAGTCCGTTTCAATTTTATTTTTTCCTCCTTGTTCAATTGGTCCAAAGCGATGAACCTACCAGAATCGTTATGCAACAAACCTTGGCGGGTCCTGAACTTCAACAATGCCTTACTGGCATAAGAACAGGCCAAAAAGAGTTCACGGTTGTTCGGTTCCAATTCTGCCAATTTCTCGTATCGCTCCGCTGTATTATTGATGGATTTTATGGAATGGGACAAGATCAAAACCCTTGCTGCATCAATAATGGGCATCAATGCGCGAAGTTTTAAATCGAAAAAATCCTTGTGCTCCCCGTCCTGTTCCACCAAAAAATCCCTGAAAAATCCGGAAGGGGAGGGATTTTGCATGGCACCGCTGGCCAAATGCGTCAAAAATTGAGGATATCTTCTGGCATGATCAAAAATGCTGTGTGATAACTCATCAGCCAATGCCTTGCTGCCAAAGGTGACATTGTAATCAAAGAAAATGGAAGAAAGCAGTATTTCCTCAGGTCCGGGATTGTTGATCCAATGTGAGGTAACCTCTTTCCATTCGCTTAAACTATGGCACCATGAGGGGTTGGATGCCATCATATCCGCGGGGCAATATTCAAACCCAACGGTGTTGAGTTCCTGCGAAATTTTGGAACCGAGCTCTAGAAAATAAGTACGGGTTTCTTCCAGTTTTTCTTCAGGAACGTCTTCAAAAAGAATAGCGTTGTCCTGATCGGTGTTCAATAATTGTTCTCCACGTCCTTGACTCCCCAAGGTCAGCCATGTGAAGTTAACGGGAGGTTTTACTTCCATGTTATCCAACGTAATTTCAATAATACGCTTGGTGGAGGCATCGTTGAGCTCGGATATGATTTTGGAAACCAACCCAATGGGGATGTTCTGCTCCAAATATCCTTGCAAAAGGGTCATAATACCATGGCGGATGCTTCTTAACCTTTTGGAGTCAGTGGCCCTTTTAATGGCCCGAAGCAAAACAGCAGGGTTGTTCCCCAGTGCCAGCATAACATCGTGTTTGGAAAGGATACCAACAGCTTTGGCGTCCGTTGTGCCATCTTCGGTAATCACCAAATGACTGATATTGCTTTTCATCATGGCCATTTGTGCTTGGGCTACCGTCAATTCTTTAGGATAGGTGATGACTGGTGACGACATGATGGATTTGGCACTTCCGGTAATGGGAAAAAGTCCCGTAGCTACTTTTTGCCGAAGGTCCTTATCAGTAATGATGCCCAGAGGTAAATCGCCACTCTGCACCAAAATACTACTTACGTTATGTTTGGCCATGGTAGTGGCCACCGTTTTGATTTTGGTTCCTTCAGTACACGTAACTAGGTCAGTGGAATACCGCACTGGTTGAAGGTCCAGTATTTTAGTGCTGGGGTTATTTTCGGTAGTATTGGCGGTGACCCCATAGAGCTTTCCACGGTGTTTAATGGAGTAGGGGTTACGGGTATTGGAGGCAAAACTCTCGATCAAAAAATTGCCGACTCGCTTGTTTTCCAACGCCAAAGGCTTAAAATCTTTGATGGGAACCGCATAAAGAATGGTTTCTTCATAGGCCTTGGCTTCCAATTTATAACTCTCTTGGGCCAACAAGGGACGTAGACCAAAAACATCACCTTCATCACAGATGTCCAAAATTTGGCTGGACCCTTTTTTGGTAAGGGCTATGGCCCCTTTGTTCACCACATAAAAATAGGCATGAGGTTCTTCCTTTTCGCTAAAAACCACGCTATTGCTCTCCTTGTGAATAATGGTCACCTGTAGGGAAAGTTCATCCAACTGTTTGTTGTCCAGTGAATTGAAGGGTGGGTAGTTTTTTAAAAAGTCCGCAACGCGTTCAGAAATGGTATTTTTCATAGTACCCTAAATTTAAGGGTAAAACCGGATTCTTGGACTATGTGGAATAAAAAAAGACCATCAAATTGATGGTCTTTTTCTGTAGCGAGAGGGGGACTTGAACCCCCGGCCTCCGGGTTATGAATCCGACGCTCTAACCAGCTGAGCTACCTCGCCATGGTTTTGTTAAGCGGGTGCAAATATATAGTTTAATTTTTGCTGAATCAAAATTCGGGATTAATTTATTATTTGACATTTATTTTTTTATCTTCCCAAACTATATCAAATGTTGAAAAGGATAAAT
>JASBTS010000062.1 GCA_030148305.1 Allomuricauda sp. | reverse complement strand
GACTGTGTCGTGGGAGATGGCTGTATTTTCAGCAACAATTCCACATTGGCGGGCCATGTTACCATTGGCACCAATGTAGTCTTGGCGGGGATGGTGGCCGTACATCAATTTGTATCCATAGGAAACCACGCATTTGTAACGGGAGGCTCCTTGGTACGGAAAGATGTCCCTCCTTATGTTAAGGCAGCAAGGGAGCCCCTATCCTATGTAGGCATCAATTCTATTGGATTGAGACGAAGAGGGTTCGATGCCGATAAGATCAGAGAAATCCAGAACGTTTACCGTATCCTGTACCAAAAAAATTACAATAACACACAAGCGGCATCCATTATAGAAGCAGAAATGGAGGCCACCCCAGAGCGCGATGAGATTCTTCAATTCATCAGGGATTCGCAAAGGGGTATCATGAAAGGCTATTTTAGTTCAAATTAATTTTATGGCAAATACTTCTGATATTAGAAAAGGGTTGTGCATCCGTTACAACCATGATATTTACAAAATCATAGAGTTTCTTCATGTGAAACCAGGTAAAGGTCCTGCCTTTGTCCGTACCAAATTGAAAAGTGTAACGACAGGTAAAGTGTTGGACAACACTTTTTCCGCTGGACACAAAATTGAGGATGTTCGTGTGGAAACCCGCACCTACCAATATTTATATCCGGAAGGCGAAACCTTCCATTTTATGAACACGGAGGACTATAACCAAATCTCCTTACCTAAGGATTCCCTTGATGCACCTGATTTGTTGAAAGAAGGAGAGGTTGTGACCATTATCTTCAATGCAGAGGATAATAGCCCATTATCTGTGGAAATGCCTGCTAGTGTTATTTTGGAAGTGACCCATACTGAACCAGGAGTTAAGGGAAATACCGCTACCAACGCCACCAAGCCAGCAACAGTTGAAACTGGTGCCCGTATCAATGTACCTCTTTTCATCAATGAAGGGGATAAGATCAAGATTGATACCGAAAAAGGCGCTTATCTGGAACGAGCAAAAGAGTAGGGGATGAAATTTCCGAAAGTCCACACCCTAAAGGAAATTGCGGAGCTTATCGGTTCCTCTTTTGTTGGAGAGGAAACGTTTCCAATACATGGCATGAACGAAATTCATGTAGTAGAAGCCGGTGATATTGTGTTTGTAGACCATCCCAAATATTACGACAAGGCCCTTCAGTCCAAAGCTACCATCGTCCTCATCAACAAAGAAGTGGACTGCCCAGAAGGTAAGGCATTGCTCATTTCAGATGATCCATTTCGGGATTTCAATAAATTGACCCGGTATTTCAAACCTTTTGTTAGCGCCAACAGTACCATTTCCAGTACTGCTGAGATAGAGGAGGGAACGGTCATTCAACCCGGTGCCTTTATTGGTAATCATGTGAAAATTGGCAAGAATTGCATCATTCATCCCAATGTTACCATTTATGATGGTTGCATTATTGGTGATAATGTAACCATTCACGCCAACACCGTTTTAGGGGCGGATGCCTTTTACTATAAAAATAGGCCCACAGGCTTTGATAAATTAGTATCAGGTGGAACAGTGGTCATTGAAAACAATGTGGATATTGGAGCATCATGCACCATAGACCGTGGCGTAACTGCAGCTACAACCATCAAAGAAGGTTCTAAACTGGACAACCAAATCCAAGTAGGTCATGATACGGTCATCGGAAAAAAATGTTTGATTGCTTCCCATACAGGAATTGCGGGTTGTGTGATTATAGAGGATGAAGTGACTCTTTGGGGCCAAGTGGGAATCACCAGCGGTGCCACCATTGGTAAAAAGGCTGTGATATTGGCCCAATCGGGCGTGTCAAAATCCTTGGAAGGCGGCAAAACCTATTTTGGAAGCCCGGCCGAAGAAGCACGTGAAAAACTGAAACAGATAGCTTCGGTCAAGCAGATTCCTGAAATCGTGCAAAAATTGAAAAAGAATTAAAAAATCAATAGATTAAAACTGTAGTAAACCATATTTTTGCACCTATATTAAGTTAAACCTATGAGCGTCTTAGTAAACAAAGATTCAAAGATAATTGTACAAGGATTTACCGGTAGTGAAGGAACCTTTCATGCCGAGCAAATGATTGAATACGGAACCAATGTGGTGGGTGGTGTAACTCCCGGAAAAGGTGGCCAAAAACACTTGGGCAGACCTGTTTTCGATACTGTGGAGGATGCCGTGAAAGAAGTTGGTGCCGATACCACGATTATTTTTGTTCCGCCAGCGTTTGCTGCAGATGCCATCATGGAAGCTGCCAGTGCAGGTATCAAGGTAATCATCACCATCACCGAAGGTATCCCTGTTGCAGATATGGTAAAAGCTTACGATTATATTCAAGATAAAGACTGTACATTGATCGGTCCAAACTGTCCTGGAGTGATCACTCCAGGGGAGGCTAAAGTAGGTATCATGCCTGGTTTCGTTTTCAAAAAAGGAAAAGTAGGCATCGTTTCCAAATCTGGAACCCTTACTTATGAAGCTGCTGACCAAGTAGTACGTCAAGGATTAGGAATTACAACCGCCATAGGTATCGGCGGGGATCCTATCATTGGAACCACGACCAAAAAAGCGGTGGAACTATTGATCAACGATCCAGAAACTGAATGCGTAGTAATGATCGGTGAAATCGGTGGACAATTGGAAGCCGAAGCAGCAAGATGGTACAAAGCAAGCGGTAGTAAAAAACCAATTGTCGGATTCATCGCCGGAGAAACTGCACCTGCAGGTCGTACCATGGGTCACGCCGGAGCAATTGTAGGGGGTAGCGACGATACCGCCCAAGCCAAGAAAAGAATCATGCGCGAATGCGGTATCCACGTAGTGGATTCTCCAGCTGAAATTGGCGCCAAAGTAAAAGAAGTGGCAGGATAACCGACCGTTAAATCTATTCTAAATCCCGTTTTTTAGCGGGATTTTTTTTCGTCTAAACCTAAAACAACAACTATATTTGGTGGATAACCATTCAAACACAATCATCTTATGAAACTTTTGGAAGGGAAAAATGTAATCATTACAGGAGCTAGTCGCGGAATCGGAAAAGGAATTGCCGAAGTATTTGGAAA
>JASBTS010000224.1 GCA_030148305.1 Allomuricauda sp. | reverse complement strand
AGTGTGATTGCTATAAGTATTCGCTTCATATGCTATTTTAATTTGGGTCAAAATTAGATGCGTAAAAAGACATACACAGTAACCTGTGTTACCAAGAAATTTGGACATAAAAAACCCCAATACGAAGAAGTCCCTACAAAGGAAATCTGTATTGGGGTAATGTACAATGATGAAAGTCAGGGTTTAAGCCTTCCGGGTGCCTCCGTGTCCCCCGGCCACTATCACCAAAACTTTTAAGCTCAAAAAAATGAATTTAAAGAACTGGACAATGGGGTTCATCATCATAAATCGTTTGTATTTGGATATGCGTCGTGTCATGATTTTTTATTCAGGAATTAACCACCAAAAAGGTTTCATTTTTGCTTTGTAGATGAAGGCATAGTGCAATGCCAATTTTAGCCAGTGCCCCGCAAGACCGATAGAACCAAAGGTTTTACCCAATTTTCTACCATGGGTATCCGGATATTTTTTGAAATCAGGTACAATGGGATAGGTTGTGATGCTGATGCCACTACCCTTGGTCATTCCAAACCCCGCCGAAGCGATACAAGCTGCTCCCATGTTACCCATGGAGCCCTTATGATGCAATTCGTGGTTCGGGTTTTTGATCATCTCAATAATGTTATCGGCAACTAATTTTGCGGTAATCCCCGAAGGCATCCCCGTACGTGGTGGTGCAGGGGTGATGTCCGTTCCATTTTTGCTTTTTCTCGGTTTTGAAATTCCATGGGGCGGTGCAAAGGCTATCCCCGGCGCAAAAATATTGGCGTACGATGGGTTCTGATAGGTTTCCGGCCAATCTTGAACCGTCCATTCCTCATAGGGTTTTGGCGTGTAGTCGGCATCCACGATCATAAATCCTTTGAAAAGCTTGTTGGTAATATCCCCACCGTTCTTATCATAAGCTTTAAATCCATGACCGGAAAAGGAAGGAATCAACATGGCAAAATCATAGCTTTTCTGTTTGTATTCGCCATCAAGCGTCTCGTAATGGACCACCCCGTCTTCCACTTTGTTGACACCGGCTCCCAAAATCCAGTGGATTCCCCGATCTTCAAAGATCATCTCCACCATTTCACTGGACTTTAAAATGTTGCTTCCATAGCTCAACAGCATCCCATCCATCCCAAAATCACCCAATTGGTATTCGTTGGAAATCCAGGTAATTTCGGCCATATCCCTCACCTTATGTCTTCTAAGCTCTTGTTCCACATTCAAAATGTATTCAAAGGCAGCACCTTGGCAGGTGGCCTTGGCATGACCTGTACCGATCAAAATCTTGACCTTTTTGCCCTGCTTCATCTGTTTGATGATGTCTTCAAGAGCGATCCAAGCCTCTTGGGCGTGAGTGTAGGTACAAACGGAATGGGCCTTGTTCTTACCGGGTGAAAGCCCCTCGGTTCCCTCAAAATTTAGTTTTGGTCCCGTTGCATTGATCAGGTAATCATAGGTAACCTTTTCTTGTTTTCCTTTCTCGTCCCCGGCCACATATTCTGCCAAGACGTAGGGTTTTTGTTCATCGTTATCCCCTTCTGGATAAAAACCAATGGCCTTGGCCTGTTTATAACCGATATGTTTTTTGGCATAAAGGGGTGCCAATGGAAATATAAGATCCCTAGGTTTCATCCTACCAATCCCCACCCAGATATTGGATGGAATCCACTGGTAGTTACTATTGGGGGAAACCACCACCACTTCATGCTCCTTGGCGAGCTTTCTTCTGAGATGCGAAGCGGCCACATGACCTGCTATTCCTGCCCCCAGCACAACTATTTTAGACATTTCTATATCATTTTCACCAAAGTTACCTTTAGGGTTTTAGATATAAAGTGACTTAGGTCACATAGAAAAAAGGCACCTAACTGGGTGCCTTTCAACGGTATAAACTTATAAAAACAACTAATAACTGGTCTCGTCCAATTCTACCTTGCCCCAGAATGTCTTGTACACAAATATGGTGTAGAACAGTACCAAAGGAGTACCGATGGCCACAATCGTCAACATGATCTGTAACGATTTGGTAGAGGAAGCAGCATTGTAAATATCGATATGGAATTTAGGGTCGATAGTGGAACGAAGGAGTACAGGATATAGTTCCACAGCCACCAAAACCAACAGAAATGCAATGGTCAGTGATGAAAACAGGAATGCCCACTTGTATTTTCTTTTCTCGGCCAATCGAGGTACATTGGCTATACTGAGAAAAGTAAGTAACGGTATTATAAAAAGCGATGGATTGCTTTTGAAATCGTCTGAAAGGTGAGGAATATAGATCAAAGTATACAATGTTGTCACAGCAAAGCTTACCATGAAGAAAATCATTCCCCTTTTCAATAGTCTCGTTAGTTTGGCAAACAATCTACCTTCCGTCTTCAACAATAGGAAAATAGCGCCATGTGCCATAAAAAGCGACAGAGTGGTGAACCCGGTCATCAGGGCATAGGGATTCAAAAATTCAAAAAGGACACCACCCTTATATTGATAATTTTCATCAATCGGAATACCTTGAAGCACATTCCCCAAAACCACCCCCAACAAAAAGGCCAGCATGATACTGGAAATGCTATAACAGACATCCCACAGCCTTCGCCACCACAGCATGGGTTCCTTGCCCCTAAATTCTATGGAAATGGCCCTAAAGATGATGAAAAGCAAAAACAGCATAAAGGGAATGTAGAGCGAAGAGAACAGTGTGGCATACATCAACGGAAAACCCGCAAAGAGGGCACCTCCCCCGATTACCAGCCATACCTCGTTACCATCCCATACAGGCCCCACGGCATTCAAGGCGATCCTACGGCTCTGTTCTTTCTTTAGAAAGAGATGCCAAGCACCCGCCCCAAAGTCGAACCCATCCAAGATGGCATATCCGGAGAACAAACCGCCAACTACCAAAAACCACCATGTGGGATAATCCAATCCTAAAAATGTTTCCATATTCTTTAGTTAATCATGTGAGTCAATGTTCCGCCAAAGGGTGTTTCGTCGCTTTCCGCCTCTTCGTATGGCCCATGTTTGATCTTTTTGTGCAATAGATTGATGAACAAGGTGAACAACAAGGCGTATATCAAAAAGAACAGAATCAGAGAAAATAGAATTTGGTTATCCGATACCGCCTGTGAAAAGGCTTCGTCTGTTCTCAAAAGACCATAGACCACCCAGGGCTGCCTTCCCATTTCTGCGGCAAACCACCCCACCTGATTGGCAATCTGGGGCAAGAACACGGCAAATACGAATATCCAGAGCAACCATTTTTTTTGAAAGAACTTTCCTCTCCACAACAAAAAACTGGCAAACAAGGTCAAAAAAATCAAAGTCATGCCAATGGCAACCATAATATGATAGAATTGGAACACGGCGTTCACTTGTGCTGGGCGTTCATCCTCTGGGAAGGCATTGAGTCCGGTTACAGGTGTTTCCACATTGTAGTCCAACAGAAATGAAAGTCCCCCTGGTATCTTAATTCCCGATACTTCTTGGTTTTCTTGGTCCACCCAACCCATAATGTACATATCTGCCGGAGCCGATTCCTCATAATGTCCTTCCAATGCCGCCAACTTTGCAGGCTGGTTTTTGGCAACCCCATCTGCGGATTGATGTCCGGTGAACAATTGTCCCAATGAAAATATAGTTGCCACGATCAGTGCAATCTTAAAGGCCCTTCTTGAAATTTCAATATACTTTCCTTTGACCAAGTAATAGGCATGGACACTCATGACCAAGAAAGCTCCGGCCAAAAAGGCCCCTAGCCAAACGTGGGTCAATCTATCCACACTGGAAGGATTGAACACCATGGCCCAGAAATCGGTGATCTCTGCCCGGGCTTCCATACCTTCCCCCACAATGTGAAACCCTGCAGGGGTCTGTTGCCAACTGTTGGCCACCACAATCCAAATGGCGGAGAACATGGACCCCAAGAACACCCCTATCGTGGAAACCAAATGGACCCAAGGTTTTACCCGGTTCCATCCGAAGAGTAAGATGCCCAAAAATCCACTTTCGAGAGCGAAGGCAAAAATACCTTCCGCAGCCAATGCACTTCCGAACACATCACCAACATAACGGGAATATACGGCCCAGTTGGTACCGAATTCAAACTCCATGACTATCCCTGTCACCACACCGATACCAAAGGTAAGTGCAAAAATCTTGGTCCAGAAACGGGCCAGTTTATGGTAAATTTCTTTTTTGGTCCTGATGTAGATACTTTCAAAAATGACCAACAACAGACCTAGGCCAATGCTTAAGGGAGGATAGATGTAATGAAAGGCAACTGTGAAGGCAAATTGAATACGGGCAAGTATTTCCGTTTCCATGGATATGATTTTGACATCAAAAATAACCCTGAAAACTATCTTATTAAGTTACCCATGTTACAAAAAAGAAAGTTTTAACGCGGCTTAAGCACTATGCCACGTTAAAACTTTTTATAAATAGAGAAGCTATTCTTTTTTACCGCTATTCATCATGGCCAAGACTGCCACAATCAGAATAACGACCACAAGGGCAAACAGACCTATCATCCAGATACCATTTTCCCATACTACCAAAGAAATCAAATTAAGTATTTTCACAATGTATTGGTTTTAATTGGAACCAAATTTAGGTTCAATACTTTCCACAAAACATGATAATTCTCATATCCAATGAAGGCTAATCGTTTGAACCTAAACGTTTTTACCCTTCAACATCTTGTTCCAATACAAATTGGGTAGCCCATATTTCTTCAACATCCAGAGCCTCCAATGTTCCTTATCGCTATTGAACACAAGCATTCGCTTCAGCTTTGGATCTGGTATAAAGTTGTTATTGTAATCGAACTCGGCCAAGGTCATTTTTCCATAACCAGTTACCAATGGGCAGGATGAATAGCCGTTGTAGGATTTGTTATCGGCAGATTTGTGTTCCATTAACTTCAGAATATTGTCCACCACAACAGGCACCTGCTTCCGTACCGCGGCTCCCGTTTTTGCGGTTGGGAGGGCCGCCACATCACCCAAACCGAAAATGTTACCAAACTTGTTGTGCTGCATGGAATGGTGATCCACATCCAACCAGCCTGATGCATTGGCCAACACGGAGTCCCTTACAAATTTTGGGGCCGCCTGTGGAGGGGCCAAGTGCAACATATCAAAAGGTACGCTGATATCCACGTCTCCAATCATTTTTTCACCCAATTCATTATCCTCATTGATGATACATCTATTTTCCTCAGGTGCTGTATGGTTAAAATGCACGATCTTGTTTTCAACATCAATTTCCTTTGGCGAATAAAAGGGTTTAAAATGAATGCCATACCGATCGATGACCTTCATTAAGGTCTCACGGATTTCCTTCACCCCAAAAATTACGGTGCCGGGCGTTGCAAAAATGACATTGGTACTGTTCTTCAACCCTTGTTTCTTAAAATAATCCGCCGCCAAGTAGGCTATTTTTTGCGGCGCTCCACCACACTTGATGGGTGTAGTGGGCTGCGTAAACAGGGCATTCCCTTTTTTAAAGTTCCTGATGGTTTCCCAAGTGAACTCAGGATCGATATAATTGCTACAGGCCACTCCTTTTTCAAATGCCTCGGGAAGCCCCTTGATCATACTGGGTTCCATGACCAAGCCTGGAGCCACGATCAAAAAATCGTAAGTAATGTCGCCGCTACTCTCCGTGGATACTGTATTCTGTTCAGGTTGAAAAGCTTTGGCCTTGTCCTTTATCCAATCCACACCGCTGGGCATTACATCTGCCATGGGTTTGGCGGTCTTCTTAAAATCATAGGCTCCAGCACCTACCAAAGTCCAAGCGGGTTGGTAGTAATGTGTTTCGGAAGGCTCAATGATGGCAATGTCCAACTTTTTGTTTTTATTGAGCAATTGGGCTGCCGTCATAATTCCTGCCGTTCCTCCCCCAATGATCAATACTTGATAATGTGATTTCATTTTTGTTTGTTCAATTAATTTTATTGTAAAATATTGAGGAAAGTCATAAAAAAATGTAACCAATGTTACACAATCCTTAAAAAGACGGTTTTGTAAATTGAAATTTGTCATTTTTAGCCCACAAAAAAAGCCGTTCTTCAAAAAAGAACGGCCCTTTTTTATCAACCAACCAAAAAACCTAGTTCTTGACCTTGCAGGTGTTGATCCCGAAAAGGGTGTACAAGGGACAAAAACTAACAAAACTTGTCAAGACAAAGATTGCCGCCAGTGCGAGCAATACATATGCCAATGTTCCTGTAATCACATTAAAATAATACAATGCTCCAACTACCAGTGCTAGGATGATTCGGATCATGCGGTCTGCACCGCCCATGTTTTTTTTCATAATACTTCGTTTATGATTCCTATACAAGTTACCAAAAAATTACATCATTTTTCAATTCTCATTTTTTGATACCCAGAGCGTTATACCAAAAGTAGACAACCCCTTAAAATCCTATGGTAACCTGTGTTACATAGGCTGTATTATTTTTGCGGTATATTTAAGAAAGGTACCTTTACAGGTCAAACTCATTCTGGTTGGTAAGGGTCAGGTCGAGTTCCCCGACATATAGAACAGGAATATGCAAGATTATATAAACGCTTTTGTAAACGGGTTGATGGGTACCCTAAACTGGACTTGGAAGTCCATTTTGTTCGAGGTGCCTTGGTACACCAATTACTTTTGGGGATTGATCGCCATTTCCCTTTTGGTATGGGTGTTGGAAATTTTGTTCCCTTGGCGAAAGGAACAATCCATCATCAGAAAGGATTTTTGGTTGGATGGGTTCTACATGTTCTTCAATTTCTTCATTTTCGCCATTGTCATCAACGGGGTCTATAAAATGCTGGGCGTTTTGTTCGGGGACATCGGAATTACTTCCAAGACTTTGGCCATCGTCGATATTGCACATTGGCCCCAATGGGTACAGCTTTTGATATTTTTTATCATTTTGGATTTCGTGCAATGGTTCACCCATGTGCTCTTGCATAAATACCCAGTGCTCTGGGAATTCCACAAGGTGCACCACAGTGTAAAGGAAATGGGGTTTGCAGCACACTTGCGCTACCACTGGATGGAGAATATCCTCTACAAACCTTTAAAGACGTTGGGGGTAATGGTGCTGGGCGGTTTTGAACCCGAACAGGCCTATGTCGTGCATTTTGCCGCCATTGCGATAGGGCATTTTAATCATTCCAACATTAAATTGACCTACGGCCCCTTGAAGTATATTTTGAACAATCCAGTGATGCACCTGTACCACCACGCCTACACCATTCCCGAAGGTTCGTACGGTGTGAATTTTGGAATCAGCCTGAGTATTTGGGACTATATCTTCAAAACGAACTTTATCCCTGAAGACAGCGGTAAAATTGAACTGGGATTCCCCGGTGACGAAAAATTACCAAAAGGTTTTTGGGGACAATTGGTGTACGGATTCAAAAAGCCGCCAAAGACTTGATCAAGCTTAATCGGAATCCTTTGGAGTATCAAAAACAATGCTCCAAATACCCCTTACCTCATTTTCATTGTACCCCAAGGCCTTGTCATCAGGATACAATCGGGAAAGATGTTGGACAACATTTGGTTGAATGGTCTTACCGGGTGTTCCATGGCAGTTCAGACACATGCTGTTGGTGACAATGGGATAGTAGAAATAGACCTTCCCATTTTCCTCCTTTAGAATGGGCTCTATGGGACCGCCAGCGTCCACTTCCTTTTTAAACGTTTCGATATAGGCCAACTCTGATGCATTGGCAGCATTTTTGGGATTACGGGGCTTGTCCGACACCCTTCTGATCTGGGCGTTGAAATTGGTGGCCATACTATCCGTTAGTGGATATGCCCTTTCATTGCAAAAAACAACGGCATCTTCCACTCCTTTGTTCTGGATGGTTCCCATGAGGTTCTTGCCCAAGATTTTCTGGGTTTCTTGGGCGAATTTCATCCCCATTTCCTTTGGATTTTGTTCCTTTGGAACAACCGTTGGTTTTTTACCCTTATTATAGAGCGAATCCCCTCTTCTATCCATCCAATGCTCCTTGAACCAATCGGGTTCCTCAATTTGATAATCGTATAGGTATTCGGCAATCTTCCGGATTTCCTCTTCGGGGAATTGCTGGGCGGGCATCAATCCAAATCGGCGTACCGCACCACGCATCATCGTATTCTCTTCGGAGGGAGATTTCACGAACTCCATAATACCCTTCACAAAGGCACCCCTTTCCTTGTACACATCCAAATAATGGGCCTTAACGGCAACCATTGGTGGTGCAATCCTTTGCCCGTTTTCTGGTACTGAAGGATTATGACAAACGTAACATTTGGTTTCCATCAAGGTTCTGCCTTCTTCGGATGCAAGGTTCGCTTGAGCTATCTGTAGCGGTTCCTCATCCGTGGTTTTTGGTCCTTGTTTGCAGGAAAACAATAGTAATACAGCTAAGAAAGATATGGAAAGGTATTTCATCAACTTCCTAATTTGCCGTTGGCACAACTTACAAAAGATTTGGCTTTCTGGAGCACCCCGTTTTCATCATCAAGGGTAGGGTAGCCCAATTGCCTTAAGGTGCTTTTGACTAAGGAAGCGTCATCGGCGCCTTGATGTTCAAAGCTAACCGATGAGCGTTCCTTCTCCACAATCACATCTTCAATACCTTTCATTTCCGACAATTTGTTGGAAATGGTCCTTGCACATCCACCACATTTAAGGTTCTGTACATGAAATATTGTCTTCATCTATTCTTGAATTAATAGGTCCAGGTCCTATACCCTCCACGAAGGTCATATACTTCTTGGAATCCCATCTCTGCCAACATCCTGGCCGCTTTTTGACTCCTGTTCCCGGATTGACAATAAATATATAGGGGTTTGTCTTTTTTCAATTTGGAAAAGGCGGCCTGAAAGGCAGAGCCCTGAAAAAAGTCAATATTGCTTGCTCCTTTGATATGGCCGGCCATAAACTCTCCCCGTGTCCTAACATCCACCAATTGTACCTTTCCTTTGGAAATGGCCATTTTGTAATCTTCACGGTCCAATATCTGTACCTGTTCCGGCAGTGTTTGTCCCTTGAACAAAAAGCTTAGTAACGACATACTTTTTTCTATTTAAGGGCTAAAATACCACGTATGCCAAACGTGGTCAGTAACGCTGGTTACACAAGGAATAATTTGCGAAAAATTAGGGTTTTCTCCAGTCGTCGTAGCCACCGGAGTAGTCATAGATTTTAGTAAAACCCTTACTGCGAAGAATTTTGGCGGCATAGGCACTCCGTGACCCGATCATGCAATACACATAAACAGGCTGCTCTTTGTCCATGGTCTCGATCTGTTTTAAAAAAGCCGCCCTATTGCTGAGGTCAAAATTGATGGCGTCATCAATATGCCCTGCATTGTATTCTTCGGGAGTGCGTACATCTACAAGTTGCACATCCTTTCCAATGACTTCCGCCTTTATGGTCTCCTTGTCTACCCTGGTGATGATAGCATCTTGCTGGGACTGACATGAAACCGCAGTGGCGAAAATCACTGAATACAATGTTAACTTAAACCAATGGCGCATGGTTTTTCTTATTTTAAGGTCGATGGACAGACGTAATCCGTTACAGGTACCCCTGCTTTTTTGATTTCGGCAAAACCACCGGATACATCTACTAAGTTATGAATTCCCCTACTTTTTAATATGGAAGACGCAATCATACTGCGATAGCCCCCGGCACAGTGAATGTAAAATGTTTCTTTTTCTGGAAATTCGGCCAAGTGATCGTTCAAATAATCCAACGGGGTCAAGTTGGCATCCACCACATGTTCCGCCTTGTATTCGGATTCCTTTCTAACATCAAAAACGGGAACACCCTTATCCACCATGGCCTTGAACTCCTTGGCGTTCACATTGGGCACCGTATCAAACTCTTTTCCAGCGGCTTTCCAAGCTTCGATTCCACCTTTTAAATAACCCAAAGTATGATCGAAACCAACCCTAGAAAGTCGGGTTACGGTTTCCTGTTCCTTTCCTTCGGGAACCACTAAAAGTATAGGTTGTTCCACATCGGCGATCAAGGCTCCCACCCAAGGGGCAAAGCTTCCATCCAAACCAATGAATATGGATCTTGGCACATGGCCTTTGGCAAAGTCATCTTGGTGGCGCACATCCAAAACCACGGCGCCTGTTTCGTTGGCCGCTACTTCAAAGGCATCCGGGCTCAAACCGTGCGTACCCCTTTTCAAAATAGTATCGATATCCTCGTACCCTTCTTTGTTCATTTTCACGTTCAAAGGGAAATATTGCGGTGGTGGCAATAACCCATCGGTAACCTCGGCAATAAATTCATCCTTGGTCATATCCGCCCTAAGGGCATAGTTCATTTTCTTTTGATTGCCCAAGGTATCCACGGTCTCTTTCATCATGTTCTTTCCGCAAGCGGAACCGGCACCGTGCGCAGGATATACGATCACATCATCGGCCAAGGGCATAATCTTGTTGCGAAGGCTTTCGTATAGGGTTCCCGCCAATTCCTCTTGGGTCATATGGGCCGCTTTTTGGGCCAAATCGGGTCGACCAACATCGCCCAAGAACAAGGTATCGCCACTAAAGATGGCATAATCCTTTCCGTTCTCATCTTTAAGCAAAAAAGTAGAGCTTTCCATGGTATGACCAGGTGTGTGCAATACTTTAATGGTCAACTTACCCAATTGGAACTCCTGTCCATCGGTAGCAATAATGGCATCAAAAGAGGGTTTGGCCGTTGGGCCGTAAATGATCGCCGCACCGGTTTCCTTGGCAAGCGTAACGTGCCCGCTCACAAAATCGGCATGGAAATGGGTCTCAAAAATGTATTTGATCTTGGCACCATCCTCCTCTGCTTTTTTAATATAAGGCTTCACCTCTCTCAAGGGATCCACAATGGCGGCCTCTCCTTCACTTTCTATATAATAAGCCCCTTGGGCCAAACATCCTGTATAAATCTGTTCAATTTTCATGTAATATGGTTTTTACCAAATATAAAATGGTGTGCCGTAACTTTCTGTGACCAAAGTTACAAACTCTTGGACTTAGACTGTAATGATACCCGTTTCTGAATCATACTCCTTTCGTTTTGGTCGAAACAACCATCCACGGCTTCGAAGGTTTGTACAAAGAGATTTTCTTCCCCTAAAACATCGATCAGGCCGCTACTGTACAAAATGTCCCTCGTTGGGCCTATGGCCCCAGCAATAAGGAATTTGATTCCCTTTGCCCTGAGATCGAGTATGATGCGCTCCAACATGACTGTGGCACTGCTATCTATGTAATTGATCGCCTCGGCGTTCAGTAATATAACTTTTAATCCAATTCCTTTCTTTTCTATTTGCCTGTACAATTGTTTTTTGAAATAATCCTTGTTACCAAAATACAGTTGGGCATCAAACCTTAAGATCAGCTTATCCGGATCAATTTCTACCTCATCCGAAAATCGGTCGATATTCCTGAAATAATTGGTTCCCTTTATTCTTCCCAAAATGGCAATATGAGGATTGGAAATACGATAGACCAGCAACAAGAGAGAAAGCAATACCCCCAAAAGGATACCTTCTATCAATCCAATAAATAAGGTCATCAAGAAAGTGGCCACCAAAAGCAGAAACTCATCTTTTCTATTTTTCCAAAGCACCATTGGATATTTGAGGTCTATCAACCCAAAAACGGATACGATAATGATGGCGCCCAACACCACTGTGGGCAGATTATGGAACAAGGGGGTCAAAAAAAGTAAAACCCCGGCCACCAATAGGGCACTGAAAATAAGGGACATTCCTGTTTTTGCTCCAGATTGATCATTGACAGCGGTCCTTGAAAAACTTCCCGAAACGGAAAAAGAATGGAAAAACGACCCCAATATATTGGACATACCCAACGCCCTAAGCTCTTGATTGGCATCGAGTTCATATTCTGGATGTCTTTCTTCCACCGTTTTGGCTATTGAAATGGATTCCATAAACCCGAAAAGGGCCACGGTAATAGCTATGGGAAGCAATTGGCCGATCCTATCCCATAAAATGGGCGGGGGCTGAAATGCTGGCAATCCCTTTGGTATCTCGCCCACAACACGTATTCCCAATGTATCCAGACCGAATATGGAAACGATCAAAATACCCAACACAACCATCAACAAAGGGGTGGGGATCTTTTTACTTACCCTATTCAGTATAAGGATAACAAGAGCGGCCAAAACGCCAAAAATCAAGGTATATGGATTGATTTCTCCCAAACTGCCCACGATATTTCCGATCAGTAGATGAATCTTACTCGATTGTTCGAAATCGGTTCCCAATATATGTTTAAGCTGCCCCAGACCAATAAGTATGGCTGCTGCCGAAGTAAAACCACTGATTACGGGTTTTGACAAAAAATTGACAAAAAAACCCATCTTCAATATTCCCAACAAAAGTTGAACGCTCCCTATGAGCAGGGTTAAAAAGAGTATGGCCGCTATATAATCCTCAATTCCGGCTAGATGTAGTGCCCCAACGCCTGCTGCAACCAACAAGGAATCCATGGCTACTGGGCCTACCGCCAATTGCCTAGATGTCCCCGTTAAAGCATAAATAAAGGGTGGTATCAGAGAAGCATATAACCCATAAATGGGCGGCATACCGGCGATCATGGCATAGGCCATTCCCTGTGGCACGAGCATGATTCCCACGGTAATTCCTGCAATGAGATCACCATACAACAACGAACGGTCATAATTGTGGATCCATGATAAAAAAGGAAAATACCTTTTGAGCATCTGATTGGTTTTGCGCAAAAATATAGTGCCTAATGGCAGCCCACAGTAACAAAGGGCACAATTACAGATCTAGGACATGGATATAGCTTCTATGCAATTTGAGCCTTTTCATTTTTTCCAGCTTTTTCAATAGCCGGGAAACCACGACCCTTGATGTATGCAAATCATAGGCAATTTCTTGGTGGGTACTCCTGATCTTATTGTCGTTGGTCACCTCCACTTTCTTTTTAAGATACTCCACCAGCCTTTGATCCAAGTTCTTGAAGGCGATACTGTCCACGGTCTGCAACAACTCGTTCAATCGGTTGTGATAACTATCGAACACATAATTGCGCCAACCTTGATATTTGGCCATCCATTCTTCCATCTTTTGAACGGGGACCATGATGATCCTAACATCGGTTTCGGTTATGGCCCTGATCTCGCTCTTGGTGTGACCCATGCAGCAGGCCATGGTCACCGAACACGTTTCGCCTTGTTCCAAATAATACAGGAGCAGCTCATCCCCCTCCTCATCTTCCCGTAATACTTTTATGGCCCCGGATAGCAACAAGGGTATACTGCGGATATACTGCCCAATATCCATGATGGTTTCCCCTGCTGGGACCTCCATCAATTTTCCCACTTGTAGGATTTCCTCGATCAAGGGCGGTTCAAAATAGTTGCTGAATGTTCCAATAAGATCTTCTTCCATGCTGTTGGTATAGGCCCCCTAAGGTAATTATTTTAATAAAGAAATTCCCGCATCAATTTTGCCCTAATATGCAAAACCCACACTTAAAGTGTGGGTACAT